>VAXO01000026.1 GCA_005888435.1 Actinomycetota bacterium | reverse complement strand
CCGCATTGCCGTGATCGCCCCCGGGCGGGCGAAGCGACCCGGGGCCGCACGCGCAACGCTCGATCCGCCGACGCCCGAAGAGCTCGCGACATGTCCGTTCTGCGCCGGGCACGAGGAGATGACGCCGCCGCAGACGCTCGTGCTGCCGGAGGAGGGCGACTGGCTCGTGCGGGTCGTGCCCAACCTGTATCCGGCGCTCGAGCGCCAGGAGGTCGTCGTCCACAGCCGGCGTCACGTGCGGTCGCTCGCAGAGCTCGAGGACGACGAGCCGGAGCTCGTCGCTGAGGCCTGGCGGCGCCGCGCCGCCGCGCACCCCGGCTACGTGCACGCACTCGTGAACGAGGGCCGCGAGGCCGGCTCGAGCCTGCCGCACTCGCACTCGCAGCTCGTCTGGCTGCCGGAGCCGCCGCCCGCGCGCACGCGCCCGCGCCTCGAGGAGTTCGCGGCGAAGGACGGGCTCGTCGTCGGCTGCCCGTGGGCGAGCCGCCTCCCCTACGAGACGGTGATCGCGCCTGCGGCACCGGATCCGGCCGGCGTCGAGAGCGAGCTGGTCGCGCCGGCGCTGCAGTTGCTCGTCGACGTTGTCCGTCGACTGCACACCGTCGAGGGCCCCGTGCCGCTCAACGCCTGGCTCGAGCACGACGAGCGTGACTGGCGCCTCGTCCTGCTCCCGCGCCTGACGATCCTCGCCGGCCTCGAGCTCGGCGCCGGGATCTTCGTGAACACCCTGCCGCCCGAAGAGGCGGCGCGGCGGCTGAGCGGCTAGGCCGCCCCGTCCGGCTGAGGCGTCGTGGGGCCCTGATCGCGGAAGCGCCGCGCCGCGTCGATCGCTGCGCCGAGGTTCAGGCCCTTGTCCTTCGCCTGTTTGATCAGCATGACGGTCTCGAGCGCTTCGATGTCGTAGATGCGCTGCTTCTTGCCCTTGGTCGGGATCTGCGCCTTGTTCGTCCAGTAGTCGAGCTGCATCTTGGAGATGCCGGCGATCTGACAGACCTGGCCGAGGTAGAGCTCGACCTTCCCGAGGTGCTCAGCGAGGTCGATCGGCTCGAGAAGATCTACCTGTCGACTGGCTGCCATGTCGTCCTCATTTCCCTGGGAAAGTGGAACCCCTAGTTTCAAAGGTATACAGCTCTTGTTCCTGAGGGGGAAGGGGTTTCTTCAAAATCTCCCCCTTTCGGGGACGAAATTCCGCAGATTTGTGGCCGGGCTAGGCCTCTCCAGGCCCCGTCCCGTTTGTCTCGGCGGCGGCGTCGGCCTTGTCCTCAGCCGACTCCACGACCGGCGCGAGGCTGGAAACATGCTCGCCGTCGCGCGGTCGCATCACGATCACGCCCTGCGTCGAGCGGCCGGAGCGCTTGATGTCGTCGACGGCCATGCGGATGACGGTGCCGCCGTCCGAGATCAGCATCACCTGATAGCCGTCGCGCACCACGCGTGCGCCGGCGAGCTGGCCCTTCGCCTCCGTCAACTGCACCGTCTTCACGCCCATGCCGCCACGGCCCTTGACCGGATACTCCGAGACCCGCGTGCGCTTGCCGTAACCGTTCTCGGTCACGACGAGGACGTCCGCGTCGTCGTGCGCGATGTTGACGGCGATCACCTCGTCTTCCGCGCGCAGGCGCATTCCTTGCACGCCTGACGCGTCGCGTCCCATCGCCCGTACATCGGTTTCGTGGAAGCGGATCGCCTGCCCCTTGCGCGACACCATCAGGATGTCGTCGTTCCCCGACGAGTGGCGCACGCCGACGAGCTCGTCACCCTCGCGCATCTTGATGGCGATGATGCCGTCGGAGCGGAGCGGCGTGTTGTACGTAGCGAGCTTCGTCTTCTTGACGACCCCCTTCTTGGTGGCGAACACGAGGTACTCGGCTTCCTCGAAGTTGCGTGTCTGGATCACGGCGCGCACCTGCTCGTCCTGGCGGAACGGCAGCAGGTTCTGGATCGCGCGCCCTTTCGACTGACGCGAGCCGAGCGGCAGCTCGTGCACCTTCAGCCGGTAGACCTTGCCGACGTTCGTGAAGAAGAGGATGTAGTCGTGCGTCGAGGCAACGAACAGGTGCTCGATGTAATCCTCGTCCTTCAAGTCCATGCCCATCACCCCGATGCCGCCGCGCCGCTGCTCGCGATAGGTGGTCACCGGTAGGCGCTTGATGTAGTTCGAGCGGGTGATCGCGATCACCATGTCCTCTTCCGCGATCAGGTCCTCGAGCTCGAGCTCGTCCTCAGCCTGCACGATCTCCGTGCGCCGGTCGTCGGACTTGCCGTAGATCTGCTTCAGCTCGAGCAGCTCTTCCTTGACCACGCCGTCGATACGAGCCGGGTCGCCGAGGATCGCCCGCAGCTCCGCGATCCGCTCTTGCAAGTCGCCGTACTCCCCCTGAATCTCGTCGCGCGCCAGTTTCGTGAGCCGCGAGAGCCGGAGGTCGAGGATCGCCTGCGCCTGGATCTCGGAGAGATCGAAGGTGCTCATCAGGCCCTCGCGCGCCGAGTCAGTGTTCGCGGCCGCACGGATGAGAGCGATCACCTGGTCGAGGTGGTCGAGCGCCTTGAGGTAGCCCTCGAGAACGTGGGCCCGCTTCTCGGCTTGGCGCAGCTCGTACTTCGACCGGCGCGTGACCACGTCGCGCTGGTAGTCGAGGTAGTGGCGGATCAGCTCGAGTAGCGACAGCGTCCTCGGGGCGCCGTCGACGAGCGCGACCGCGTTGTAGCCGAACGTCGTCTGCAGCGGCGTCAGCTTGAACAGCTTGTTCAATGCGACCTGCGGCACGGCCTCGCGCTTGAGCTCCACGTAGATCCGCATGCCCTCCTTGTCGGAGTGGTCCTGCAGCGCCTCGTCGGACATCGGCACTTCGTTCAGCGTGCCGGCCTTGACGAGGTCTGCGATCTTGTCGATCACGCCGCCTTCGCCGGCCTTGCGCACGCCGTACGGCAGCTCCGTGATGATGATCGCGCTCTTGCCGCCGCGCAGCTGCTCGATGTGCGCGCGCCCGCGCACGCTGATGCGGCCGCGGCCCGAGCGATACGCGTCGCGGATCCCCCCGCGACCGACGATCGATCCACCCGTAGGGAAGTCCGGTCCCTTGACGTGCTTCGAGAGGCGCTCGACGTCGATCGACGGGTCCTCGATCATCGCGGTGATCGCGTCGACGACCTCGCCGAGGTTGTGCGGTGGGATGTTCGTCGCCATGCCGACCGCGATCCCCGACGACCCGTTCACGAGCAGATTTGGGAAGCGAGCAGGCAGAACCGAGGGCTCACGGCGCGACTCGTCGTAGTTGGGTTGGAAGTCGACGGTGTCGGCGTCGATGTCGCGGAGCAGTTCCGTTGCCATTCGTGACAACCGACACTCGGTGTAGCGCATAGCTCCCGCGGGGTCGCCGTCGACTGAGCCGAAGTAGCCCTGGCCGTCGATCAGCGGGTAGCGCATCGAGAACGGTTGCGCGAGCCGGACGAGGGCGTCGTAGATCGCCGAGTCGCCGTGTGGGTGGTAGTTGCCCATGACGTCGCCGACGACGCGCGCCGACTTTCGGGTCGGGCGATTCGGCTGCAGGCCGGCCTCGTGCATCGCGTAGAGGACGCGGCGGTGCACGGGCTTCAAGCCGTCGCGCACGTCGGGCAGCGCACGGCTCACGATCACGCTCATCGCGTAGTCGAGGAAGCTGGTCCGTACTTCCTGGTCGAGCTCGCGCGTCTCGACGCGGCCGGCGCCGAGGGGTTCGGGCGTCAGATCAGACATCGAGGTTCTTGACTTCCAGCGCGTTCTGTTCGATGAAGAGGCGGCGCGGCTCGACCTCGTCGCCCATCAGCCGCGAGAACCAGAGGTCGGCGGCGGCCGCGTCCTCGACGTCGACGCGAATCAGCATGCGGCGGTTCGGGTCCATCGTCGTCGCCCAGAGCTCCGCGGCGTTCATCTCGCTGAGCCCTTTGAAGCGCGTGATCTGGATGCCGCTCTTCGCGAGCCCCAGTGCAGCATCGCGCAAGCCCTCGAACGTCAGCGCTTCGACCGACTGCTTGCCGTACCTGAGCGAGAACGGCGGCAGTCCGCCGACGATCTCGGCCAGGCGGCCGTAGGTCTTGCGAACGCGGTCGTAAATGGGAGAGGCAAACAACTCTGCCGGCACGACAACGTTCTGCATCGCGCTCGTCTCCGTCTCGACCACGCGGATGCGCAATTCGTCCGCATCGGCTTCGGAGTCGAGCTTGTATCCGTTGGGCGCGGCGCCGGCAATCGCCTTGACCGCGTCCGCCGGCGAGGCCGCGTCGGATTCGACCAGGCGATGGGCGAGCACGAAGTCGGCAGCCTGAGGCCCGAAGTCCGAGCGAAGCCGCGCAGCCCAGCCGACGTATTCCGTCAGCGTGCGCGCAAACCTCGCGTACCGCGCCTCGGTGAACTTCAGCGAAGCGTTGCCGCGGCCCTCGATCTGAAGATCGGCGAAGCGTTCGCGGACGAGGAGCTCCTCGAGCTGCGACTCCTTCTCGAGGTAGTTCTGCTGGTTCCCCAGACGAGCCAGGTAAAGCGGCGGCACCGCGATGTACACGTGGCCACGCTCGAACAGCTCGGGCATGTGCCGGTAGAGGAACGTCAGCACGAGCGTGCGGATGTGCGCGCCGTCGACGTCGGCGTCCGTCATGACGATGACGCGGTGGTAGCGGAGCTTCGCAATGTCGAACTCCTCGCCGATGCCGGTGCCGATCACCTGGACGAGGAGCTGCACCTCGGCGTTCGAGAGCACCTTGTCGATGCGGTTCTTCTCGGAGTTGATGATCTTGCCGCGCAGCGGCAGGATCGCCTGGTTCGACTTGTCGCGCGCGTCCTTGGCGGCCCCGCCGGCCGAGTTTCCCTCGACGATGAACATCTCGGCGAGCTCGGGGTCGCGGACCTGGCAGTCGGCGAACTTCTTCGCGATCTCTCCGCCGAATGCACCCTTGCGCCGCGTCAGGTCGCGCGCCTTGCGTGCCGCCTGCCGCGCGCGCGCGGCAGAGATCGCTTTCGTGATGATCTGCTTCGCGTCGGTCGGGTTCTCCTCGAGGAACTCCGACAGCTTCGAGTTGACGCTCGACTCGACGAAGCCTTTGACCCATGGGTTGCCGAGCTTCGTCTTCGTCTGGCCCTCGAACTGCGGATCCTGGAGTTTCACGGAGACGACGGCGGCCAGCCCCTCGCGCACGTCGTCGCCCTCGAGGTTGTCCTCCTTCTCCTTCAGCAGACCCATGTCGCGCGCGACCTTGTTCAGCGTGCGGGTCAGCGCGGCGTTGAAGCCCGAAAGGTGCGAACCGCCCTCGTGCGTGTTGATGTTGTTGGCGAATGTGTAAACGGACTCCTGGTACGACGCATTCCACTGCATCGCGACCTCGACCTGGCCCTGCTCGTTCTCCCCCTCGAAGTAGGCGATGCGCTTGTGGATGCCGTCCTTCGTCGAGTTGACGTGCGCGACGAAGTCACGGATGCCGCCCTCGTAGTGGAACTCGACCGTCTCACCGCCGGCACGCTCGTCGGTGAGAACGATGCGCAGGCCGCGGGTCAGGAACGCCGTCTCCCGCATGCGCTGCTGCAGCGTGTCGGCGGAGTACTCGAACTCGTCGAAGATCTCGGCATCCGGCAGGAACATGATCGTCGTGCCGGTGTCGTCCTTGTCGGCCTTCCCGACAACCTCGACCTCGCCGTTCGGAACACCGCGCGTGAACTCCTGGCGGTACACCTTGCCGCCCCTCCGGACCTCGGCGATCAGCCACTCGGAAAGCGCGTTCACGACGGACACGCCGACGCCGTGCAGGCCGCCCGAAACCTTGTACGCCGCATCCTCCCCGCCGAACTTGCCGCCGGCGTGCAGCTTCGTGAGCACGACCGTGAGAGCGGACATGCCCTGCTCGGCCATCGTGTCGACCGGGATCCCGGAGCCGTAGTCGCGGACCGTCACCGAATTGTCCGGATGGAGGGTGACTTCGATCTTGTCATTGCGTCCCGCGAGGGCCTCGTCGACGCTGTTGTCGACCACCTCGTAGACGAGGTGATGGAGCCCCCGGGCGCCCGTCGAGCCGATGTACATGCCCGGTCGCAGGCGGACCGGCTCGAGGCCTTCGAGGACGGTGATGTCCTTGGCGGTATAGGTGACTTCAGCCATGAAAAAAGCCCTGCAAATTCCCTACTTGCGGGCATCTCGAATTGTACCAGAACGAGCGGTCGTCAGCCGCCTTTTGCCAGGCTCAAAGCAGCCGCTTTTGCGACCACTTTGCGGAGCTCTTCGTCACGAATGACTCGCGCGAGTGAGTCAGCTTCCGCGACGTGCTCGGCAGAGGGCTCGAGGGGCTCTTTCACGGCGTCCCCGGAGGACGGTTCGGGCGGCTCCGGGATCGGTCCGGCGGCAAACGCGAGCCGCTGCGGCGCGTGCTCCCCCAGACGCTCGCGAATCTCCTCCGCGCGGCTCTTCAGCTCGAACGCCCAGATCGAATCGGTCGTGTTCACGTGCAGCGTGCCGTCGCGAGCAAGACGCGCGGGCCAGGCGTTCCGCGCGATCATGTCACCGACCGCCTGCGGCCATGCCTCGACGATCGGCGCCATGCCCGCAGCCGGTCCGAAGCGGCGCAGCTCGCGGCTCACGGCGGCGCCGACGCGGTCCATCACGCGGCCCTGACCAAACCGGGTGTGACCTCCAAGAGCAGCGCCGGATCGACCGGCAACGAAGATGCCTGGGTCGCGGTCACGAGTGTCTGGCCGACGCCCTGAACGCGCTCGGCCAGTACGCGGCGACGGTTCGGATCGAGCTCCGAGAGAACGTCATCGAGAAGCAGCAGCGGCGGAAACCCCCGGCGCTCGGCGATCAACTCGGCCTCCGCGAGCAGCAACGCAAGCACCGTCAGGCGCTGCTCGCCCTGCGACCCGAAGCTGCGCAGATCGCGCGTCGCGCTCGTCAGGACGACGTCGTCGAGATGCGGGCCGAGACCGGTCGAGCCACGCTCGACATCGCGGTCGAACCGTGCCTCGAGCGCGGCGACGGTGGGCGGCTCGCCGTCGTACGTCATGCGGGCACCCGGCAGGCCGAGCTCGTCGGCACGCTCCGCGAATCCCGGGGCGAGCGCGGCGAGGACTTCACTTCGGGCTTCGACGAGTTGCCGGCCGAGCGCAGCGACCTGCTCGGTCCAGGGCGTTAGCGCGTCACGCGAGGAGAAGCCGCCAGCAACACGGCGGAGCGCCGCGTTCCGCTGCGCAAGCGCCGCCCCATACTCAATCGACAGCTGTGCGCGTGCAGGTCCGAGCCGGCCGAGCGCGCGGTCGAAGTACGCGCGGCGCACTGCCGGGCCGCCTTTCACGACTGCGAGGCGGTCGGGTGTGAACACAAGCGTCGCAACCTCAGTGCGCAACTGTTCCGCCGCGCGCAAAGGCGCACCGTTGACCTTTCCCTGCTTCGCGGCGCCGACCTCGATCGTCAGCTCCAGCTCGAGCGGCGTGCCGCCGCGTGCCCCCTTCAGCGCGACTCGTCCCGCGCGTTCTCCGAAGCGGACGAGCTGCGCGTCCGCCCGGGTGCGGGGCGAAAATCCCTGCGTGCCAACGTGCAGCGACTCGAGCAGGTTCGTCTTGCCGGCGCCGTTCTCGCCGACTACGAGGACGAGACCGGGCCGAAGGTCGAGGTCGAGGCGCGCGTACGACCGGATGTTGCGCAGGGAGACTGCCGAGACGATCAGACCGCCTAGCCAGGCAGCCTGATCGGCATGATCAGATACGTCGGGTCGTCCTCGCCGCCCTCGATCACGGCCGGCCGCAGCGGCGAGATCAGCTTCAGGCGCAGGTCGTCGGAGCTCATCGATTCGATCCCCTCGCGCAGGAACTCGGCGTTGAACCCGATCTCCATTGCGTCGCCGGAGAATTGCGCGGGAATCGATTCCTTCGCCTCGCCGACGTCTTGCGTGCGCGCGAACACCGTCAGTTCGCCCTCCGCGAAGCGGAGCTGGATCGGCGACGTGCGCTGCACCATCACGCCGACGCGGCGGACGACGTCGAGGAGCTCGTTACGCGGCAGCGTCAGCTCGTGCTCGAACGTCTCGGGGAGCAGCTGCTTGTAGTTCGGGAACTGCCCGTCGATGCGGCGCGTCGTCAGCCAGACGTCGTCGGCTGCGAACACAACCTGGTTCTCGTGCACGCCGAGCTCGATGGTGTCGCCGCCCTGTGCGATGCGCGCGAGCTCCGCGAGCGCACGTGCCGGGATGATCGCCTCCAGTTCGGGCACGTCACCCGGCAGGTCGGTCTCCTTCACGGACAGGCGATACGAGTCGGTCGCCGCCATCACGATCTTGCCGGCCTCGAACCGGACGAGGATCCCGGTCAGCACGGGGCGCGACTCGTCGCGCGACGCGGAGCGTGCGACGCGCGAGACCGTGTCGAGCAGCGACTCGCGATCGACGGTGAACGTGCCCAACGCGTCCAGGTCGGGCAGACGAGGGAAGTCCTCCGCCGCATACGTGTGCAGAGTCGACGCGGACGGACCCGACGTGATGCGCACGACGCTCTCGTCGGCGCGATGCTCGATCGTCACCTCGCTGTCCGGCAGCAGACGCACGAGCTCGACCAGGAGCCGGCCGGGCACGACGACCGCACCGTCGCCTTCGACCTGCGCCTCGAGAGAGGAGCGCAGCGACAGCTCCATGTCGGTGGCGGCGAGGTGCAGGTGCCCCGCCTCGGCGCGGAGCAGCACACCGGAAAGGATCTGCACGCTTGCACGTGTCGACACGGCACGCGCGACGACACCGAGCTTCTGCGAGAGCTCCTCGCGGCGACAGACGACTTTCATCCCCGTCCCCACCATGGTGTTGGTGTTGCTTTCAATCATTTAAAAACCTCGTTGTAGTCATAGGGGGTGTGGACGTCGTGGACGAGGCCCTTCTCCCCGTTGGTTGAGCCATTCTCGCAGGGGATGCAGATGGTGGAAAGGTCGGGGACATCAACAGGTCCGGACCGTCACCGGACCTGCTTCACACGTGCGGTCAGTTCCTGCACAAGGTTGTAGACAGATCTGTCCTCACGGATCAGGCGCGCGATCTTGGAGGTTGCGTGGATCACGGTGGTGTGGTCGCGCCCGCCGAATTCCTTGCCGATCTTCGGGAGGGAGGAGTCCGTCAGCTCGCGGGAGAGGTACATCGCGACCTGCCGGGGATAGACGATGTTCTGGGAGCGCTTGTCGCCGCAGAGCTCGTCCATCGACAGCTGGAAGCGCTCCGAGACGAGCTCCTGGATGCGACGGATCGACACCTCTGCGGCCTCCCCCTGCGGGAAGACATCCTTGAGCACGTCCTCCGCAAGCTCGACGGAGAGCGCGCGGCCCGTCAGGGAGGAGAACGCGACGACGCGGGTGAGCGCTCCTTCGAGCTCGCGAATGTTGGTCGAGATACGCGACGCGATGAAGGACAGGACCTGTGGATCCGGCACGTGGATGCCGTCGGTCTTGACCTTCTTGCGCAGGATTGCGATGCGCGTCTCGAGATCGGGCGGCTGGATGTCGGTGATCAACCCCCACTCGAAGCGCGAGCGGAGCCGCTCCTCCAGGGTCGCGATGTCGCGTGGCGGGCGGTCCGAGGACATGACGATCTGGGAGCCGGCCTCGTAGAGCGAGTTGAAGGTGTGGAAGAACTCCTCCTGGATCCGCTCCTTGTGCTCGAAGAACTGCACGTCGTCGACGAGCAGCAGGTCATAGGTGCGGTAACGCTGCTTGAACCCCTCGATCCGCTTGTCGCGCAGGGAGTTGATGAAGTCGTTCATGAACGTCTCACTGGTGACGTAGCGAACGGACAGGTCGCTGGAGTGCTCCCCGACGTACTGCGCGATCGCCTGCATGAGATGCGTCTTGCCGAGCCCCGTGCCGCCGTAGATGAAGAGCGGGTTGTACGCCTGAGCCGGCGCTTCGGCCACGGCCAACGCGGCAGCGTGGGCGAAGCGGTTCGACGAGCCGATGACGAACAGGTCGAACGTGTACTTCGGATTCATCCCCGTGTCGCCGGCGCCCCCCATCTGGCGCGGCTTCGCCTCCGCCGCCGGGCTGGGCGTATCCACGGGCACGCGCTCGAGGACCGAGAGTGCGACCCGCCGCTCCTGTCCCGTCACGTCGCGGACCGCCGCCCCGATCAGGCCGAGGAAGTGCCCTTCGATCCACTCACGCGTGAAGTCGTTCGGCACTCCGAGGACGAAGGCGTCGTCCGAGAGCTCGGCGGCTTCCGCTTCGGCGAACCAGGTGCGGTACGTGGTCTCGTTGAGGGCCCCTTTGAGCCGACCGGCAACCTCGTTCCAAAGACTCTCTGCGGTCAGCTCGATTGGGCGATCCACGCCGCTGTACCACTCCTCTCCGCCTCGGGGGAGCGGCGAGCATACCAGCGTGTCTGACGGCCGACAATGCGTGGAAACTGGGGAAGAAATCCCTCGGATTTGCAGGGCTTTCGCTCACTCCACACCACTCTCCACACCTGTGGAGCAATAGTGACGGTTCGTCATATTTGGAGGCAATTCGCACACGCCGGGCTGTGGATAACGGTGTGCACCAACGCTCATCTATACTGGCGCGACCACGGCCCCTTTTTGGGCCATTTTCCTCCCTCTTCGACCTCGTGAAACGGACGTATCAGCCCAACGTGCGCCGGCGGAAGCGTCGCCACGGGTTTCGTGCCCGCATGTCCACGCGTGCGGGTCGCGCGATCCTGAAGCGCCGCCGCGCGAGGGGCCGAAAGCGTCTTTCCGCGTAGGCTGGTTCAAGCCATAGTGGTTACTTCAATCGTGTCGGCCGGCGATTTCCGACGGTCGAGCAGGCAAAGCCCGCTCGGCCTGATGTCGGCGTCGCGAGCGACGCCTTAGTCCGTGCAACGCCGGCACCGCTTGTCTCGTTCGCGAGACTTCGACGCCGTCTACCGGCAGGGCCGATCGACGTCCACGCGGTTCCTGGTCATGTACTGGTTCGACCGCGAGGAGGAGCCCGGCGAGCCGCGCCTCGGCCTGGCCGTGCCGAGGGCGGCCGGCAATGCAGTCGCCCGTAACAAGATCAAGCGGCAGCTGCGCGAGGTGTGGCGCGCACGACTCGGGGACGTTCCCGGCGGCCGCGACTACGTGCTGATCGCCAAGCCGGGCCTGTCGGAGGCTATTGCAGCGAACGGGTTCGAGTGGCTCGGCGAGCGCGTGGACGAGGTGCTCGGGAAGGCGGCCGCGTGAGGCGCCGCCTGCGCTGCCGACCTCCAGGGGGGCGAGCTTGCTCGCAGGTCCGTCTGTGCAGCCGACCGACAGCGCCGGAGTCGGAGCGCGCATCGTGAGGTATCTCGGCGTCGCGCTGATCTGGGGATATCGCCTGACGCTGAAACCCTTCCTCGGTGCCGGAAGCTGCAAGTACCATCCGTCCTGCTCGGAGTACGCCATCGACGCGTACAAGGAGTTCGGCCTCTTCAAGGGGACAGTGCTCGCCGCGTGGCGGCTACTGCGCTGCAATCCGTGGAGCCGCGGCGGCGTCGACTACGCGCACGACCAGCAGGTGTTCACATGACGATGCTGCTGTCGCTGCTCTACCTGTTGCAGCCGCTCGAGCACCTGCTCCGGCACATCCTCAATGGGATCCACTCGATCGGGTTCACGTGGGCGTGGTCGATCGTCGCGCTGACGCTGCTCGTGCGGATGCTGCTCGTCCCGCTGACGGTCAAGCAGATCCACTCGATGCAGAACATGCAGGCCCACGCGCCGCAGATGAAGGAGCTCCAGCGCAAGTACAAGGGCGACCGCCAGAAGCTCAACGAAGAGCTGATGAAGTTCTACAAGGAGAACAACATCAACCCGGCCTCGTCGTGCCTGCCACTGGTCGCGCAGTTCCCGATCTTCATCGGCCTCTACTACACCCTGCGGAACTTCGCGAAGCACCCGCCGGCCGGCAATCTGTCGTGGCTGCACTTCGTGCCGAGCATCGCCGCGCACGTGACGAGCCACTGGTCCGGCTACATCCTCCTGGCGGTCTACGTGACGAGCCAGCTGGCTTCGACGTACTTCATGTCCGGCTCGATGCAGCAGTCGCAGCGGATCATCATGTACGTCCTCCCGTTCGCGTTCATCTTCGTGATCGCGCGCTTCCCGGCCGGCCTTGTCCTCTACTGGATGACGACGAACCTGTGGACGGTCGGGCAGGGGCTGATCACGCGCCGGCTGATCCCGAAGGTTGGTCCGCCCGGCGGCGGTGGCGGTGGGGGCGGGCCCAAGCGCTCCTCGCGCACGCCGCCGAAGGACTCTCCGGACGGCGGCGCGCCGGCCGAGCCGCCGGAGCCGAAGCCCAGCGGCCAGCCCCGCCAGGTGAGACGGAAGAAGAAGGCGCGACGCTGATGGAGGTTCAGGTCGAGGCGACCGGGGAGACGGTCGGCGAGGCCAAGTGGGCAGCGCTGCGGGAGCTCGAGCGGCAACGGCCGGGGCTCGACAAGTCGGCTGTTCGCTTCCAGGTCGTGTCGGAGGGCGAGCGGGGTCTGCTCGGCGTCGGGTTCACGCCCGCGCGCGTGATCGCAACGGTGTCGGCGGATACGACGGCCGCAGCCTCGCCGGTCGTGGCGCCGGCGGACGAGAGCGATCTCGCAGCTGAAGCGCGCGAGCTCGTTCAGCGCATCGTCGAGGGAATCGGGGTGAACGCGCTGGTCGACGTCGAGGAAGGTGACGAGACGATCACTCTCTCTTGCACAGGGCCGGACCTTGGGATGCTGATCGGCCGGCACGGCCAAACGATCGACGCGATCCAGTACCTCGCGAACGCCGCCATGTACCGCGGCCACGACGACGAGCGCAAGGAGGTTGTCGTCGACGCTGCGGGCTACCGCGCGCGCCGGCGTGCCTCGCTCGAGGCTCTCGCTGTTCGCTCCGCGGAGCGCGCGCTCGCGGACGGCGATGCGGTCGAGTTGGACCCGATGACCGCAGTGGAGCGCAAGGTCGTGCATATCCGGCTGAAGGAGTTCGACGGGGTCGAGACGACGAGTGAGGGCACCGAGCCGAACCGCTTCGTCGTCATACGGCCCGTTGCTTGACGACTGGCTGCGCGCCGTCGTTGCAACTTCGGGTCTGACCGCGATCGGCGACGTCGCCGAGGCGCGACGCGCCTTGTTGCAGGATTCGCTGCGCGGAGTCGACCTCGTGTCGCGTTTCGAAGGGCCAATCGTCGATGTGGGCTCCGGCGCCGGCGCGCCCGGCATCCCGCTTGCAGCCTCGTTGCCCGACCGTGACGTGACGCTCCTCGAAGCAAACGGGCGCAAGTGCGACTTCCTGCGAGAGTGGGCGCCGCCGAACGCGCGTGTCGTCCGCGGGCGCGCCGAGGAGCAGGCGACGGACCGGTTCGGCGTCGCCGTCGCGAAGGCGCTCGCGCCGCCGCCGGTCGCAGCGGAGTGGTGTCTGCCGCTGGTCCGTGAGGGCGGCGCTGTGGTGCTGTGGATCGGCGAGACGGCAGACGTCGAACGGGTCGCGCGCGCTGCCGAGCAGGTCGGCGGAGAGCTGTCCGACGAGCATGCGGGGCTGCTCGTCTTGCGCAAAGTGCGACCGACGCCTGCCGGCTTTCCGCGGCGGACCGGAGTCGCGCGTAAGCGTCCGTTGGCCTGAGTACTCTGGCGGCGTGGCCAGGGTCTACGCACTCGCGAACCAGAAGGGCGGAGTCGGCAAGACGACAACCGCCATCAACCTCGCGGCCTGCCTTGCCGAGGCCGGCGAGCGCGCGCTCGTGATCGACCTCGATCCGCAGGCGAACGCGACGTCCGGGCTGGGCGAGCACGCAAACGGGACATCGACGTACGACTTGCTCGACGGCGCGCCGCTGGGCGAGCTCGCGAAGCCGACGCGCTTCCCCAACCTGCACCTCGTTCCGGCGAAGCCGGAGCTGGCGGGTGCGACCGTCGAGCTGACGCGACACGGGGAGGGCGAGACGTACCTTCGGCATGCTCTTGCAGCGGGCGTCGAGCAGTACTCGTTCGTGTTTCTCGACTGCCCGCCCTCGTTCGGGCCGCTAACGGTCAACGCGCTTGCCGCAGCGGATCGCGTGCTGATTCCGGTGCAGGCCGAGTACTACGCGCTCGAGGGACTGTCGCAGCTCGTTCACTCGATCAACCTGGTGAAGATGCGCCTCAACCCGCGGCTTGCGGTCGGCGGCGTGCTGCTGACGATGGTGGACGGGCGAACGCGGCTGTCAGCCGACGTTGAGGCGGAGGTGCGGAAGCACTTCGGCGATCTCGTGTTTGCGACGACCGTGCCGCGGTCGGTCCGGCTGGCGGAGGCGCCGAGTCACGGCCTTCCTGCGATTGCCTACGACCGCCGCTCGCGCGGCGCGGACGCCTACTGGAAGGTGGCGATGGAACTTGTCGAGCGCGCCTGAACAACGACGCGGTCTTGGCCGCGGGCTGGAAGTCCTGCTCGGCGGGGCCGGGCCGACAGACCTTGCGGAGCTGCCGGTCGACTCAATCCATCCCAACCCGCGGCAGCCGCGCCGCAAGTTCGACTCCGATGCAGGCGCAGGGCTCGCGGACTCGGTGCGCTCCCAGGGCGTCGTGCAGCCGGTACTCGTCCGGCCGCGCGTGGCGGGCGGCTACGAGCTGATTGCCGGCGAGCGCCGCTGGCGGGCGGCTCGCGATGCGAAGTTGAAGACCGTTCCTGCTGTCGTGCGCGAGGCGGATGACCGGGATTCGCTCCTGCTCGGCCTCGTCGAGAACATCGCCCGGGAGGATCTGTCGCCCGTCGAGGAGGCGCGCGCGTTCGCCGTCGTGCTCGACGAGTTCGGGCTCTCGCTCGGCGAGCTGGCGGAGCAGGTCGGCAAGTCGAAGCCCGCCGTCTCGAACCGGGTGCGGCTGCTCGAGCTGCCCGAGGACGTGCTGAAGATGCTCGAGCGGGGGCAGCTGACGGAGGGCCACGCGCGGGCAGTGCTCGCGGTGCCCGATCACGAAGGCCGGCGCGCACTGGCGCGCAAGATCGTGCAGAAGGGAATGTCGGTGCGCGCGGCCGAGCGCGCCGCGCGCTGGGCCGGAGCGAAGACGAAGCAGCGACGTCAACAGGCGAAGCTCGATCCCCATCTCGTCGCGCGGGCGAAGCAGGCCGCCGATCGCATCACGGGGTTCTCGAGCCGCGTCGTGTCCAATCGGCTAGAGATCTCCTTCGCCGACGAGACGGAGCTCGAAGAGCTCGCCGAAGCTCTGGAGCGCGCGGCACCCTAGCCGTATCTCCCTCGGCTCTCGCCACGTTTAACCGGTGAGATGCTGGGTCTGTGGCTCAATCACGACATCGAATCCCTGGAGGCGATCTCGCAGGACGACGAGGCGAAGCGGATCTTCCTCCGCATGGCCGCGCTGTCCCGTGACGGTCAGATGGGCAACTTCCTGACCGAGTTGGCGCGCGACGAGGATCTGGACGACGAGACGAAGGGGACGCTCCGCGAGCTCGCGGAGGACAACACCTTCCTACTCGCCGTCGAGGACTACCTCCAGTGCACAGACCGGCTGCATTAGCCCCGGCTACACTTCGGGCCCTCGCGGGCGATTAGCTCAGTTGGTTAGAGCGCCGCTCTGATAAGGCGGAGGTCCGTGGTTCGAATCCACGATCGCCCATTTAGCCGGAGGAAATCCGGCGCTTCGCGCCATGATGATTTCCTTCGGACTTTGCTTCGTAGAGCGTCTGTGGCGAACGCCGGCTAAGCCGGCGCTCGCGGCGGTTATATGCTCGCCGCCATGGCAACGTTGCGCGAGGTGATGACCACGGACGTCTTGACGGTCGAGCCGTCCGACACGATCGGCGAGGCTGCCGAGAAGATGACGAGCCTCGGCGTGGGCGCCGTCGTCGTCTCCGACTTCGGCCGGATGATCGGGATCTTCACCGAGCGCGACCTCATGCGCGCGGTCGCAGGCCGCGTGCACTCGAGCGAAGCGCGCGTGCGGGAGTGGATGACGCCCGACCCCGTGACCATGACCGAGGACGCCTCGGTCGAGGAGGCGGGCGAGACGATGATCGAACGCGGCTTCCGTCACATTCCGGTCGTCTCGGGCGAGCGGGCCGTCGGCATCGTCAGTATCCGAGATGTCGCCGAGTGGCGGCTCAAGGAGCGCTAGCGAAAGCTGCGCTTTCGCTAGCGGCTGGGGTTATCCACTCCGCTCTAGGGCGCGCGGCAAAATGTTCTCTCGCATCAGTTCGTCCCGGCCTTTTGTGAGCGGCCTGCGGCTTCGTTAAAGGTTTTGGAACGGGCCGACGGGTGACGTTTGACGCGCAGGGCCTGAGCTACCATCAGAAAAGGTCGCCCGATGCAGGAGATGCAGATCTACGGCGTGAGCTTCGATCTGGTCGGCAAGCAGCCGATCGTCCTCCTGAAGACGTCCGAGGGCAACAAGTTTCTGCCGATCTGGATCGGCCACCCTGAGGCGGCGGCGATCTTGATGAAGCTGCAGAGTGCGACGACGCCGCGGCCGATGACGCATGACCTCGTCACCGACATGCTCGAGCAGCTTGGGGCGCAGGTGACCCGGATCACGGTCACCGAGTTGCGCGAGAACACGTTCTACGCGCAGATCACGGTGCAGCTCGACGGCTCGGAGATCGAGATCGACTCGCGCCCTTCCGACGCGATCGCGCTGGCGATTCGCGCGGAAGCGCCGATCTTCGCCGCGGACGAAGTGATCGAGGAGTCCGGGATCGAGTTCGAGGGTGAGGAAGTGACCGAGGAGGAGATCGAGTCGAAGGTTTCCGAGTTCAAGCAGTTCCTCGAGCAGGTCACGCCCGACGAATTCGCAGTTGACCCTGACGACGACTAGGGGTCCTCGCCGCGCTGGACCTCCCGCTTCGTGAGGTCCAGAACCTCCTCGAACAGTTCCTTCAACCCGTCGGGCGAGAGCGGGCCGCGGTTTGCGCGCGTCAGGTACTGCAGCATCCACTCCTCGCGCTCAGGGTCGAGGAAGTCGATTCCGCGCGACTCCTTGTAGCTCTTCAGTCGCGCGACGAGCCGCAGCCGCGCGTTGAATGCGTCGACGATCGACCGGTCCGTGTCGGAGATCTGCTGGCGCAGCTGCTTGATCAGCGCGTCGTCGGTCATGGGCGTCCCAACCATTTCAGGTGGACGGGCTTGTGACTCGACAGCACGAGCAGCCGGAACGGATACGTCACGCGCGCGCGAACTCGGTCGCCGAGCGTGGGGGTCTGCTCTCGCACCACGACCTGCACGTGATCTCCGTGTTCGTAGACGCGCACGACGCGCAGAGAGTAACCCGTGCTCGACCGCGGGCCCGCCGCCACGACGAACGTCTCCTTGTTCGTGTAGTCGATGGGCGGTAGCCCGATCTTGACGCCGGGATTGTTGCGCTCGAGTACCTCGAGCAGCTGCGCTCGGGCGCGAGACGTGTCCACGGTCAGATGCGTGAACTCGAGCCCGCCGACCTTCGCGGTCAGATCTTCATAGGCAAGCGGCCGCTTGGCGGCGCCGCAGCCGGCGAGCAGGAGCAGGGCGACGCTAGTACACGTACACCGTCTCGCCGTACGGATTCGTGGCGTAGAGATGCGGCGCGACCCACATGGGGACGCGGACGCAGCCGTGGCTCGCCGGGTACGGCGGAACGGACGGGTTGCCGTGAATCGCATAGCCACCCGTGAAGTACATCGGGTCGTAGAGGGTCCCGAGCGGGCTGGGGTCGAAGCCGACGACCTTCCGGTAGATCGAGAACCGCCCGACGGGGGTGAACTTCCCCGGCAGCCCCGCCGTCGAGATGGGCACGATCAGCGCGATCCGCGAGCCGCGAACAACGAAGAGCACCTGCCGGCCCTTGTTCACCTCCAGGTGGGTCGCCGGCTGCTTGTAGCGCGGCGCGGGCGTTCGGGCGTTCCCCAGGGCGCGCCAGAAGCGCGGGTCGACGACGCCGGTGCGCGGCAGGCCCTGCACCTTCTGGAACGCGTAGACGGCGTCGAGCATGCGCCCGTCGAAGCTCGTGCCGTAGGGCGCCGCGTAATGCAGCCGGCGTAGCTGGTTCCCGAGTTGCGCGACAGCCGTGGTGTGGGAGCCGACGGCGAGCCGTGGGAGGACGACGTTCGCATGCAGCAGGCGCGCCGTCGCGAGGTAGCCCTCACCGGGGATGAGCTCGACGCGGATGCGGTAACTCGCCAACCGGTGGGTGTCGAGCTTGATCCGAACCGGTCCGTTGAACGTGCGGTCGACGACCGCCGCACCGCCGCGCGTGATCCTTACCGCGAGGGCGCCTGCTGCGGCCGGCGTCATGCGGGCGGTGAAGAAGTAGCCGCTGCCGCGCGCGCCGCTGCCGACGAGCCTCGTGACGAGCTTTGGGACGACTTGCAGCGACGCCGGCGCCGAGGAGCCGCGCGAGTTGGTCGCGGTGTACGTCCCCGGCAGCCGTATGGCCGCCCTGATCGCGTACGCGCCCTTTGCGTTCGTCTTCACCGACCCGAGCGATCCGCCGCCCGGTCCGCTCAGCTTCACCGTCAGCCCGCGCTCGGCGGGAGCGACGGCCCCGCGAAACACGGCGGGGCGCCCGTAACGCGCCGCGCGCGGGGCTGTCAGCGAGAGCCCGTACGCGGTGATGGGAATGGTCTGGGTGGAGGTGCTGCCGTCGGGCGCCTGCGCCGTCACGGTCGCGTTCCAGCGTCCCGCGGCGTAGGTGTGCTCCACCGCGACGCCGTCCGCGGCGGTTCCGTCGCCGAAGTCCCAGTGGGCCGACGATGCGCCGCCCGCGCTGAACGTCACCCGTAGCGGTGCCGGTCCCGAGGTCGGCGACGCCTGGATGGTGATGCTCAGAAGTGCAGTAGTGACCAGACCCCAGCGCATGCGCGCAGCATATTTTCCTGCTGAGGCTTGCCCGAAACGGCAACGGCGAGCGCGGTGGCGTTGAAGAGCCCGTGGACGATCATCCCCGGGTAGACGCTGTCGACCTTGCTGCGCAGGTACGCGAGGCCGGCACCGAACGCGGCCAGGAACGGGAAGGCCTCGACGAGGCCGTGGGCGAGCCCGAAGGCGATGCCGACGAGGATGATCGCGGTCCAGCGGCCGAAGCGGACGAGCACTGAGTAGCCGAGCCCGCGGAAGGTCAGCTCCTCGACGATCGGCGCGATGATGCAGATGACGAGGCCGTTCGCGACGTAGGCGGCCGCATGCTTCGGCTCCCAGACGTCGGGCGTCACGCCCTGTTCACGCCCGGGATGGAGCAGCGGGCCGAGCGCCGCGGTGAGGATCGTGATGCCGATGCCGATCGCGACGCCGATGCCGAGCGCGACCCACCACGACGTCGGCCGGCGCAGGGCCAGCAGCTGGCGCCGGTTCCCGAGGCCTGAGATGCCGTAGACGATCAGGCCGATGATCGCGAACTGGACGAGGCTGTTCGCCACGGTCGACCACTGGTAGAGCACGTCCTTCTGCGGCTTGCCCTCGGTGAAGCGGACTGCGTAGCTGAGCGATGCGAAGGCGAGGACGAAGCTCGTCCAGGCGGCAAGCGGCCTCACGTCAGCCCTGCCACGGCCTCGGGCAAGGGTGCGGCGGCGAAGTGCATTCCCGCAGCGCGGGCCGAGAGCTCGTCGACCGCGTCGTCGCCGATGTGGAGCGCGCGGCCCGAGCTCATGCCGAGCGAGTCGAGCGCGCGCAGCAATCCGTCCGCCGCCGGCTTGCCCGCTGCATGCACGACGACGCGGAAGTGCTCGGCGAGCCCGACCTCGTCGAGCATGCGGCGCAGAGTCAGGTCCCAGTTCGCGACGACGGCGAGCTCGAGGCCGAGGCTGCGCAGGCGCGCGAGCGCCGGCATGACGCCGGGCAGGAGCTCGAAGTGCATCGCGCTCGCATATGCCGGTGCGAACTCCCCGGGGTCGAGCTCGGCGCCGACTGCTTCGAGGAAGATGCGCGCGCAGTCGCGTTGCAACTGCGCCAGCCCGGCCTCGTCGTGCCCTTCGGCCGAATGCTTCGTGTAGTGCGCGACCTCCGTGCGGAACCCATGGGCGACCGTCTCGCGGTCCCGCACGACATCGCGCTCCGCGAGCGCAGCCGTCAGCCGCGGCAACGGGTCGACGAGCGTCACGAGCGTCCCGTAGGCGTCGATGGTGACGCCGTCGAGCTCGGCCGCGTTCAAGCCACCCATTGCCACAGCGCCCACTGCACGATCGCGACGCCGAGGAACAGCGCGCTCGTCGCCGCGACGATCGTGTGCGCACGCGGGCGTCCTGCGGTCAGCGCGGCGAGTGCGAGGAAGAAGGGGAAGATCACGAGGCCGAAGCGCGGCAGCGAGAGCAGCGGCCAGCGCGAGCTCGGGTAGCTGACGGGGAGCGCCAGGCTGACGGCTGCGAACAGCCCGTACGGCGCGCCGAACCGCCGCCACGCGACCACGGTCAGCGGAATGAAGAGCACGAGAGCGATGAGCCCCTCTGCGTTGACGGCGACCGCGTGCTGAAAGTCCGCGTGCGACGGCGTCCAGTGCACGAGCGCCGACCAGATGCCGCCGAGGGGTCCGGCGCGCGAGAGGTGTCGATGCCACTCGTCCTGGGCGTTCCAGAACGCCCACGGGTCGCCGACCTGCTGCCAGAGCAGCAGTGGGTAGATCGCTGCGATCGGTATGGCCAGCGCGAGCTCGCCGAGCGCGCGCTTGCGGTCCGCGGCACGCCAGGCGAGCACTGCGAGCGCCGGGAGCAATGCGACGCCGGTCACGCGCGTGAGGATCGCCAGACCGGAGACGACGCCGGCGACCGCGAACCGGCCGCGCTCGGCCGCGACGAACGCTGCGAGGACGAGCAGTAGGTAGAGCGACTCGCTGTAGACCGCCTGGAGGAAGAGTGCCGTCGGGAAGATCGCGAGGTACAGCACCGCCCGCCAGGCGCCCTCGGGGCCGAGGCGCTCCTCCGCGAGGCGGTAGAGCAGCGCGAAGGCGCCGAGGCACGCCGCTAGGGAGATCACGATTCCCGCCAGCACGTAGTGGCCGAAGAAGACACGCCCGAGCGCCGCGACGAGCGCGGGATACAGCGGATAGAACGCGGCCGACGCGTGGTCGTAGCCGTGCTCCGCGATGCGGACGAAGAAGACGCTGTCCCAACGCGCCCAGATATCCGTGAAGGACCCGAGGTCGTGGATCAGCGGCGAATCCCAGCGGCCGGCGCGCGGGTTGCGGTTCGGCTCGAACCAGTAGAACGCGACGATCGCTCCGAGCCAGGTTACGGCTCGGCTCCACACGTAGATGCCGAGCACGAACAATGATGATAGGCGGGGTGTTTGTGAGCTCAGGTCTGGATCGGGTCCGAGTAGGTGTGTTAGACGGCCGAACGAGCAGAGCTCGCCCGGCCTCTATGCGGCGTCGGCGAGCCGACGCCTAGGCGGGTGGATCGCGAGTTCACACTGGAGGAAGCGAGCGCAGCGGTCGACGAACTGCGTCCGGTTGTCGAGCGCATGGTCGAGCACGGACGCCGGCTGGCGGAGGCGCAGCGGGCGCAGCGCCGTCTCGTGACGCGGATCGCAGGGAACGGCGGCGACATGCAGCCGAGCGACCTGCGCGAGCTGGCCGAGACGATCCAGAGCGAGGCAGACTCGATCGGCGCCTGCGCGGAGGAGATCAACGCCGCCGGTGCGCAGATCAAGTCCCTCGAGGAGGGCCTGCTCGACTTCCCGTCGCGGCGCGACGGCGAGCTCGTCCTGCTCTGCTGGAAGCTCGGTGAGGACGAGATCCGGTACTGGCACGGCGCCGACGAGGGATTCGCCGGCAGGAAACCGCTGTGAAAGTCGACGTCCTCGCGGACTGCGAGGGCACGTTCGCGACGCTGCGCGAGGCGTTCCCCGCGATCCACTCCGACGAGGACTGGTGGATCCCGGTGAACTGCGCGTTGCTTCGCAGCGGTGACGCGACGGTGCTCGTCGACACCGGCGCCGGTCCGAAGCCGCGACCGTTCATGCCCGACGGCGACGCGGCATTACTCGACGAGCTCGCGCGCGTCGGAGTCCAACCGGATGAGGTGGACGTCGTTGTCCATACGCACCTCCACGTCGACCACGTCGGCTGGACGGGCTCGTTTCCGAACGCGCGCTACGTCGTCCACGAGGACGACTGGGCCTACTTCATGAGCGAGGCCTCCCTCGCACAGCGTCAGCACCTACGCGAGAAGGTCCTTTCGCTCGAGCGCGTCGAGCGGGTGACTGCCGAGACGGAGATCGCTCCAGGAATCCACGTGCAGCCGGCGCCCGGGCATACACCCGGACACATGATCGTGCGCGCGGAGGGGCTCGCCGTGATCGGCGACGCTGCCGCGCACGAGCTGCAGATCGCGGATCCGAACCTCGTCTTCGTGAACGACATGGACGCCGACGTCTCCGCAGCGACGCGACGCCGCCTCATCCCCGAGCTCGCCGCGGAAGGCGCCGCCGTGATCGCCGGTCACTTCCCCGGGATCGGCCGCATCGAGCGCGCCGGCAAGGGGTTTCGCTGGAGCTCAACAGCGAAGACCGCGTCTTCGCTGTGAGGTACGCCGCTTCGCGGGGAACGCGCGCGAGCTGAGCTCGCGCGCTCCTGGGTCGTGGGCGCTGGGCAGGGGTTTTGTCTGTTGGTTGTCGAATAGGGGCGCATGCTGTTCTGGCACCGCTTGATCGTCGTCGTCGTGGTCCTTTTGATCGCGGCTGTCGTCGCCCGCCTGATCGACCGGCGCATCGCCCGCCGCCAGCTGACGCCGGAGACCATGACGCGCTACCGCGTCGTCCGCCGCAGCATCAGTGTGGGGGTCATCTTCGTCGGGCTCCTGTCCGCGCTGCTCGTGATTCCACAGGTGCGGGCGGTAGCCGGCGGGCTCCTCGCCTCGTCGGCGGTGCTCGGGATCATCATCGGCTTCGCCTCTCAGCGCACGCTCGGGAACTTCGTGGCCGGGCTGCTGATCGCGTTCAACCAGCCTGTGCGGCTGGGTGACGACGTCGTCATCGAGGACACAGAGGGGATCGTGGAGGAGATCGGTCTGATCTACACCTTCGTGCGCACGCGGAACGGCGACCGGCTTGTGATCCCGAACGAGAAGCTGGCCTCGGATACCATCCGCAACTCCACGATTCGCAGTCGAGAGAAGGTCGCCGAGATCACCCTTCAGGTTCCACTTGGTCGCGATGTCGGCGCGGTCGTCGCTCGTTTGCGTGGCCTTCGGGAGGGCGCGGACGTCTTCGTGAGCGATCTCTCCGGCACCGCGACGGTCGTCGTTCGCGTCGCAGCAGACGACGAGCCCGCCGCGGAGCGGCTCGAGCGCGAGCTGCGCCTGCAGGCGTACGACGCCCTGCGCACCGACGGCGTGTACGCATGACGCCGCCTCCTCGAGGGCGGGGCCGCGGGCGCGAGCCCGATCAGCTGCTCGCGCACATCAGGCGCAAGCGTCGCGAGCGCGTACGCAAGCATCGGCGGCGCGTCGCACACTTCGTCGCGGGCACGGCGCTCGCAGTCGTGCTCATCCTCACCGTCAGCGGGTTCACCGGCGCGGCGGTATGGATGTCGAGCTGTGACCTGAACTCGCTGCGTCCGGTCGACGTCGGCCAGAACTCGTTCGTGTACGCGGCCGACGGCTCGTTGCTCGGCTCGATCCCGGCGGAGAAGAACCGCCAGCCGGTCGACCTCAGCGACATGAGCAAGTGGGTGGCGCGCGCCACCGTCGCGATCGAGGACAGGCGTTTCTGGCAGCACGGGGCACTCGACTACCCCGGCATTGCGCGGGCACTGTTCGCGAACGTGCGCGCCGGCCACGTCGTGCAGGGTGGCTCCACGATCACGCAGCAGCTCGCGCGGAACCTGTACATCAAGAAGCCCTCGCAGACTTTCGGTCGCAAAGCGACGGAGGCGTGTCTTGCGATCAAGCTCGCCCGCGAAAAATCCAAGCACTGGATCCTCAACTCGTACATCAACCAGGTCTTCTACGGGAACCGCGCGTACGGGATCGAGGCAGCCGGCCAGACGTACTTCTCCAAGCCCGCGAGGCACTTGACGCTAGCGCAGGCCGCGCTGCTCGCCGGGCTGCCGCAGGCGCCGTCGCTCTTCGATCCCTTCCACCGCCCGCAGCAGGCCATCGCGAGGCGGGACGAGGTGCTGCGCGCGATGCTCGGCAACGGCTACATCACGGCCACGCAGTACGCCGACACCGTTGCCGACCGCCATCTCCACCTGAAAGCGGGACGCCTGTACACGCGCATCCGGGAGCCCTACTTCTTCAGCTACGTGCGCGACGAGCTGCAAAAGCAGTACGGCTCGAACACGGTGCGCAGCGGCGGGCTGCGCGTCTACACGACGATCGATCCCCGCCTGCAGAAGCTGGCGCTCCTGGCGATCAAGCGCACGCTGCCGTACACGACAGATCCGGCAGCGGCGATCGTCGCGATCAACCCCTTGAACGGGGCGATCCGGGCGATGACCGAGGTCAGCCCCGGCGATCCGAAGAACCAGGTGAACTTCGCGTCGTCTGCGCGGCGGCAGCCCGGCTCGACGTTCAAGATGTTCGTTCTCACCACGGCGATCTCCGAGGGGATCAGCCCGTCGACCGAGTACCTCTCCGCGCCGTTCAAGTACGACCCGTCCGAGACAGGCTCCTGCGACACGAACCCCCCGACGGCATGGTGCCCGGAGACCTACGACCACACCTACGTCGGCGCGACGTCGATCGAGAACGGGACGCTGCGCTCCGACAACACCGTCTACGCGCGGCTGACGCTCGACGTCGGCCCCGAGAACGTGGCGAAGATGGCGTACAAGCTCGGTGTGCGGACGGATCTCCGCACGACCGACGGCGCGTACGTTCCGTCGATGGGCCTCGGCTCGCGCGTCGTCACGCCGCTCGATCTCGCGTCTTCCTACTCGACGATCGCCGCCGGCGGGATCTACTCCAAGCCGATGGCGATCCGGAAGGTCATCCTCCCGGGTGGCAAAGTCGATCGCGAGGCCGGCTGGGGTGTTGCGCAACGCAAGCGCGTCATCCCCGACTGGGTCGCCTCGGAGGTCACCCGGATCCTCGAGGAGAACATGACGAGCGGCACCGGCACCGGCGCGTATTTCGGCGCGACGTCCGCCGGCAAGACCGGTACGACGGACAACTTCGCCGACGCATGGTTCTGCGGCTTCATCCCGGGCCTCGAGGCGACGATCTGGCTCGGCTATCCGCGCGGCGAGATCCCGATGCTCTCGGTGCACGGTATCGAGGTCTCCGGCCCGACTTTCCCGGCGTCCATCTGGCGGCTGTTCATGGAGCCCGCGGTGAGGTACGCGGCGCTCCCGAAGGAGTTCCCGGTGGCCACCCACGCCCCGGTGTGGACGTCCCACACGCTGCAGTACGCGATGAGCGGCGGCTATTCCCAGTCGAGCTCGTCGACGAGTGGCTACTCGGCTCCGTCGCAGGACACCACGCCGACGGAGACCAACGGCAACCAGGGCTTCGTCCAGGTCCCGGGCAACGGCCACTAGCCGCCGCGACGCGTGGCTCGCGGCTGCGGTCGCGATTCCCGTCTACGTCGCCGCCTGCGCCGTGCCCGACGGCGGCCTCTTCCGTGCGGCGCGCTTCCGGGACGTGCACCTCTACGGCGCGTTCGCGCACTCGGTGTTCGACGGCCGCGTCCCGTACCGGGACTTCTTCATGGAGTACCCGCCCGGGGCGCTCGCGGTCTTTCTCCCGCCGGAGATCTTCGGGACGAGCCACTACAACGCGGCCTTCAAGGCGCTGATGACGCTGTGCGGCGCGGCGACCATCGTCGTGCTTGCGCTCTTGCTGCTTCGCTTAGGCGCGACGCGTGCGCGGCTCCGGACCGCACTGCTGCTCTTTGCGATCTCGCCCGCCGCGCTCGGGCCGATCTCGCTGAACACCTACGACGCGTGGCCGGCGCTGCTGACGGTCGTCGCGCTCGCGCTGCTTGTCGCGGCCTGGCCCGTCGCGGCGTTCGCGATGCTCGGCCTTGCGTTTGCCGCGAAGGTGTATCCGATCGTGCTCGTGCCGCCGGCGCTCGTCTACGTCTGGCGGACGGCCGGGCGTCGCGCGGCGCTCTCGTCGCTCGGTGCGCTCGGAGCGGTCGCGGCGATCGTGATCCTCCCTTTCCTGGCGCTCTCGCCGCATGGGCTAGTCGAGAGCTTTCGCGCGCAGGCCGCGCGCGCGCTGCAGGTCGAGAGTCTCGGCGGCGCACTCCTCGGGGTCGCGGACCGGGTCGGCTGGTACGGAGCTCATGTCGTGCACCGCACCGGGCACGCCGTCTCCTACGACCTAACAGGGACGCTGCCGCGCGTGCTCGCGGGCCTCAGCTCCCTCCTGCAGCTGCTCGCGGTGCTCCTCGTGGTGTGGCTCTACCGGCGGGGCCGCGACGAGCCGCAGCGCCTCGCTGCGGCATTCGCCGCGGCGGTCGCCGGGTTCCTCGTCTTCACGCGCTTCTTCTCGCCGCAGTACCTTGTCTGGCTCGTCCCCCTCGTGGTGCTGCTGCAGCCGCTCGAATGGGCACTAATCGCAGCGGCGCTCGTCCTCGCGCAGGTGTGGTTCTTCCACTACCGCGACGTGTTCGCCCTCGGCGGCTACATCTGGCTCGTGGCGCTGCGCGACCTGCTCGTCGTCGCCCTGTTCGCGGTCCTATGCCGGCGTACGGTTGAAAACGAGCACGCCGTCCTGCTCGAAGACGAGACGCCAGTCCGGGTCCCGACGTAGCGCGGAGAGGGCGAGCGCAGCCGGCAGCGGCGCGTAGCGATCGCCATACCCCGGCTGTGTCTCATCCGCCGCGATCCACGTCGCGTCCTGGAGGTACGGGAAGCTGAGCACGCGTCGTCGCGCGGAGAGATGCGCCCCGAGCGTGTTCGTCGCGCTGACGACGGCCGATTTGGGGATCAGCTTCAACGCCCGCGCTGCGATGCGGTCGTGCTCCGTCACGTGCGCGGCGGTCGCCTGGAACCTCGAGCCGCCGGGAACGTGCCGCCAGCCCGTAATCGGCCCGAGCCAGTAGTTGCCGACGAGCGCGGCGATCACGGCGATCATCGCGACCGCGAGCGTCCACCGCGAGAGCCGCTTCGCGCCGAGCACCGCGGCGATCACGAGCGGTGGGATCAGTCCGGCGGTGTAGTGGAAGTGGATCGACGTCTGCGTCGGCGTCGCCGAGAGCAAGTTGATCGCGAGCTCGGGGAGCGCCGCGATCAGTACGAGCGGGGCGAGCAAGCTAAGCCCGGCGAGCGGCAGGACGAGCGTGAGCAGGTAGTGCAGGTCGCGTCCGCTGAAGGCGGCGTGTTCGAGCCGGCCTGGATGGGTGAAGGTCGTCTTGACGATCCCGACGGCCGAGCCGCCGACCTCGCTGTAGCGGCCGTAGAAATCGGATTCGCCTGCCGTGTGGAAATGCGGGATGACGACGCCGATCGCGATCGCCGACCATGCGAAGCCGAGCGCCGCGATCACGAGCCCGGCCGCGGTTCGTCTCCGTGCGAGCGCGTACCAGAGACCGAAGCCGGCGACGACGAGCCCGATCTCCTCCTTCGAGGCGGCGGCCGCAACCGCGCAGAGCGCAAACGGCAGCAGGCAGTCGTCGTCGAGGAACCAGAATGCGAAGAGAAGCAGCGGCGTCGCGAGCGCGACCGGATGGAACTCGTTGAGCGTCAGCCAGCCGGTCGCCGGATAGAGGAGGTACGCGAGCGCGAAGCCGAGCCCCGCGCGCGGTGAGCCAAGGTGCTTGCGTGCGAGCCAGTACACCGGGAAGGCGCCCGTGGCGATCGCGAGCGCCTGGACGACGAGCAGCAGGTCAGGGCTCGGCCAGATCCACCACAGCGGGCCGAACACGGCGAGCAACGGGTCGACGTGCGCCGCGAGGCGCGAGATCTGCTCGCCGTGCAGGTTCGTCATCCGCAGGGGATGTCCGTGCGCGGTCCACCAGACGGCCTGCACCATGTTCCCTAGGTCGAAACGTCCCGTCGCGAAGGCGCGGTGACGCAGGACGGAGAGCGCCGCGTAGCCGGCGCCGTAGGCGACGCTCGCCGCGACCAGTGTCGCGGCGACGGTCGGCATGCGCCTCACAGCAGACCCTCGATCAGCGCGCGCCAGCGCCTGCCCAGGACGGCCTCGCTCGCCGCGCGCTCGTAGGTCGCGCGGCCGCCCGTCCCGATCCGGCGTGCGAGCCCGGCGTCGCCTGCGAGCCTGCGGATCGTGTCCGCGAGCGCGTCCGCGTCGCCCGCGGGTGTGAGCAGTGCGCTCTCTCCGTCCACCAGCAGCTCACGGGCCGCCGGCGTATCGGCCGTGATCAGCGGCGCACCGGAAGCGAGCGCCTGGAAGGCCTTGTTCGGGATCACCCGCTGCGCTTTCGCGGTCGTTCCGAAGATGCCGAGCGCACAGCCCGCGGCGTGGATCTCTCCGGGGAGCTGCTCGTACTCGATCCACGGAACATGGTCGACGTTCGGCGGCCGCTCCGCGAGCAGCGCATCGAGCTGGCCGCTGCCGACCACGCGGAAGTCGATGTCCGGCACCGCACGCGCAGCAGCGAGGATCGTCTCGACGCCCTGCAACGGGATGAGCTTGCCGACGAAGAGTGCCGTGAACGGCTCTCGCGGCGCCCACCCGGGCGTGAAGAGCCGGTCCTCGGCGCCGACGAAGCACACAGCGATGTCGTCTCGGCCCGTGAGTGGGCCGAGGAAATGCGCGTGCGCTTCGGTGTCGGCGACGACGAGGTCGGCGGAACGGAAGGCACGGAGGTCGATCCGCTCCAGCGCGCCGGCCGCGAGGGAGCCAGGACGGAAGCGGCCGCGGTCGCCGACGAGCGTGTCCGCGAGCGAGACGAGTGGGTTGAACACCACCGGCCGCCCGCGCGCCGCACGCCTCGCCGCCGGCAGGTCGAGATGTCCTGGGTAGCCGACGACGAGCGCGTCGAAGCCGCGGGGACGGCGTGTGAACAGCCGGGCTTCTGCCGCCGCGAGGCGCAGCGCGCGTCCCGGGCCGGCGGACCAGCCCTCACGCAGGTCGTCCCACACCGCGACGTGCTCCTCTGCGACTTCCACCCCTGCCGCGCGCAGGCACGAGATCACCTGTGCGTTGCGCGGATACGCACGCTCGTAGGTGCCGAAATAACAGACTTTCAGGACTACCTCAGTCGTCCAACACCGAACGTTGGTGCGCGCACGTTCGAACCCTTCGCTGCGCTGCTAGGAGAGCACTTCGTCGACGAGCAGCTCGGCGCGGTCGCGCTCACCGGCGCGTTCCTCGTGATGGCTCGTGATCATCTCGCTGATCAGCCCGAGCGAGAAGAACTGCATGCCGATCACCACGAGCAGCACCCCCAGCAGCAACAAGGGACGGTGGCCGATCGCGTTCCCGAGGATCTTGAGCACAGTCAGGTAGACGAGGATCGCCGTCCCGAACGCACCGAGGATCAGGCCGAGCCCCCCGAAGAGATGCAGGGGCCGGTGGCGGTAGCGGCCGATGAACGAGACGGTCAAGAGATCGAGGAA
Organism: Actinomycetota bacterium; assembly: GCA_005888435.1. GTDB lineage: Bacteria > Actinomycetota > Thermoleophilia > Gaiellales > Gaiellaceae > 3-1-20CM-4-69-9. Next base: position 34,377 of record VAXO01000026.1, on the reverse strand, counting down.
GCCGCGGAGGTAGCGCTCGACGCCATAGCGCGAGCGGCCGTGCTCGCGGGGGCGGTGATTGACCGGCAGCTCGGCAATACGGAAGCCCCGGTAGTGGGCCAGCACCGGGATGAAGCGGTGCAGCTCGCCGTACAGCCGCAGGCCGTGGACGACCTCGGCGCGGTAGGCCTTCAGCCCGCAGTTCATGTCGTGCAGGTGCACGCCGGAGAACGCGCCGGTGACCCGGTTGAAGATGCGCGAGAGCACGCGCCGCGTGAGCGGATCCCGCCGCCGCGTCTTCCACCCTGAGACGAGGTCGAAGCCCTCCTCCAGCTTCGCGAGCAGGCGCGGGATCTCCGCCGGGTCGTCCTGCAGGTCGCCGTCGATCGTCACGACCGTCTCGCCGCGCGCCTGGTCGAAGCCGGCGCGGAGCGCCGCCGCCTTCCCGAAGTTGCGGCGCAGGCGCACGACCCGCACGTTGTCCGTGCTCGAGTGCAGGCGCGTCAGGGCCGCGAACGTCCCATCGGTGGAGCCGTCGTCGACGAAGATTGTCTCCCACTGCATCTCGAGGGGCTCGAGGGCGGACCGGAGCTCGTCGTAGAGGAGCGCGACGCTGCGCTCCTCGTTGTGCACCGGCACGACGACGGAGATCACGGCTGCGAGGTTACCGCGGCGCTACGCTCCCCGCGAGATGGCGGAGCTGCTCTCGCTCGCGAAGGCGCAGTCGCGCGTGCTGGAGCGGGTGGAGCCGCTCGAGGGCGAGGCTGTGCCGGTTGCCCAGGCGTCAGGCCGGGTCGTCGCCCAGGACGCTCATGCCGTCGTCGACCTGCCGCCGTTCCCGAGCTCGGCGATGGACGGCTTCGCCGTGCGGTCGGCCGACACGCCCGGCCGCCTGCCCGTCGTCGCGCGTATCGCAGCCGGAATCCCGGCTCCGCGCGCGCTCGGCGCGGGCGAGGCGATGGGGATCGCGACGGGCGGTGTCGTCCCCGACGGAGCCGACGCTGTCGTACCCATCGAGTATGTTGTCGACAATGACAACTACGTCGAGATTCCCGCGGCTGTTGGCCATGATGACAACGTCCGTCCGCGCGCGGGTGACGTGGCCTCGGGCGACGTGGTGGTGGTACGCGGCGCTCGCCTGCACGCGGCGCAGATCGGCGCGCTTGCCGCTGCGGGTGTGGGAGGGGTCGTGTGCGCCCGACGTCCGCGTGTCGCCGTCCTGGCGACCGGAACGGAGCTGCGGCGACCCGGCGAGACTCTGGGTCCGGGCGAGGTCTACGAAGCGAACGGTGTGTTGCTCGCGGCCGCGCTCGCCGCCGCCGGCGCGGACATCGACGTGCTGCCGGCTGTCGCGGACGATGCCGCCGCACATCGCTCGGCCCTCGAGGTCGGGCTCATGGCGGATGTCCTCGTCACCTCCGGCGGCGTTTCTGTCGGCCCGCATGACCTCGTGCGCGGGCTGCTGCGCGACCTTGGCGTCGAGGAGGTCTTCTGGGGCGTCTCGGTGAAGCCGGGCAAGCCGGTCGCTTTCGGCGTGCGCGGCCGGACGCTCGTGTTCGGCCTTCCGGGGAATCCGGTCTCGTCACTCGTCGCCTGCGAGCTGTTCGTGCGACCTGCGGTGCTCGCCCTCCAGGGTGCGGCGCAGCCTGGACCGGTATACGCCGAAGGGCGACTTGCGCGCGCCGTACGTCGAAATGGGAAACGCGACGAGTTTCTTCGCGCCCGCACGCGGCAGTCCGACGACGGCATCGTGCTCGAGCCGGTTACGGGGCAGGAGTCGCACATGATCGTCCGGGCGGCCGGAGCCGACGCGCTCGTCTACGCACCGCGCGGGGAGGGTGAGCTGGAGGCCGGCGCACGCGTGCGCTACTTGCCGCTCGCCTGAGCGACCGTGCCGACGGCGAACGGCGCGGCTCCGCGCGGCTCAACGCGCACGAGCCGCGCGTAGGCGATGTAACGGTGTGTCGCGAAGAAGCGCGGATGGCACGCCTGCAGCTCGAGCTGCTCGTGCCGCGGCGAGCGCAGCACGGACAAGTCGGTCGCCTTGACGATTCGGTGATGCGTCACCGCATAGACGAAGATTCCGTACGGAACCTCGATCGTGACGCGGTCGCCGGCGCGCAGGCGGTCGATGTGCGAGAACGGGGCGAGGTACGTCGTCCGGTGGCCCGCGATGTAGACGAGTCGGTTCTCTCCGGGCATGAACGTGCGCAGGTCGCGGCCCGGCCCCTTCTTGAGCGTCTCGTGGTCGGTGCCGTTGACGAGGATCATGCTCACGCCCATGCGGGGCACCTTGATGCGCCCGATCGCCTCGCCTCGCCTGGAACCGAGCCGGTAGTGCCGCGCCTCGCGCGCGACGCTGCGGCGCTCTGCGGCCACGGAGTCCCGGGCGATCGGTGCGTGGAACGCGCGCACGCGCTTGTCGTACTGTGACGTCAGCTGGTGCTGGCGCCACGTCGTGTAGAGCGCCGTGAAGGGGTCCTGCCACTGCCAGACGACAAGCGCCCACAGGAGCGTGAGCACGCCGAGCGCGATCAAGACCGTCCCGGTGAAGCGGGCCCAGCGGCGCATCAGCCTTCCAACGCCTCCTGAACTTCGTCAGGTGCGCGGCTCTGCCGCCGTTTGTGGACGGCGAGGTACGTGCTGCGCAGGACACGGCGGACAGGCCCACGCGGCGGCAGCTCGGCGACGTCGGGGTACGGCGCGTAGCGGCCGACACTGAGCGCGGCGAGCTGGCCGGCCCCGGCGAGCCAGATGACGAGCAAAGGCATCACGATGAACGGGACATAGCCGACGGCGCGCAACTCCGCCAGGTACCAGGGCGCATCCCAGCCGAGGCCGTAGCGGCCGGCGAACTCACCGACCACGAGCGCCGGGCCCGCGAATCCAAGCGCGAGCACGCCCAGGCGCGGCCCGATCCCCAGCCGCTGGACCTGCGGGAGCCACAGCCACGCGTGCAGCGAAGGCAGCAGGAAGAGCAGCGCGTAAGGGTTCGTGGCGACCACGAGCAGGGACAGCGCGCCGAGCGCCAGCAGCGCGGCCGTGTGGCCGGCGAGCTCGTTCTCGACACTGACCTCTCGCCGCGGTATGAGCCGCTCGCGCGTCACGAGCCAGCCCGCGAGTGCGAGCAGCCCGAGCACGAGCAGCAGCCCTGCGGGCCAGTTCGTTGCTGCGTCGCTTCGCGGGGAGACTGGCCGCGGGGCGCCGTCGGGCCACGCGCCGAGCAGGCCGAAGATCTCGAAGAGGACAATGACCCACACCCAGAAGCCGAGCCGACTCCGCAGTGCGCGCAACGCCGGCGCCAGGGGGATACGTCGCCGGCGGCAGCGCGCGAACAGATCGACGGCCGCTGCGAGGAACGGGAGCAGGCATGCCATGAGCACGAGCTCGATCGCCCACCCGCGGATCAGCCGCGCGCCGAGATAGAGGTAGCTGGAGGTGCCTTGCGCGAACTCGAGGCCCTCGTCGAGGGAGCCGAGCAGATCCTGGGCCGACCGGCCGACCTGGTTCAGCTTGTCGACGCGCAGCCGCTGGGTGACGTCGCCGAGCGGATCCGGCGGATTGTCGCCTGCGGTCGTGAGGGTGAGCGCGCCGATGCCGTGTGCGAGGAACGGCGCCTGCTCGTAGAGGGAGTACGGAAAGCCGAGGTCGGTGAGCTGGCGCAGGATCGAATCCCGCGCAGGGCGGCGACCGATCTGCGCAGCGACGCGCGCGGCGGCGGTCTCGACGAGCGTTCCGGAGGGGTTCCGCGGGACGTCGCCGTCGATCTGCATCCGGATCGGTCCCGGGCCACCCACCGAATCGAGGTCGATCACGGCGGCGACGTCATGGCGGAGCGGCGAGTGGGCGGCGAACGCGGCCGCGCCGAGGGCGCCGAACGCGCCGCCGTCGGTCGAGACGAAAAGGATCGTGTGGTTCGGCCGGAGGGTCCGGCCGGAGAAGCCGGGCGGCGCTCCGTAGGCGCGCGCCAGTTGCACCAGCATGGCGGTACCGGAGGAATTGTCGTTCGCGCCGAGCCCTGTGCCGTCGTTGTCGCGGTGGGCCATCACGACGATCGACCGCGGCGAACGCCCAACCGCCTCGGCGACGAGGTTCTGCATCTGCACGCGGCCGTGGCCCGGGATGACGGCGCTGAAGCGTTCTGTCCGGATCGGCAGCCCGTACGGCTTGAGCTGGTCCCGGAACCATTGCGCGGCCCCGACCGACCCCGGGAAGCGGTCGGCGTGGAGCGTGACGAGATCGTCGGCGAGCTGCTTCGTGGCCTGGCCGTCGAACTCCGGGAGGAACGCGCGCGGCAGCGGCGTCGGCCGCGCAACGCTGAAGGCGGCAACGAGCAAGGGCAGGCCGACGAGCAGCCACGTCCCTCGATAGAGGCGCCCGTTGACCGGCCGCTCCACTGAGCCTGGACGTGCCCGGCGCCGCTCGGTCCGGGGCGGAACGGTGGCCATCCAGGGCTATAGTAGGCCGCGTATCACCTGGCACCAGGACGCCGGCAGGCCGATCCGAAAGCCGAGCCGACATGCCCGATTCCTCGACCATTCTGCTCGTCGACGACGAGGACTCCGTCCAGAAGCTCCTCGCCTATCCGCTCGAGCGCGACGGCTTCCGCGTGCTCCAAGCGCGTGACGGCGAGGAGGCCCTCGCTCGGTTCGCGGACGAGCAGGTCGATCTCGTCGTGCTCGACCTGATGCTGCCCAAGCTCGACGGGCTCGAGGTGTGCAAGCGCCTACGCGCCCAGAGCCAGGTGCCGATCATCATGCTCACCGCCCGCGACGACGAGCTCGACAAGGTGGTCGGGCTCGAGCTGGGCGCGGACGACTACATCACGAAACCGTTCTCGATCCGAGAGTTCCGCAGTCGCGTCCGCGCGCTCCTGCGCCGGGCCTCGGTCGCCCGCTTCAACGGCCAGCAGGACGTGATCAGCGCGCACGGCCTGATGGTCGACGTCGGGCGCCGCAGCGTCGAGGTCGACGGCCGAACAGTTCAGCTGACCTATGTCGAGTTCGAGCTCCTGCGGACGCTCGCCTCGCACCCGGGCCGGGTCTACAGCCGCCGGATGCTGCTCGAGGCGCTCTGGGGCGGGGCCGACTACCGGGAGCCACGGACGATCGACGTGCACGTCCGTCACCTGCGCGAGAAGCTCGAGCCGGATCCCGCCGAGCCCGAGTACATCCTCACCGTGCGCGGGGTCGGCTACCGCTTCCGCGACCGGTGAACCCCCTGCGGAGCGTCGGCGGGCGGCTCGCACTCGCCCTTGCCCTCGTCGTCGCCGGCGCCCTCCTCCTTGCCGATCTGATCGTGGTGCCGTCGCTCGAGCGGCACCTGATCGATTCGAAGCTGAATCAGCTGCGGCACGACACGCCGGCGATCGCCGCGCGGCTCGGCAACAGCACCGACTACGAGCTCCACGCGAGGATCGTGAAGGCCGCGGCGCAGGCGGACGCGCGGGTCATCTACTTCCAAGCGCAGGACTTTCGCCGGGGGATCCTCACGGTCTTCGACGACTCGAACCCGGTGACGTCCGCCGACGTCGAGGACGACCCGCTGGTCGTGAAAGCGTTCAAGGCGTGGCCGAAGTCGGTCAGCGGGACAGTGACCTCCGGCGAGAAGGAGTACGCAGAGGTCGCCTACCCCTTACAGCGCGGCCCAGTCGTCCTCGTCCGCGCTTCGCTGCGGGACACGCTTCAGAGCATCCACCAGGTCCGCCGCCGCCTTTTGATCGCGGGGCTGATCGCGCTGCTGGCCTCGCTCGCCGTCGGCTATCTCTTCGCGGCGCTCTTCGCCCGGCGCATCCGACGGCTCGAGCGCGCGGCGCACCGCATCGCCGCGGGCGACTTCAGCGAGCCCGTAGTCGATCGCGGCAAGGACGAGCTCGGTCAGCTGGCCGTCGCCTTCGACGACATGCGCCAGCGACTGGCGCAGCTCGAGCACGCCCGCCGCGAGTTCATCGCCAACGCCTCCCACGAGCTCCGCACGCCGCTCTTCTCGCTCGGCGGCTTCCTCGAGCTCATGGACGACGAGGATCTCGACCCGGCCACGCAGGCCGAGTTCATGGTCACGATGCGGGAGCAGGTCGCGCGTCTCACGAAGCTCGCGACGGACCTCCTTGACCTTTCCCGCCTCGACGCCGGGCGGATGACGGTCGAGGAGGAGTTCGTCGACCTCACGGCTCTCGCAGATGTTCTTGCGGACGAGTTCCGCGCGGTGGCGCTCTCGAGTGGCCATCGGTTGGCCGTCGAAAACGGCAGCGAGACGCGTGCCCTCGGTGACGAGGAGCGCGCTCTGCAAATTGGCCGCATCCTGGTCGAGAACGCGCTCGTCCACACACCGCCCGGGACGCCCGTGCGAATCGCGACGGCCCAGCGGAATGGTTCCGCCCTGCTCACAGTCGAGGACGAGGGGCCAGGGATTCCTGCCGAGCACGCCGGGCAGGTCTTCGAGCGCTTCTACCGCCTCGAGGGATCGATTGCGTCCGGAAGCGGGCTAGGGCTGGCGATCGCCCGCGAGCTCGCCGAGCTGATGGGCGGCTCGCTGGAGCTGCATACCGTCGCGGGGCGGACGGTCTTCGCGCTCGTCCTCCGAACGGACGCCTCTAAAAGGGAGGTGATTCCCCGTGGAAACGGCGCGACGTCCGTGCTAGAGCCAAGAATCTAGATATGGGCCTACGCACGTTCGATGCAGAGGTCGCCTGGGCCGCCGGGTTCTTCGAGGGCGAGGGAACGGTCACGATGAGCCGAATACGAAGCGCTTGAAGTCATCGAGTTGCTGTGGCCTTGGCTGACTCCTCGGCGACGGAGCCAAGCGAAGGATTACGCACCACTCGAAGCGATCCATCTCGATGGTGCGAATGCCGGTTGGCCCGATTAGGCCAGTCCAACGCGGCGGAAGCCGCCGCTACAGTGGCCCGGTGCGGCCCGGCCAGCTTGTTGCCGTAACTCTTGTCGCCGCTGTCCTCGGCGGCGGCGCTGCCCTGGCCATCGGCAAGGGCGCAGGCTGGTTCGACGAGAAGACACGCACGGTCGTCGTCAACGCGGGCACCTCGACGACCTCCGCGGCGCTGCCGGCGAATGCCACCTCGAACGTCTCGCCGCTCCCGGGGAGGGGCTTCAGCCCGGAGCGGATCTTTGCGCAGCGCTCGCCCGGCGTGGTCACGGTTTTTGCGTACTTCGGCGATCCGAGCTCACAGGCGACCGAGATCTCCCAGGGGTCGGGCTTCGTGATCTCGCCGAAGGGCTACGTCCTCACGAACTCGCACGTGATCACGAACGCCGGTGAGGGTGCCACCGTCAAGCCGGCCCAGCACCTCTACGTGGAGTTCGCGGACGGTAACCGCGCCGAGGCGAAGATCGTCGGCTGGGACCTCTTCGACGACGTCGGCCTCCTGCGCCTCGCCTCGTCGCAGCACAACCTGACGCCGGTACCGCTCGGCGACTCGAAGGCGGTCGCCGTCGGCGAGCCTGTCGCTGCCATCGGCAGCCCCCTCGGGAACGAGAACTCGCTCGCAGTCGGCGTCGTCTCCGCGATCCACCGTTCGATCGACGCCATCACCGTCCAGAAGTACAAGGTCGTTGACGCGATCCAGACCGACGCGCCGATCACTCACGGAAACTCGGGCGGACCGCTCTTCGACTCCCGCGGGCGCGTGATCGGGATCAACGCCCAGATCCGCAGCCAGAGCGGCAACGGGAACGACAGCGGCGTCGGGTTCGCGATCCCGATCGACGCCGCGAAGCGCTCGGTTCAGCAACTGCTCGAGAAGGGGCGCGTGACCTACGCCTACGTCGGCATCCAGACGGACGACATGACGCCGTCGCTCGCGCGGGCTCTGCACTACCCGATCGACCACGGCGCGCTCGTCGTTCAGGTCGAGCCCGGCAGCCCGGCGGCCCACGCCGGCTTCCGGGGCGGTAACAGCGAGGTCGACGTCCTCGGCATCCAGAATCTCATTACGGGCGGCGACGTGATCGTCGCCATCAACGGCACTCCTGTCGACCGCGCGGACGACGTCGTGCGGACTGTCTCGAGCCTGAAGCCGAAGGACGTGGCGGTCTTCACCGTCGCCCGGGACGGCCACCAGAAGAAGCTCGCCGTCACGCTGGGCGAGCGCCAGCTGCCGACGGGTTAGATCGCCCGAAAAGGGGGCAGAAGCCGACGGCGCACGGAGGGTCTTTCGGCGCCGTGACAGGTTTGGATAGTTTCTAACGGCTTCTGTTGGGTAAAACTGACGAATGGCGGCGAGCCAGGCGATGAGTGCGACGACGAACGGGAACGGAGCGACGGTGCGTCTCACGATCCCTGCGCGCGCGGAATACATCACGCTCTGCCGGCTCGCGCTGACCGGGATCGCCCGTGTGCGCGACCTGCCGGACGAGATCCTCGCCGACCTGAAGCTCGCCCTGACCGAGGCGGCGTCCAACTCCGTGCGGCACGCCTACTCCGGCGCCGACAGCGCGGGCGTCGTCGAGATCTCGTACGAGTTGCGCCCCGACCGGCTCGTGATCGAGGTGACGGACGAAGGCGGGGGATTCGATCCAGCGGACGCCAAGCGGCCGCCGGAGGAACTGTCGGAGGGAGGCCTCGGCATCGCGATCATTCGGGCGATCGCGGACGAGGTCGAGATCGGAACGCAACCCGGCGGCAAAGGATCTCGCCTCCGCTTCGAGAAACAGTTGGGTTCGAGCTGATCGCGCTGTAAGCTGCGCGGCCGTTCGCTGTTGTACCCAGGCGCCTAGACCATGCTCCAACTCGTCAACGTCGGACACAAGTCCCTCGCCGATTACGCGACGATCGCGACGCGGGGGCTGATGGACGAGATCCGCCGGCTCGCCGAGCCGCTCGCCGGGAAACGCGTCGTGCACCTTTCCGCCACCGCGTTCGGCGGCGGCGTGGCGGAGATCAACTACACCCTGATCCCGCTCATGCAGGACGCAGGCCTCGACACCGAGTGGCGGATCATCCGCGGGGCCGAGGAGTTCTACAACGTCACGAAGACCATCCACAACGCGCTGCAGGGGAACCCGCAGGGGCTCGACCAGGAGCAGCGCGAGATCTTCACGCGCTATCAGCAGCTGAACGCCGAGGATTTCGAGGACGATTACGACTTCGTCGTCGTCCACGACCCGCAACCCGTCGGGATGGTCGACTACTTCCCGAATTCGGACGCTCGCTGGATCTGGCGCGGGCACATCGACTTCTCCACGCCCAACCGGGAAGTCTTCGACGTCATGTTGCCGTCGATTCGCCGTTACGACGCCGCGATCTTCCACATGCGCGAGTACGTGCCGAAGGCCGAGGGCCTGCCGCCGTGCTACATCTGGCCACCCGCGATCGACCCGCTGGCGCCGAAGAACATGGCGCTTTCGCCGGAGGACGCCGCGTACATCGTCGATCAGTTCGGTATCGACGTCGAGCGGCCGCTGCTGACTCAGGTGTCGCGCTTCGACCCGTGGAAGGACCCGCTTGGCGTGATCGACGCATACCGGGTCGTGAAGGAGCGGTTCCCCAACGTCCAGCTCGCGCTCGTGGGCTCGATGGCGCACGACGACCCCGAGGGCTGGGACTTCTACAACCAGACGGTCGCCTACGCCGCCGGCGATCCGGACATCTACATCCTCTCCAACCTCAACAACGTGGGCTCCGTGGAGGTCAATGCCTTCCAGGTGCATTCGGCTGCGGTCGTGCAGAAGTCGATCAAGGAGGGCTTTGGCCTCACCGTGACCGAGGCGCTCTGGAAGACGCGGCCGACGGTCGCGGGGCGTGTCGGCGGCATCGTCGCGCAGATCCAGGACGGGCAGACGGGCTGGCTCGTGGAGTCGTCGACGGAGTGCGCCGAGGCGTGCATCGAGATTCTTCGCGATCCGGCGGAGGCGCGCCAGCGCGCACTACGCGGCAAAGAGTACGTCCGCCGCCACTTCCTGACGCCGCGCCTGCTTCGCGACTGGCTCGTCCTGTTCAACCAGCTGCTCGGTAACGACACGTCCGGCGCCGAAGTGGCCGTCGTTTCAACAACTGCGTAGCGGATACCGTGGCGCAGATGCGCCGCAAGCTCATTGTCGTCTCGAACCGCGGTCCCGTGCGCGTTGCGCGCGACGGCTCCGTGCATCGCAGCAGCGGTGGCCTCGCGACCGCGCTCCGCAGCCTGCTGCAGCACCAGGACGTGACGTGGATCGCGAGCGCGACGACGGAAGGCGAGCGTGCGCTCGCCGGCGAGACGCTGCAGCAGGAGAATTACCGCCTACGCCTTGTCGCGCACGACGCGCAGGCGTACGACTGGTACTACAACGTCGTCGCGAACCCGATGCTCTGGTTCGTCCAGCATTCGCTCTGGGAGCTCGCGTACACGCCGAAGGTCGACGCCGCCTTCCACCGGGCGTGGCGGGACGGGTACGCCGCCGTGAACGAGGGGTTTGCGCGAGTCGTCCTCGCCGAGCTCGAGCACGAGCCAGAGGCGGCCGTCTTCTTCCACGACTATCACCTGTATCTCGCGCCGAAGCTCGTGCGGCAAGGGTGCCCGGACTCGACGCTCATGCACTTCGTGCATGTTCCCTGGCCCCAGCCCGACTGCTGGCGCGTGCTCCCACGCGCGATGCGGTGCGCGATCCACGAGGGGCTGATTGCGAACGATGTGATCGGGTTCCACACCGAGCGCTGGCGGAGCAACTTCCTGTACAGCACGCGGGAGCTCCTCGGCGAGGACGTGACGCAGAAGACGGTGACTGCGCCGATCTCCGTCAACCCCGCCGAGTTCGCCGAGCTCGCGCAGAGCGACCCTGTCCTGGCCGCCGAGCGCGAGATCGTCGGGAAGCGTCCAGAGAAGCTCGTCGTGCGGGTCGACCGCACGGACCCGTCCAAGAACATCGTGCGCGGCTTCCGTGCGTTCGAGCTGTACCTCGACGCTCATCCGGAGATGCATCGGCGAGTGCGCATGCTCGCGCTGCTCGATCCGTCGCGGCAGGACATTCCCGAGTACGCCGAGTACCTCGGCGCGATCGAGCGCGAGTCGCGGCGCGTGAACGACCGCTTCCAGCAGGATGACTGGACGCCGATCGAGCTGCGCATCGAGGATGACTTCCCGCGCTCGGTCGCCGCGTACAAGCAGTTCGACGTCCTGCTCGTGAACGCGATCTTCGACGGAATGAACCTCGTTGCGAAGGAGGCGCCGCTCGTCAACGCGCGCGACGGCGTCGTTGTCCTGTCTGAAAACACCGGCGCGCACGCGGAGCTCGGCGAGTGGGCGCTGACGGTGAACCCATTCGACGTCGAAGGGCAGGGCGAGGCGATCCACCAGGCTCTCACGATGGACGCCGGCGAGCGGCAGCGGCGGCTCGAGGCGATCCGCACGCACGTGCGCACACATGACGTCAACGAGTGGCTCGACCTCCAACTCGCCGCCCTGAACCGCGTCGCGACAACCGCCCGGCGCTAGCATCGCCTCGAATGGCGGAGCTGAGCCACCTCGGCGAGGCTGGCGACGTCCGCATGGTCGACGTCGGCGGCAAGCCGCTCTCGCGGCGGCGCGCGGTCGCGCGCGGAGCCGTGCGCATGGCGCCGGAGACCGCGCAGCGACTTCGGGAGCTGCCCAAGGGCGACGCCCTCGTGACCGCGCAGCTCGCGGGGATCATGGCGGCGAAGCGGACGAGCGAGCTGATCCCGCTCTGCCACCCCCTGCCGCTGTCGCACATCGAGGTCTCGGTCGAGGTCGGTGGGGACGAGGTCGAGATCACGGCGACGGCGGAGACAACGGCGCAGACGGGAGTCGAGATGGAGGCGCTCACCGCCGTCACGGTTGCTGCGCTCACCGTCTACGACATGGCGAAGGCCATCGACAAGGAAATGTCGATCTCCGACGTCACCCTGGTCGAGAAGACGAAGGAGCCCGCGTGAAGGCAGCCGTCGTCACGATCTCGGACGGCGTCTCCGCGGGTGAGCGGGACGACGAGAGCGGTGCACTCCTCGTCGAGCTCCTGGAGGCGGAGCGCTACGACGTCGAGCACCGTGTCGTCCCAGATGAGCGGCCGAGGATCGCTGCCGCGATCCGCGAGCTCGCACAGACCGCGCGGCTCGTCCTGACGACGGGAGGCACCGGCGTCTCGCCGCGGGACTTCACGCCGGAGGCGACGGAGTCGGTGCTCGACCGCCTGGTGCCCGGCATCGCCGAGTCGCTTCGCGCCGACGCGGTGAAGAAGACACCGCACGGCCTGCTCGGCCGTGGCGTCGCGGGCATCCGCGGGCAGGCGCTGATCGTCAACCTCCCTGGTTCGCCCGGCGGTTGCCGTGACGGCTTCGAGCTGATCAAGCCGGCGCTCGCGCACGCGCTCGAGCTGCTCGCCGGCGACCCGACGGAACACGTGCCGACATGAGGCGTCGCTTGCGATGCCGACATCAGGGCGTGCGAGCTTGCTCGCCGAGGGAGACGCAGTGAGGCGTCGCTTGCGATGCCGACATCAGGGCGTGCGAGCTTGCTCGCGCGTCCGTCTGCGCCGCCGGCCGGCGGCGCTCGGATCGAGGGAGACGCAGTGAGCTCTGCCGTCGCGCTGCCGCGCCGTTTCGCGTCGCTGGTGAAGATCGAGCACACGGTGTTCGCGCTGCCGTTCGCGTACATCGGCGCGCTTCTGAGCGTGAACGAGGTTCCGTCGGCGCACGATCTGCTCTGGATCACCGTCGCGATGGTCGGTGCCCGCTCGCTCGCAATGGGCCTGAACCGCATCGTCGACGCCGAGATCGACGCGCGTAACCCGCGCACGGCGACTCGCGAGCTTCCGGCCGGCCTCATTTCGCGGGCGCAGGCGGTCGTCTTCTGCGCGCTCGCATTCGCGCTGTACCTCGTCGCGTGCTTCCAGCTCCAACCGATCGTGCGGTGGCTCTGGCCGATCCCGGTGGTCGGCTTCGTCGTCTACCCGTACCTGAAGCGGTTCACGTGGCTGAGCCATCTGTGGCTCGGCGCAGTCGACGGCCTCGCGCCGGTGGGCGCCTGGGTCGCGATCACGGGACAGCTTCCGTGGGAGGCATGGGCTCTCGGTGCGGCGGTCGCGGCCTGGATTGCCGGCTTCGACCTCTTCTACTCGCTCTTCGACCGCGACATCGACGTGCAGCAGGGACTGCATTCGGTCGCGTCACGCTTCGGCGTGCGCGGCGTCTTCGCCGGGGCCCGCCTGTTGCACGTTGCGACCGTCGCGTTGCTCGCCGCGGTCGGCTTCGGGCTCGACCTCGGCTGGCTCTACTGGATCGGCGTGGTCGTCGTCGCGGCGCTGCTCGCCTACGAACACTCGCTCGTGCGTCCGAACGACCTGCGACGCCTCGACGCGGCCTTCTTCACAGTCAACGGGGTCATCAGCGTTGCGTTTTTGCTGTTCGTGCTCGCGGAAGTAGCGCTGTGATCCGCGCCCGTGCGCTCGAGAAGCGGTACGGAGACACGCGGATACTGCGGGGCGTCACGCTCGACGTCGGCAGCGACGACTTCCTGCTCGTCACCGGTCCGAACGGCTCCGGCAAGACGACGCTGCTCCGCCTCTGCGCGGGTCTCGCCGCGCCGACCCGCGGCGAGCTCGAGGTCGGCGTGGAGCGGGGGCGACTGGGCTACCTCGGCCACGAGCCGCTCGTCTACCGTGAGCTGACGGCGCTCGAGAACCTCGACCTCTACGGCCGGCTCTACCGCGTCCCCGACCGGCGCGAGCGGACCGGGATGCTGCTCGAGCGTTTCGGTCTCTGGGACGTCCGGCACGCGCGCGCGGGCTCGTTCTCGCGAGGGATGCTGCAGCGGCTCGCGCTCTGCCGAACGCTCCTGCACGAACCAAGCCTGCTCCTGCTGGACGAGCCGTACAGCGGCCTCGACGACGAGGGCGAGCAGTTGCTGGATCGTGAGCTGACCGAGCGTGCGGGGCGCGCCTCGTTCGTCGTCGCAACGCACGAGCCGGAGCGACTGGAGCATTTCGCCTCTGCGCGGCTGGCACTGGTGTGACCTACTTCGCAGACGTCGGCGCACTCGCGCGCAAGGACCTCCTGCTCGAGCTGCGGGCGCGCGACACGCTGCCGGCGATGTTGCTGTTCGTCGTCTCGACCCTCGTCGTCTTCCACTTCGTGCTGCCCGTAGGGTCCTCCGATCTGGCGGCGACAGGCCTCTTGTGGGTCGCCCTGCTCTTCACGGCGCTGCTCGGCCTCTCGCGGTCGTTCGCCGCAGAGCGGGAGCAGGGCGTCATCGACGGCCTCGTGCTCGCGCCGAGCGACCGCAGCGCGATCTGGCTCGGCAAGGCGCTCTCGATCCTCGCGTTCCTCGGACTCGCCGAGGTGATCGCGCTCCCCGCGTACGCCCTCTTCTTCAAGCCGGTGTCCGCGGCGCTGGTCGGCGGCGTCGTCCTCGCCGACCTCGGGATCGCGGCCGTCGGGACGCTGCTCGCCGCGATGGCCACGGCCAGCCGGGCCAGGGAGCTGCTGCTGCCGCTGCTCTTTCTGCCCCTCGCCATCCCGATCGTGATCGGCGGCGTCGGCGCCAGCGTCTCGGCGGATCCGGGCCGGTACCTCGGCTTGCTCGGCCTCTACGACGCACTCTTTGCGATCATTTGCTGGGCATCCTTTGAGTACGTCGTCACGGAATAACCGCCTTCCGGCGCTCGCCGCGCTCGCCCTGACACTCATGGCGGCGGCGATCGCGCTGATCTTCTTCTACGCGCCGCTCGACGAGGACGGCCTGAACCAGAAGATCTTCTACTTCCACGTCCCGATCGCGTTCACCGCCTACGCCTGCTTCGGGTGGGGCGGCTGGAAGGCCCTGCGCCATCTCTGGAAGCGCGACGAGGACGCGGACCTCGAGAGCTACGTCGCCATCCACCTCGGCGTCATCTTTGGACTGCTGACGCTCGTCACAGGGTCGATCTGGGCGCGCTACCGCTGGGGTCACTGGTGGGTTTGGAGTGAGGATCAGCTCGTGTTGTTCCTCGTCCTGTTTCTCTTCTACTGCGCGTACTTCATGCTGCGGTTCTCGCTGCCGCCGGGGCCGCAGCGCGCGAACCTGAGCGCGGTCTACGCGCTGTTCGGCGTCGCGCTGATCCCTGTCAGCATTCTCGCGATCCGGCTGTCGCAGCGGTTCATCCACCCCATTGCGTTCGACAAGGGCGGGCCGAACATGGCCGGCTCGCAGTTCTTCACCTTCTGCGTCGCCGTGCTCGCGATGTTCGCGGTGGCCGCAACGCTCTACCACCTCGAGCTGGCGGGCAAGCGGCTGGACGTCCGGCTGCGCGAGCTGCGGGAGGCGCTGCAGTGACGACCGAGGAGAAGTACGTCGCCGCGGTGTACCTCGTCGTCTTCGTGGTGCTGCTCGCGTACGTGTTCATCATCGGGCTGAAGCTGCAGCGGCTCGAACGTGAGCTCGCGGAGCTGACGCAGCTCGCGCTGCGGAAGAAAGAGGAGCCCGAGCGGAAGGCCGTCGCGGTTGGCTGAGTTCCTGTTCTGGCCGGCGCTGCTCGCCTACGGCGAGGCTGCCGTGGCGTACTTTGGCGAGGCGCGGCAGCCCGGCCGCGCCGGCTGGGCTGCGACCTGGGGCGTGCGCATCGGCTGGCTCGTGCAGACCGCCTTGCTCGCCGTCCAGGCCGCGCGCGCCGACGGGTTTCCCTGGGCAACCTGGGCCGGCTCCCTCAACCTCTTCGTCTGGCTTGTCGTCGGCGCGTACCTGATCTGGGGGTGCCGCCCGCGCTACCGGTTGCTCGGGCTCGCCGTGCTGCCGCTGGCGGTCGTACTGTTCGCGCTCGCGCGTCTCGGCGGAGGCACCGGCACGGCAGGGCAGAGCCACTACTCCAACCTCTTCCTCGTGCTGCACGTCGGCCTCGTTCTCGCGGCGTTCGCCGGGTTCACGCTCGCGGCCGGGCTGTCCGCGCTCTATCTCTGGCAGGAACGGCGGCTGAAGCGCCACGAGCGCTCGATCCTGCGCGTGCGCGCGCCGGCGCTCGCGAAGCTCGACGACGTTGCGGCGCGCACGATCGAGTTCGCGCTACCCGCGCTGACGCTCGGCATCGCGGTCGGGATCGTCCGGCTCGAGGACCGCGGCGGCGGCTACGACGCGCTCATGGCGGTGACGGCCCTGACCTGGGTCGTCTACGCCGGGTACCTGGCTTTGCGCCACTTCGCCGGGTGGCGCGGCCGCCGCGCCGCCTACCTCGTGCTCACGGGGTTCGCGCTCGTCGTCGTCGTGAGGCTCGCCCTTCCCGTCACGCATTTCGCATGAGCGTCGTCCTCGTCGGCATCTCACACCACCAGGCTCCCGTCGAGCTGCGGGAGCGCGCAGCGCTCGACGCGGACCGCGCGCGCGAGCTCGCCCTGCGGCTCGCGGGCGAGCGCGGCGAGGCCGTCTGCCTCTCGACGTGCAACCGCACCGAGCTGTATCTGGCTGATGACTCGGCCGACGAGGCCGAGCGCAAGGCCGAGGCGGCGCTGCTCGCGCTCGAGGAGGAGCTCGGGCCGTCGCTCTATCGCCTCCGCGACGAGGCAGCGGCGCTCCATCTCTTCCGCGTTGCAGCCGGGCTCGACTCGATGGTGCCGGGGGAGGGCGAGATCCTCGGCCAGGTGCGCACCGCGCACGACGTCGGCGCAGCAGGCCCGCTTCTCGACCGGCTCTTCCGCGACGCACTGCACGCCGGCAAGAAGGCGCGGACGGAGACCGCGATCGGCGAGAGCCCTGCGTCCGTGTCGTCGGCGGCCGCGGCGCTCGCCGAACAGGTCTTCGACGACCTCAGCGGGCGTTCGGTTCTCGTCGTCGGGGCCGGCCAGGCCGGCGAGCTCGCGATCAAGAGCCTCGTGGCGCGCGGCGCGGCGATCGCGTTCGTCGCGAACCGCACCGTCGCGCGAGCGGAGGAGCTCACGGGTCTCTACGGCGGCACACCGCTGCCGCTCGACGACGTCCCGGACAACCTGGAGCACGTCGACGTCGTGCTCTCCTCGACGGCCGCTCCCGACTGGGCGCTGACACAGAGCGACGTGGCGCGGACGCTGCACGCGCGCAAAGGGCGGCCGCTGTTCCTGATCGACCTCGCGGTGCCGCGCGACCTCGATCCGGCGATCCACGAGCTCGACGGCTGCTACCTCTACGACATCGACGACCTCGAGGCTGTCGTGGCGGAGACGCTTGCCGGGCGCAGGCGCGAGGCCGAGCGCGCGGAAGGGATCGTCGCGACAGAGGCGGAGCGCTTTCGCGAATGGCAGGCCTCGCTCGACGTCGTTCCAGCGATCGCGTCGTTGCGCGCACGCGCGGAGGAGATCCGCACCGCCGAGCTCGAGCGGGCGAAGCTGAGCGGCGCCGAGCGCCGCGCCGCCGAGTCCGTGACTGCCGCCGTCCTGAACAAGCTCCTGCACTTGCCGACGATTCGCATGAAGCAGGCAGCCGCGGCAGCCGACGGCGTCATTTATGCTGACGCGGTGCGCCACCTGTTCGGTCTCGAGGATGAGCGTTGAAGACTGCGGATCTGATCGGCCGCCCGCTGCCGGTGCAGGTGCCGACGGCGTTCGTCCGCGTTCGGCGCCGGCGGCCCTGCGTCGCCAGGACGCGCTCACACCGTGTGTGGTGCCGTGCTGATTCGCGTCGGCTCCCGCGGCAGTAGGCTCGCACTGACCCAGGCCGAGGGCGCAGCAGCGCGGCTGCGCGCGCCGGGCATCGAGATCGCCCTCGTCCCGATCACGACGGCGGGCGATCGCGATCGCACGCGGCCGTTCGGAGAGATCGGAGCGCGCGGCGTGTTCGTCAAGGAGCTGGAGGAGGCGTTGCTCGACCGCCGCGTCGACGTCGCCGTGCATTCGGCGAAGGACATGACCTCCACCGACACCGACGGGCTCGCAGTCGGCGCCTACATCGAGCGGGACGACCCACGCGATGCGCTGTGCGGCGCAGAAGCGATCCGTCCCGGGATGCGGATCGGCACGGCCTCCATCCGTCGTCGCGCACAGCTGCTCGCGATCGAGCCATCGCTCTCGATCGAGCCGCTTCGGGGCAACGTCGACACGCGGTTGCGCAAGCGCCGAGAGCGGGGGCTCGACGCGGTGGTGCTCGCGGCCTGCGGGCTCGACCGGCTCGGTCTCGGCCGCGAGATCGGCCATCGCTTCGATCCCGAAGAGCTGGTTCCCGAGGCCGGCCAGGGTGCGCTCGCGCTGCAGGTGCGCGCCGGTGAGGAGCACCTCGTCGGGGCGGCGGACCATGCGGCAACCCGTCGCCGTGTCGAAGCGGAACGCGCCTGTGTTGCGGCGATCGGCGGGGGTTGTCTCGCGCCGGTCGCGGCGCACCACGACGGCGAACGGCTGACAGCGCTCGTCGCGGCCGAGGACGGGAGCTGGATCGAACGGCGCACCGGCGACGATCCTGCGGCGCTTGCGCAGGAGCTGCTCGCCGCCGTGCCGTGAAGGTGCTCGTGACGCGCCCGGCTGCGCAGGCGCAGCCGCTCAGCGACGCGCTCCGCGCGCAGGGCTTCGACGTCGTCGAACAGCCGCTGATCGAGATCGAGCCGCTCTCGGACGAGCCGATCGACGTCGACGGCTACGACTGGGTCGTGGTCACGAGCCCGAACGGTGCGCGTGAGCTAGCGCGCCGAGCGATGAGCCGGCCTGCGCGCGTCGCCGCGATCGGACCGGGCACGGCGGACACGCTCGCTGCGGCCGGATGGGACCCGGGGCTCGTTGCGAGCGTTCACACCCAGGAAGGTCTCGTCGAGGCGTTCGCCGGGCGGCACGGGCTCGTTCTCTTCGTCGGAGCCGAGGGCGCGCGCGACCATCTCGCCGACGAGCTCGACGCCCACTTCGTCGCGGCGTACCGCACGGTCGAGCAGCCGGTCGAACAACTGGCCGAGGCTGACGTCGTGCTACTGGCGTCGCCGTCGGCCGCGCGCGCGTATGGCCGGGCGGGCGGGAGCGGCCCTGCGATCTCGATCGGGCCGCAGACGACGGGCGCCGCGCGCAGCGCAGGCGTCGAGGTGGTGGCCGAGGCCGAGTCGCACGACCTCCGAGGGCTCGTAGACTCCGCCGCGGCGTGGCGCGCATCATCACCTTCCTGACCGACTTCGGCCTGCAGGACGACTTCGTCGGAACCTGCCACGGCGTCATGAAGCGGATCGCGCCGGACGCAGAGATCATCGACGTCACGCACGGCATCCCGCCGCAGGGCGTATTGCAGGGTGCGCTGACGCTCGCGAACTCGCTGCCCTTCATGCCTGTCGGCGTGCACCTCGCCGTCGTAGACCCGGGCGTCGGCGGTTCGCGCCGCGCGCTTGCATTGCGCGACAAGTCCGGCCGCATCCACGTCGGACCTGACAACGGCCTGCTCATTCCTGCCGCCGAGAAGTTCGGCGGCATCGACGTCGCGCACGAGCTCGCGAATCCCGACTATGCGCTCGATTCCGTCTCACGGACGTTCCACGGACGCGATCTCTTCTCTCCCGCTGCTGCGCATCTCGCGCTCGGGGTCGAGCTCGCCGAGCTCGGCCCGCCGATCGCGGCCGACGCGCTCGCGCGCCTCGACCTGCCCGAACCGGAGATCGGCACGTCGCGCATCCACGCCACCGTCCTTGCGATCGACCGCTTCGGGAACGTCCAGCTCAACCTCGATCGTTCGCACGCCGACGCGGTTGGCATCGTGCCGGGCACACGGGTCGAGCTGCAGATCGGCCCCGAGCGCTACTACGCGGTCGCCGCCCGGACGTTCGCCGACGCCAGGCGGGGCGACCTGATCCTGTACGAGGACTCCTACCGCAACCTGTCGATCGCGATCAACGGCGGCAACGCGGCGGCGATGCTCGGGACGAAGCCCGGGCGGGACGTGCGTATCCGTTTCGAGCCGACGTGATCGACCGGGTGGCAATCGGGCGACGCTTCGCGCGCCTCGCGACTGACGCCGCGGTGCGCAACCCGCTGCTGTGGAAGCTCTTTCGTCCCTTTGTGCGCCGGCAGTTCGATGCGCTCGCGCCCGTCTGGGACTCGATGCGCCTCGAGGACACGCTCGCGCCGTACGAAGCGGCTCTCGCAGCGCTGGAGCACCCGCCGGCGCGCATCCTCGACGTCGGCACCGGAACAGGTGCGGGCGCGCTGAGGCTGGCGCAGCGTTTTCCCGAGGCGCAGATCGTCGGCGTCGACCTGTCCGAGGCGATGCTCGAACAGGCGCGCCGGAACACGCCGGGGGAGCTAGGCGACCGGCTGCGCTTCGAGCGCGCCGACGCGTCAGCGCTGCCGTTCGGCGACGCCACGTTCGACCTCGCGGCGCACGCGAACATGATTCCGTTCTTCGACGAGGTCGCCCGCGTCGTCGCGCCCGGCGGTCATGCGGTGTTCGCGTTCTCGAGCGGCGCGGAGACGCCGATCTACGTTCCCACCAACCGACTGCGAGAGGAGCTCGCGAGGCGCGGATTCACGGAGTTTGCGGAGTTCGACGCCGGTCGCGGCAACGCGCTGCTTGCCCGCAAGGCCAGCGGCACTTAAGCTCCAGGGCACAAGGTCGTTCGCGGCTCGGTATCACCGGCCCGGACGACCTTCTTCTTGCTAGTTCAGCTCTGCGGCCGCGTCGGGGAACCCGCGGGCTCGTGCGGCTTCCGCCCAAGACTGGGCCGAGCGCTGGTCCGGGAATCCGGCGACGTAAACCTCGAATCCGCCGCAGGGATCGCTGCGAAGCTTCGCTCCGGGAAAACCGACGGACGCGGCACGGCTCGCGATCGCGTTCGCGCTGGGGCGGTCACGTCCGTGACCGAGGATCCCGTCCCAGATGCCGATCTGCTTTGCCTGGATGCACTCGAGCGTGACGGCGAAGCCTTCCTTGCGCGCCTCGCTCTGCAGGTCGACGCCCACGTCGAACGTGTCGATCCCGCGGAGGACCACCCGGAACCCGTCGCAGCCCTCGATGATGTTCGCGTTCACGAAGCCGCGGCTCGTCACGCGATTCCGGAAGGTGATAGCTGCCTGATGCGTCTTGAAGCGTCCGAACACGGCCTCGAGGGTGCTCACGAACTCTTCCCGACCGCACGCGCTCGCAGACTTCGCTGCTGTCGGCGCGGAGCTGGAGAGGCCCAGGGACGGCACGGCAACGCAGACGACCCCGACCAGCGAGGCCAAACCGAGGAGACGAGCCGCCTTCACGGGGCACAGTCCTAGCAGACTGCCCGGCCCGCCGAGGCAGTCTTAACGAATCCTTTAGAGACCTTGCTCGGTTTCCGTTCACCGCCGCCCAGGTAGGCGAGGAGATTGTGAACAGGGCCGTGTCGACGGTCTGGATCGCCTGGCTGGTGCTGATGGCCGGCGCGAACCTGGCGACGCCGCTCTACGCGGTCTATGCGCGGGAGTTCGGCTTCTCGAGCCTCGTGCTCACCTCCATCTTCGCGACGTACGCGTTCGTGCTCGTGCCGGCTCTGATCCTCTTCGGACGCCTCTCGGACCGCTTCGGCCGGAGGCCGGTCCTGTTCGCCGGCCTCTCGGTGGCAGCCGTGGCACTCGTTGTCTTCGCCGCGGCCGACGGCGTCGCGTGGCTGTATGCCGCTCGGGCCCTCCAGGGGCTTGCTGTCGGGATGATCAGCGGTGCCGCAGCGTCAGCTCTGGTCGAGCTGGATCCAGCCGGCGACCGTCGGCGGGCGGCGCTGCTGGCCGGTCTTGCGCAGGCTGGTGGCAGCGCAGTCGGCCCGCTGTTCGCCGGCGCGCTCGCGGAATGGGCGCCAAATCCGCTCGAGCTCTGCTTCCTGGTCGCGCTCGGCCTGACCGCGCTCACCGCCGCGGCATCGCTGACGGTGCCCGAACCGGCTGGACGTGAGCGCGAAGGGTGGCGCATCGAGTGGCCCCGTGTGCCCGCCGCGCTTCGCCGCGACTTCTTCCGGGTGAGCCTCACCGCGGCCACGGTCTGGGCGAGCGTCGCGCTCTTACTGTCGATTGTCCCGTCCTACGCCGGCGACCTGCTCGGGACGACGAACCTCGCGCTGCTTGCGTTGATCGCCTCGGTGGCGCTGCTCGCGTCCTGCGTCTCCCAGATCGTCGCGCAGCGGTTCGAAGGCCGGCGCCGTCCGGACCAGGCCGCCGGTCTTGCGCTGCTCGCGCTGGGTCTCGGCGGGCTCGTTCTCGCGGGACCATTCAAGTCGCTCGCCTGCCTCCTCTTGGGCGCGGTAGCTGCGGGCGGCGGCCACGGCCTCGCTTTCCTGAACGCGCAGCAGGAGCTGAACGACCTCGCTCCCTCGGAGCGTCGTGGCGAGGTCACCTCCGCATTTATCAGCTGCATCTACCTCCTGGTAGCGTCAGCGGTGATTGCGACCGGGATCGTCGACCTCCGCCTGTCGTTGTCGGCGTCGGTGGATGTCGTCGCTCTGGCGCTCATCGCGATCGCCATCGCCACGGCGCTGTGGCAGTGGCGAGGGCCGGAATCGAACCGGCGACACCACGGTTTTCAGCCGTGTGCTCTACCAACTGAGCTACCTCGCCAAAGGGAGGCCGAAGTTTACCGGCGGCCCTAAGCGACTCCTGCGCGCGCGCCGGCGAGCCGGTCGACGAGCACGTCGACGAACTCGTCTTTGACCAGCACCGCGTCCGCCCCGGCTTCCGTGACCGCACGATGCAGCGCGGGGGCCTCGTCGCCGGTCAGTGCGATGACGCACATGTTCGGATGGTCGCGCCGCAGCCGCGCGACGGCGCTCACGCCGTCCAGCCGCGGCATGTGAAGGTCGATCACGACCGCATCAGGCGACAGCTCGTCCGCCAGCTCGATCGCGGCCAGCCCGTCGAGCGCCTGCCCGACGACGGCGAGCTCGGGTTGTCGCTCGATCAACGGCGAGAGCGCGTCGAGGAAAGGTTGGTCGTCGTCGGCGAGCAGAACCCGGATCATGGCTACCGCATCGAGATTCCCCATTCGGCGGAAGTTAGCCTTGTCGGCCATGTCGATGCAACCAGGCCGGAAGGTCGCGATCATCGGGGCCGCCCTCGACCTCGGGGCCGGGCGCCGCGGTGTCGACATGGGCCCTTCCGCGATCCGCTACGCCGGGCTCGACGCCCGGATCGAGGGCCTCGGCTATGCCTACGCCGACCGCGGCAACGTCGGCACGGCGGTGGCGGAGGCCATCGACGCCGGCGACGAGCACGCCCGCTTCCTGCCTCAGATCAAGGAGACGTGCGGACACATCGCCGAGCTCGTGGCGGATGCCGCCGGCGACGGGTCTATTCCGATCGTCCTCGGCGGCGACCACTCGGTCGCGCTCGGGACGCTCGGCGGGCTGCACCGCGTGCACGGGCCTGGAGGCGTGATCTGGATCGACGCCCACGGCGACCTGAACAGCCCGGAGACGAGTCCGAGTGGCAACGTCCACGGGATGGTGCTTGCCGCCGCGCTGGGCCTGGCGGGCGAGCGGTTCCAGGGAGACGGCTGGGACCTGCCGGCGGTTGTGCCGAGCCGCGTGGCTCTGATCGGCGTCCGCTCCCTCGACGACGGCGAGCGGGAGCTGCTCAAGGGGCTGGACGCACTTGTCTTCACGATGAGCGACGTCGATCGCCTCGGCGTCGAGCACGCTGTGCGCGAGGCGCTCGCGCACGTCGCCGGGCCGGGCTTCGTGCACGTCAGTCTCGACATGGACGTCATCGATCCCGACGTCGCGCCGGGAGTCGGCACGCCCGTGCGCGGCGGCCTCAACTATCGCGAGGCGCACCTTGCGATGGAGCTGATCGCCGAGTCGGGCGTCGCGACCTCGCTCGACGTCGTCGAGGTCAACCCGATCCTCGACCGCGAGAACGAGACCGGCGAGCTGGCGGTCGAGCTCGTTGCGTCAGGCCTCGGGGCGCGGATCCTCTAGAAACTGCTCGATTGCGTCCGCGGTCTGCTCGAAGGCATCCCAGTAGACGATGTGCCCCCCGGGGACTTCGGCGACGCGTAGCCGATCGCCGAGGGCGCGCTCGTACACCTCCAGCTGATCCTCGCGCACGAGACCGAACTGGCCCGCGTGCACGAGCAGTGCCGGCATGCGCAACGTCTCAGGTGCGGGTGGCGGCGTACACAGCTCGCCGTACATCGCGACGACAGCAGCCTGACAGTAGCGGAAGCGGAATTTCCCGTCCGCGTCCTGAACGAGGTGCTCGCGGTTCTCTTCCTCGAGGTACTCCCGCGGTGTCGGCACGCCCGAGTCGAGCCGTTCGGCGATTGCCGCCTCCGGCGTGTCGTAGGCCCGGTCCAAACGCTCGCGTTCCGCGAAGTCGAAGCCGACATGCGGGAGCAGCTGGATCGCGGGATCGAGCAGCACCGCTCGCTCGATGCGGTCCGCGTCGAGGGCGGCAAGCTCGAGCACGAGCCGGGCGCCGAACGAATGCCCGATCCAATCGGCGCTGGGCACGCCGGCATCGTCCAGCGTCTCGAGCAGGTCGTGGACGTGCGTGGCGATCGTCCACGGAGGTTCCCACTCGGAGCCGCCGTGCCCCCGCAGGTCCGGTGCGAGTACGCGAAACCGTTTCGCGAGGCGCTCCTCCGCGAGCTTGCGATAGCGCCGGCCGTGCGCGTTGACCCCGTGCACGCAGACCACCGGCGGGGCGCTCGCGTCGCCCCATTCGTGCAGCTGCAGCAGCATTAGCGCAGCGCGCCTGAGAGTGCGGGAATCGCCGCCTCCCAGTGGATGATCGCGCCGACGTCGGCGGCATCGAGCATCGGCGCCTCGGCGTGGTTGACGGCCGCGATCACGCCTGCCTTGACGAAGCCCGTCTGCTCCTCGACATCGCCGGGCACGCCGACGGCGACGAGCAGGCGCGGCGCAACCTGACGGCCGAACAGGCCGATCGCACGGTTCATCGGCAGATCTCCGCGTTCGCACACCGTGCGCGTTGCGCCGACCGCTGCGCCTGCGCGCTCGGCGAGCTCCCGCGCCCGCGGAATGTCGTCAGGCGGCAGCTCGGACCCGAGGCACACGATTACGTCGGCCTCGTCGAGCTCGCGTGCGGGTGCCTCCTTCCGCTCGACGCGGCGAATGTCCACGGCGGGCAGCTCAACCTCGATGCGCTCGACCTCAGCTTGAACGTCGCGCGGCTCGAGTGGCTCGAACATCCGCGGCCGCACGGTCGCGAGCTGCGGCGTGGTCGCGCCCATGATCACCGAGACGATGTTGCCGCCGTACGCGGGCTTCGTCTGGATCAGCCGGCCGGCGCGGTCGATGTTCAGGCCGACGCAGTCGCCCGTCATGCCGAGCTCGAGCTCGCCGGCGACACGCGGGCCGAGATCGCGTCCGTTGGCGGTGGCCGGGATCAGCAGCACATGCGGGCGCCGCTGTTCGACAACCTGGCGGAGTGCGGCCGCCCAGCTTTGCGGGTCGTACTCGTCCAGTCCGTCGACGAGGACGACGCGGTCGGCGCCATGCCGCGCGAGCTCGGCCGACACGTCCGGCCCGAAGACGAGCGCGACGTTGTCGCCGCCCAGCTTGCCCGCCAGCTCCCGCCCCTTTGCAAGCAGCTCCAGCGACACGCGTGCCGGGCGGCCCTCGTCGAGCTCGACGAAAGTCCAGCAGTCGTACCGCTTTGGAGACGGCTGCTCGCCGAGCCTCTCGGGCTTGTCCCAGCTCGTCGGCTCCGGCCCGCGCTCGGCGGCCAGCGCGCGGATCCGGTCGACAGCGGTCGGTAGGTCGGCGTAGCGGTCGCCTGCGCGCTCGGGCGTTACGTCACGGACGGCGAGCACGCGCGTCGGCGAGCCGGTCTGTCCGAAGCGCTTGTCGTTCTCCCGCAGGTCGTCGACAAGGTCGCGCGCGGTCCACACATCGATGCGTCCGTCTGCCTCGGCGCCGGCTTCGCGGGCGTATGCGAGCGAGACGACCGCCGGCCCGGGGACCTCCCAGGTCTCATACCCGTCGTCGGTTTCGCGGGTGGCGCGCAGCACGCCCTCGTGCAACTCGGTGTCGACGATGCTGGTCAGGTGCGGCCAGCCGAGGAACGCCGCGGTCTCCGGTGGCACCTGCCACGTCTCGGAGTCGGTCGTCTTGCGACCGCACACGACGAGATCGACGTCGCCCTCGTGCCGGATCGCCAGCGCGAGCGTCCGCGAGGTTCCGAGCGTGTCGGCTACGGCGAAGACGCGGTCGGAGAGGTGGATGCAGCGGTCGGCGCCGAGCCCGAGGCACGTGCGCAGCGCGGCCTCCGCCTGCGGTGGCCCCATCGTCATCGCGATCACCTCGGCGTCGTGTGCGGCGGCGTGCGTGACGGCAGCCGCGTCGAACGGATTCAGGAGCAGCGGGACGCCTTCGCGCCGAAGCTGCTTCGTCTCCGCGTCGAACTCGATCGAGTCCGCCCGCGGAACCTGTTTGACGAGACAGACGATCTTCACGTGTGGGAGCCTAGGCGGGATGGATCGACTTTTCCGACCGATACGTACCAAGAAGCTGTGTTGGACGGTCGCACGAACGGAGCTGGTGCGACCTCTACGCGGCGCCGCCAAGTCGGCGCCTTAGGAGACGGTGCTCGCAGTCCTGTACGACATCCACGGGAATCTGGTTGCCTTGGAGGAGGTTCTGAAGGACGCCGAGGCGGCCGGCGCCGACGCCTACCTGCTCGGCGGCGACTTTGGGACAGCAAGCCCGTGGCCGTTGGAGACCGTTGAGCGGCTACGTGCCCTACCGAACGCGACCTGGATTCGGGGGAACGGCGAGCGCTGGCTGCGCGAGCCGCCGACGGATCGCCCCGAGGTGATGGCGGCACTCGAGGAGTTGGACTCGGGACTCGGTACCGAAGAGGGATGGCTGTATTCGCTGCAGGCTCAGTTCGAGCTCGACGGAGTCCTCTACGTGCACGGCTCGCCCCTGTCCGATGTCGACAGCTTTCCACCGGAGCCGGGTGACGACGACGAGCGCATGCTGAACGGCGTCCGCGACAAGACGGTCGTCTTCGGGCACAGCCACCTGCAGTTCAAGCGCCCGGGCCCCAACGGGACGATATTGATCAACCCCGGCAGCGCGGGCATGCCGCTCGACGGGGACGTGCGGGCCGCGTACGCGCTGCGTCACGACGGCGGCGAGTTCGAGTTCCGCCGAATCGAGTACGACGTCGAGCGCGTCGCGCGCGCCTGGGAACAGCTTCCCGGTTGGGGCAAGCTAGTCGCGCAGCGCATCCGCAACGGCTCGGACTAGCTCTCTTCCTCGCCGTTCCCCGAGGGCTCGTAGTACGTCGTGCCCTTGAGCTCGTCAGGCAGGTAGTCGACGTCGTAGCCGGCCGGGTCTGAGTGCGGATAGATGTAGCCCTCGCCCTTGCCCAGCTGCCGGCCGTACCAGCTGCCGTCGGCCAGCGCCTTCGGTGGCTTGATGTTCCCCTTCTCCTGGACGTCTGCCGTTGCGCGCTTCAACGCCATGTAGCTGGCGTTCGACTTCGGCGCGAGCGCGAGATAGATGGCGGCCTGCGCGAGGTTCAGCCGCGCCTCCGGCAGGCCGACGTGCTCGACCGCCTGCGCGGCCGCGACGGCGACGAGCAGCGCGCGCGGGTCGGCGTTGCCGATGTCCTCGGACGCCAGGACGATCATGCGCCGCGCGATGTAGCGCGCGTCCTCGCCGCTCTCGAGCATCGCGGCGAGGTAGTAGACGCTCGCGTCGGGATCGGACCCGCGCATCGACTTGATGAACGCGGAGATGAAGTCGTAGTGCGCATCGGCCGCCTTGTCGTAGACGAGCGGACGCTTGCGAGCAGCATCCTCGACGTGTGGCTCGCCGAGCGGCTCCTTCGCCGCCTGCGCGGTCTGCCACGCGAGCTCGAGGATGTTGTG
This sequence comes from Actinomycetota bacterium, assembly GCA_005888435.1. GTDB lineage: Bacteria > Actinomycetota > Thermoleophilia > Gaiellales > Gaiellaceae > 3-1-20CM-4-69-9. The sequence goes on along the minus strand of VAXO01000026.1, from coordinate 6,701 downwards.
CGCAGAGCGGGCGTCCCCGCCGGCGCGCGTCGCGATCAGGCGCGCGAGCTCGTCCGGCACCTCTGCCTGAAGCTCCGCCGCCCCGCCCCGGACGATCCTCTCCAGGTCCTCCAGGGACAACGGCTCGAGCTCGTACACCTGCGAGCGCGACAGCAGTGCCGAGTTGACCTCGAAGTACGGATTCTCGGTCGTCGCCCCGATGAGTGTGATCACGCCCTCCTCGACGCCAGGCAGCAGTGCGTCCTGCTGCGCCTTGTTGAAGCGGTGGATCTCGTCGAGGAACAGGATCGTCCGTTGCGCGTTCGCTCCCAGGCGCTCGCGGGCGCGCGCAAGCACCTCTCGTACCTGCGCCACGGTCGCCGAGACTGCGGACAGCTCCTCGAAGGCCGCGCCGGTCATGTTCGCGACGATTCGCGCGAGCGTCGTCTTCCCCGTCCCGGGCGGCCCGTAGAAGATCGCCGAGCGAACGCGGTCTTCCTCGATCGCCGTCCGGAGCGCCGACCCCTCGCCGAGCACCTGCTGCTGCCCGACGAACTCGTCGAGCGTCTGCGGTCGCATCCGCAGCGCGAGCGGGGCGACCTCCGGCAGCCGTTGCTTCGCAGCGTCTGAGAAGAGGTCGCTCATAGCAGGGGAAGTATGCTCCCGAAGCGCCCGTGGCAACCGAGACGCACGAGGATTTCTCCGAGCCGATCCTGCCCGGGAAGGGTGCGTCGGACTACGAGCGCTACCTGCGCACCGACGACCTGCTCGCGTTGCAGAAGTCGCCGGAGGAGCAGTCCCACCCGGACGAGCTGCTCTTCCAGACCGTGCACCAGTCGTCGGAGCTCTGGCTGAAGCTCGGCACCAGCGAGGTCGCGCGCGCGACGGCCCACGTCCGCGCCGGCGAGGTCGACGCGGCGCTCCGCCTGCTGCGCCGCGCGGCGCTGTGCCTGCAGTTCATCACCGCGCAACTCGACATGCTCGAGCAGATGTCGGCGTGGGAGTACCAGACGATCCGCCGCGTGCTCGGCCACGGCAGCGGCTTCGACTCGCCCGGCTTCCGCGAGGTGCGCCGCGTGACGCCCCCGCTCGGCGAGGCGTTCGAGCAGGCGGTCGCAGCGGCCGGGTTGGACATCGTCGAGCTGTACGTTCAGGGCCGCGAGCACGAGCAGCTCTACCAGCTCGCTGAGGCGCTGATCGAGTGGGACGAGCGCGTGACGATGTGGCGCATCCGCCACTACAAAGTCGTCGCGCGCATCATCGGCGACCAGGTCGTCGGCACGCAGGGAACACCTGTGGAGGTGCTCGGGAAGATGATCCATCACAACTTCTTCCCGGCCCTGTGGCGTGCGCGCAATCAGCTCACCGCCCGTGCGAAAAAAGAGGAAGGAGACGAAGCGGAGGTGCCCGGACATGGCCGTTGAGGTTGCAACGCTGCGACAAGAGGTGACGGAGCTCCTGCAGGAGCTGATCCGCATCGACACGACGAATCCGCCGGGCAACGAGACGCGTGCGGCTGAGCTGCTGCGCGATTACCTCGAGGACGCCGGCGTCTCGTGTGAGCTGTACGCGAAGATCCCCGAGCGCGCGAATCTCGTCGCCCGCATTCCCGGTCGCGGCGACGGCCCGACGCTGCTCTTCCTCTCCCACACCGACGTTGTGCTCGCGGACGCGTCGGAGTGGAGCGCGGATCCGTTCGGAGGCGAGCTGCGCGACGGCGAGGTGTGGGGTCGGGGCGCGCTCGATATGAAGGGCCAGGTCGCCGCAGAGGCGGTCGCGATCGCGTCGCTCGCGCGCGAAGGCTTCGAGCCGGCGGGCGACCTGATCTTCTGCGCGACCGCCGACGAGGAGGTCGGCGCCGGCTTTGGTGCGGCGTGGCTGTGCGAGGCGCACGGCGACGCGGTGCGGTGCGACTACCTGATCAACGAAGGGTCCGGCGATCGCGTCGAGCTGGGCGGCAACGCCTACTACCTCTGCTCGGTGTCAGAGAAGATGAGCGCGCCGTTCAGGCTGCGCGTCCACGGCCGGAGCGGCCACGCGTCGATGCCGGGCATCGCCGACAACGCGCTCGTGAAGGCGGCGCCGCTGATCGAGGCGCTCGGCGCGCACAAGCCCGAGCAACAGTTGATCCCCGAGGTCGAGGCGCTGATCGAGACGGTGACCGGCGTGAGGCCGACGTCGCCGGACGAGGTGCTGGCACAGGCGCGCGGAGTCGCGCCGCTGCTGGCGGAGATGGTGGAGCCGCTGCTGTCGATGACGCTCTCACCGACGATGGCGAATGCGTCGCAGAAGCGAAACGTCATCCCCGCGACCTGCGACGTCACGGTCGACAGCCGCTTGCTCCCGGGCATGACTACCAACGAGCAGCAGGAGATCGTCCGCGGGATCCTCGGGGACGGAGACTACGAGCTCACGTCGCTCGAGGCGCACGGCGGGACGCGTTCGGAGATGCGCACGCCGCTGTGGGACGCCGTTTCGGCGTGGGTCGAGACCGCCGACCCGGGCGCGAAGCCGGCTCCGATCTGCGTGGCCGGCTTCACGGACAGCCACTGGTTCCGCGAGGCGTTCGGCACGGTTGCCTACGGGTTCTTCCCGTCCCGCGCGATGCCGATCGAGACCGCAGCGAGGCTGATCCACTCGGCGGACGAGCGCGTTCCGGTCGAGGATCTCGAGCTGGGCGTGAGCTTCCTGCGTCATGCGGCGCAGTCGCTACTCTCGAGTTAGTGAGCGAAGAGAAAATCCGCCTCGGCGGGATGGCGCTTGCAAACGGCGTGCTCGTCCACGGGCCGAGCGCGTGGGCATGTGCAGTCCGCACGGACGACGGTGAGCTGAAGGTCGTCGCGCGTCGGAAGCGCTTCAGCGGCGCGAAGATCGAGAGCCCGCTGCTGCGAGGCCCGGCGCGGCTCGCGGACGCTCTCTCGATCGTTCCGCAGATCGGCCGGGCTCTGCCCGAGGCGCGTCTGCCGTTCCAGCGCAAGGGCGTGCTCGCGATGATGCTCGTGAGCGCGGTGGCAGTCCGGCTCGTTCGCACGTCGCCGAAGCTCGGACCGGCGGCGCAGGAGCTCATGAGCGGTCTCCTCTCCGTCGCGCCGGCCGCACTCGCCCTGCGCGGCGCGGACGTCGCCGCGTATCACGGTGCGGAGCACATCTCGATCGGCACCTACGAGCACGGTGAGCGGGCGCCGCGCGAGCACGAGCGCTGCGGCTCGCATCTGCTGGGGCCGCTGCTGGCGACGACCGCGCTCGGCAACACACTCGCGTCGCGTGCCCCCGCCCACATGCGGACAGCGGCCAGGCTCGGCGCGCAGTTCGCGGCCGTGGCCGCATCGACCGAGATCTTCGGCTGGATGGTGCGCAACCCCGACAAGCCGCTGGCCCGTGCGCTCGCGAAGCCCGGCCACGAGCTGCAGCACCGCGTCGCGACCGCCGAGCCGACGCCCGAGCAGATCGAGGTCGCCGAGGCCGCACTGGCCGCGTGCCTCGAGCTCGAACGCGTCTGAGATGTCCGTCGGCGAGCGGACACGCGAGCGCCTCGCACCGGAGGTCTTCGACCTCCCCGTCGAGAAGATGCGCGAGGGCTACTACACGGACGCGTACTTCAACCACGCTCGCGCGACCCTGCTTCAGGACGGGCGCCGCCCGCGCGTCGTGATGCAGGTGTTCCAGAAGAAGCATTCGTACGTCGGCGGCATGGACGAGGCGATCGCGATCCTCAAGCTCTGCTCGCACGACTGGGACGCGCTGACTGTGCACGCGCTCTTCGACGGCGACGAGATTCAACCCTGGGACACGGTGATGACGATCGAAGGCGACTACACGCTCTTCGCGCATCTCGAGACGCTCTATCTGGGTGTGCTCGCACGGCGGACGCTGATCACGACGAACACCGTACGCGTGCTGCGGGCGGCGAACGGCAAGCCGATGATCTTCATGCCCGCGCGCCACGACCACCACCGCGTGCAGACGGGTGACGGCTACGCGGCGTACGTCGCGGGTCGCATCGTTGGAGCGCCTGTCGGCGTCACCACCGACGAGCAGGCCTCGTGGTGGGGCGGCCGCGGCATCGGCACCGTTCCGCACTCGCTGATCGCGTCGTACGGCGGCAACACCGTCCTGGCCGCGACGAAGTTCGCGGAGTGGGCCTCCGAAGACATCAACATCACCGTCCTGGTCGACTTCGAGAACAACTCGATCGAGACGGCGCTCGAAGTCGCGCGCGCTCTCGGTCCGCGTCTGTGGGGGGTGCGGCTCGACACGTCGGAGTCGCTCGTCGACAGCTCGCTGTGGCACGAGATGGGGGACTTCAAGCCGACGGGGGTGAACGAACGGCTGGTGCTGAAGGTGCGCGACGCGCTCGACAGCGACGGGTTCGAGCAGGTGCGGATCGTCGCGTCCGGCGGCTTCACGATCGAGAAAATCCGCGAGTTCGAGGAGAAGGCCGTGCCCGTCGACGCGTACGGCGTCGGCTCGTCGCTGATCCGCGGCTCGAACGACTTCACGGCGGACATCGTCCTCACCGACGGGCGTCCGTCCGCGAAGGTCGGCCGCAGCTACAAGCCGAATCCGCGGCTCTCGCTCGTCGAGTGAGGATTCTCTGGGACGTCGATACGCAAGTCGACTTCATGCTCCCGCACGGAAAGCTGTACGTCCCGGGCGCGGAAGAGACGGTGTCGGCGATGCAGCAGCTCGTCGAGGCCGCGCGCGCGGCGGGCGTCGTCCACGTCGCCTCGGCTGACGACCACGAGCTGACTGACTCGGAGATCTCCGAGCAGCCCGATTTCTCGACCACGTATCCGCGGCATTGCCTGCGGGGGACGCGCGGCGCGCGGAAGATCCCCGAGACCGAGCAGGCAGATCCCGTCCCGATCACGCTCGAGAGCCTTCCCGAGCGCTACCTGAGCGGCCGCGAGTTCCTGCTCCTGAAGAAGAGCTTCGACGTCTTCACGAACCCGAACACCGACCGCCTGCTCGAGCACCTCGATCCCGACGAGATCGTGGTCTTCGGCGTCGCGACGGATGTCTGCGACGACGCCGCAATCCGCGGGTTCCTCGAGCGCGGGCGGAGGGTGGTCTTCGTGGAGGATGCCGCGCGCGGGCTCGACGAGGGCCGTGTGACGGCCTGCACGAGCGCCTGGCGCGAAGCCGGTGTCGAGCTCACTACCGCGGCGAGGGTGATTTCCGGGCTGTCCGGTTGACATCCGGCCCTCCCTGACGAGGATGAGTTTGGGATGCCGGGAGTGGATCTGCACCACTACTTCGTCGCCATGCGCGACTTCGTGGTCAACTGGTGGCCGCTCCTCGGCCTGACGTTCTACATCCTGCTGCTCTACATCTTCTGGCGCATGCTCCAGTTGATGCCCAAGGTGAAGCCGGCCGAGGTCGACACGAAGTCGCGCTCGGCTGTGACGTGGAGCGACGTCGCCGGCGTCGACGAGGTACGCGCAGAGCTGCAGGAGGTCGTCGACTTCCTGCGCAACCCGCGCCAGTTCGAACGGCTCGGCGCGCGCGTCCCCAAGGGCATCCTCCTGCATGGCCCGCCGGGCACGGGCAAGACGATGCTGGCGAAGGCCGCGGCAACGGAGTCGGGTGCGACGTTCTTCTCGGCGAGCGCCTCGTCCTTCATCGAGATGTTCGCCGGGCTCGGCGCCGCGCGGATCCGCCGGCTGTTCAAGGATGCGCGCAAAAAGGCGCCGGCGATCATCTTCATCGACGAGCTCGACGCGGTCGGCACCGCGCGGAGCGGCCACAGCCTCAACCGCGAGCAGGACCAGACGCTCAACCAGCTGCTGGTCGAGCTCGACGGCTTCGGCGGCGAGGATCAGGTCGTGGTCATGGGCGCCTCGAACCGGCTCGACCAGCTGGACGCAGCGCTGCTGCGCCCCGGCCGCTTCGATCGCCAGGTCCTCGTCGGGCAGCCCGACCTCGGCTCGCGTGAGGCGATCTTGCGCGTGCACACGCGGAACAAGCCACTCGCCCCGGACGTCGACCTGCCCATGATCGCGCGCCAAACCGCGGGCCTGACGGGCGCGGACCTGGCCAACATCGCGAACGAGGCTGCGATCTTCGCCGGCCGCGAGAACTTGGAGTACGTCACGCAGGAAAACTTCGAGGGCGCCATGGAGCGGATCGTCGCCGGCCTGCAGAAGCGGCGCGTCGTGACGGAGAAGGAGAAGCGCGTGCTCGCATTCCACGAGGCCGGTCACGCCGTGATGTCGTACCTGATGGGCGAGCTGATGCCGCTGCAGAAGGTGTCGATCGTCAGTCGTGGCGAGGCGCTCGGGTACGCGTACTACGTCCCGAACGAGGACCGGTACGTGCGCACGAAGGAGGAGCTGATCGACTCGATGAAGATCACGCTCGCCGGTCGCGCGGCGGAGCGAGTCGTTTTCGGCCGGATCAGCACGGGCGCCGCGGACGATCTCGAGAAGGTGACGACGCTCGCGCGTTCGATGGTGTTCGAGTACGGCATGTCCGACACGGTCACGTCACGGACGATGCGGGCGGACAACTATGCGCTGTCCGAGGAGACGAAGCGCCTACGCGACCAGGAGCAGGCGCGGTTGACCGACGGGGCGTTCAACGACGCTGTGCGGCTGCTGACGAAGCACCGCGCGTCGCTCGACCGCGTCGCGTCGTCGCTGCTCAAGAAGGAGACGCTCGGGCGCGAGGAGGTGCTCGAGCTGCTCGCAGGCGTCGAGCCGGAGTCCCGCGCGTCCGAGACG
>VAXO01000016.1 GCA_005888435.1 Actinomycetota bacterium | reverse complement strand
GATGCCGCCGGTCCGCCGAGCGGCACGAGGCAGGTCTTGCAGCGAGGTGCGCCAGGGATGCGCCGATGTCGTCGGCGCTCGCGTCGCATCACACCCGCGTCGCCGGTGACGATCGCGCGCCAGAACTGCTCGTTGTCGGTCACGCCGCGATCGTAGAGCCCAGCATCAGTCTGAGACTGTTTCGCACCCGCAACCGCGGGAACGCCGAAGCGATGTTCGTTCTGTGGAAGCTGGTCGGGCTACGGTGGCTGGCCACGCTGTTCGTGCTTCGCCAGGCGTGGCGTATGTATCAGCGCCACTCACGGTCACCCAGCTGAGACGAGGGCGAGGCTGAACGCGACGTTGCCGTATTTCAGCGTGATCTGAGGACTAGTACCACTTGCCTCTCGCGAAGCCGCCGAAAGCGATGAGTCCGATCAGCGCGATGACGATTCCGAGCCACAGGCTCCAAACGATCGCAACGATGATCCCGACGATGACGAGAATCCCGCCGATGCCGATTCCCCCCATGCCGCCGCGCCTACCCCGATCAACAGCCATCTGCGCTTCTCCCTTCAGTTGAGATAAGCAGATGTTCCCGCGGTGGCGCTCGTTACGCACAGGCCCGCGCGACCGGCCCGGTCAGCGGGCTGCGGCGAGGCCGCGCGCCTTCCGCGAGGCCGCCGTTTGGCGCCTTTGGCCAGACAACTCGACCTTCCGCAGGCGCACGTGGTTCGGCGTCACCTCGACGCACTCGTCCTCCCCGATGAACTCCAGCGCCTGTTCGAGCGAAATCACGCGCGCGGGTATCAACCGCACGAGCTCGTCGGCCGTCGACGAGCGCATGTTGGTGAGCTTTTTCTCCTTCGTCGGGTTGACGTCGAGGTCTTCTGTGCGGGCGTTCTCGCCGACGATCATCCCCTCGTAGACCTCTGCTCCAGGGGCCACGAAAAGCTGCCCTCGCTCTTGCAGGTTGAGGAGTGCGAACGCGGTCGCCGCGCCGCGACGGTCGGCGACGAGGCTGCCCGCCGGCCGGGTGCGCAGGTCGCCGTGCCACGACTCGTAACCGTCGAAAACGTGGTGGAGAATGCCGGCGCCGCGCGTCTCGGTCAGGAACTCGGTGCGGAAGCCGATCAGGCCGCGCGCCGCGACGAGGTACTCCATGCGCACCCACCCCGTGCCGTGATTGACCATCTGCTCGAGCCGGCCCTTGCGCAATGCGAGTAGCTGCGTGATCACGCCTATGTACTCGTCGGGAGCGTCGATAGAGAGGCGTTCCACAGGTTCGTGCACCGCTCCGTCGATGTCGCGCGTCACGACCTGCGGTTTGCCGACGGTCAGCTCGAAGCCCTCGCGGCGCATCAGCTCGACGAGCACGGCGAGTTGCAACTCGCCACGTCCCTGCACCTCCCAGGAGTCGGGCCGCGCCGTCGGCAGTACGCGAAGGGAGACGTTCCCGACGAGTTCCTGCCGGAGACGAGCCTCGATCATCGTCGCCGTCAGACGATTGCCGTCCTGGCCGGCGAGCGGTGACGTGTTGATCCCGATCGTCATGGCGAGGCTGGGCTCGTCCACGCCGATGACGGGGAGCGGACGCGGATCGTCCGGATCGGCCAGCGTCTCGCCGATCGTCACCTCGGGGATCCCTGCGACGGCGACAAGCTCGCCCGGACCCGCCTCGTCGGCCTCGACCCGGTCGAGCGCGTCGGTGACGTACAGCTCGGTGACCTTCGCGCGCTGAATGCGCCCGTCGGCCCGACACCACGCGACCTGCTGACCCTTCCGAATCGTCCCCTGTCGTATCCGGCAGAGCGCGAGCCGGCCGACATAAGGCGAGGCGTCGAGATTCGTGACATGGGCCTGGAGCGGATGCCCTTCGTCGTACGCCGGCGCCGGAATGTGCTCGAGGAGCACGTCCAAAAGAGGCCGCAGGTCCTCGGCAAGCTCATCCGGTGCAGGGCCGGCGCGACCGGCGCGCGCGTTGCAGTACACGATCGGGAACTCGATCTGGCTCTCGTCCGCGTCCAGGTCGAGGAAAAGCTCGTAGACCTCGTTCACGACCGCCTCGATGCGCGCATCGGGTCGGTCGACCTTGTTGACCACCAGGACCACCGGCAGCCGTGCCTCCAGCGCCTTGCGCAGGACGAAGCGGGTCTGCGGCAAGGGGCCCTCGCTGGCATCGACGAGGAGCAAGACGCCGTCCACCATCGTGAGCGCGCGTTCGACCTCGCCGCCGAAGTCCGAGTGCCCGGGGGTGTCGACGATGTTGACCTTCACGTCGCCGAGCCGGACAGCCGTGTTCTTGGCCAGGATCGTGATGCCCTTCTCGCGTTCCAGGTCCATCGAATCGAGGACGCGCTCGGCGACGTCCTCGTTCAGGCGGAAGGATCCGGCCTGCCAGAGCATGGCGTCGACGAGCGTCGTTTTGCCGTGGTCGACGTGAGCGACGATCGCTACGTCACGCAGATCGTGGCGGACCGGCATTCGCATGAGGGTAGCGGCGACGCCGCGATCAGCTACTCTGAGAGCACGGGTGGCAATGGGCTGCCCCGTGAGATGCGCTTCTCGTTCCTCCCTTCGGGTGTTTCGAGGCCGGCAGTCTCGAACCCGAAAAGGAGTCGAACAACATGTCCCAGCAGTCTTTCCGCGACCTCGGCGTGTCTGCGTGCGTCGCCGATGCGCTCGCCGCTCGCTCTATCTACGAGCCTTTCCCGATTCAGGAGCGCGTCCTGCCCGATGCTTTCGCCGGGCTCGACGTGCTCGCGAAATCACCGACGGGGTCGGGCAAGACCCTTGCATTCGCGTTGCCGATCGTCGCGCGGACCGCGTCTACAGATCCGCGACCGTCGGCTCTCATTCTCGTGCCGACACGAGAGCTGGCCGGACAGGTGACGGCCGAGCTCGAGTCGCTCGCGGGATGCAATGACCTCTCGGTTGCCTCCGTCTACGGCGGCGTCCCGATCGGCGCGCAGGCCAAGGCGGCAAAACGCGCGCACATCATCGTCGCGACCCCTGGCCGGCTTCAGGACCTCGCGGAGCGCCGGCTCGTCGATCTTTCCCGCGTGCGCATTCTCGTCCTCGACGAGGCGGACCGAATGCTCGACATGGGCTTTCAGCCGCAGGTCGACCGAATCGTCCGGCAGCTGCCGCGGAACCGGCAGACAATGTTCTTCTCCGCAACGCTCGACGGCCAAGTGGGCCAGCTCGCCCGGACCTATACGAACAGCCCCTCGCGGTTCGAGACAGAGCCTGTGCCGGCGGATCGGAGCGACATCGATCATCGCTTCGTGCCCGTCACCGCGTCGACGAAGCTCGAGACACTGGTCGAGCACATCACCTCGTCCGACGGCCTCACACTCGTCTTTACCCGCACCAAACGCGGCGCCGACCGGCTCGCCCAGCGGCTCGTGCGGCACCGCGTCGCCGCTGCGGCGATTCACGGAGATATGTCGCAGCGAGAGCGCGAGCGTGCGCTGGCCCGATTCGAGAGTGGGTCGGTGAGGACTCTCGTGGCCACGAACGTCGCCGCGCGCGGTCTCGACGTCGACGGGGTTACACAGGTGATCAACTTCGATCCGCCCGATGAGGAAAAGGACTATGTGCACCGGACGGGCCGTACGGGGCGTGCGGGCCGCAGCGGTACCGCCATCACGCTCGTCTTGCCAGACCAGCAGGCCGAGACGAGCCGCGTCGCGAATCGCCTGGGCCATGCCGACCAATTCGCCAAGGCGGGCCTGCAGTCAGCGCGCCCGAAGTTGCTGTACACGAGCCGTAATCGCCGTCGCTCAAAGTGGTAGCAACGGAGCCCTGCGCAGTTGCAGGCCCTTCGGAGTGGAGAGAGGACCGAGCTGTGCAGGTGCGACTCGACACTCGTCGCCGCACCCGGCTTGGACCCTGAGTGGCAAGCGATCACCTCGATCCGGCCGAGCGGTTCGAGGAGTACGCACAGGACGCTGTCGACTCGCTGCCGGCAGATCTGCGCGGCAACATGTCGAACGTCGAGATCGTGGTCGAAGAGGAACCGCCCTCAGGGCAGCCGCTGCTCGGTCTCTACCAGGGCGTACCGCTCACCAGGCGTAGCAGCCAGTACGGTGGCGCGCTTCCCGACAAGATCACCCTCTACCGCGGCCCCCTCGTACGTCTCTACGGGCACGACGCCGACCTGCTTCGCAGAGAGGTGCGGCGCGTCGTCCTCCATGAGATCGCACACCACTTCGGAATCAGCGACGAGCGCCTAATCGAGATCGATCGGTACTGAGCCCGAAGCGAGAAGAAGAGCGGGCCCGGCCGCCGTCCGGTCGGACCTGCTGCACCCGCCGCCGCGCCAACGCGTTAACGACGGCGCGCGTGCCGACGCGGTCGAGCGCGCAGAACCTCGACAGCCTTCGACGTCGCGCAGGTCCAGCAAATACCGAAGGCATCACGGCGATGGCCGTGAATGCACAGCGGCGCTCGGTGCGGCGAGCTCTTCGCGCGGACTGGCTCAACGTCGGCGCAGAACGAATCGCGTACGTGCTCTGCCCAGGCCAAGTCCTCGCGCCCCTTCGGGACATCGGCGATCCAGCCGCAGCGAGGGCAGCCGATCACGGATCACCGACGATGATGGCGCTCGCGCAACGCACCGCCGCTCAACTTACCTGCCGAACCCGCGGTCTTGGAGCCGACGGAGAACTCGGTGGTTCTCCTCGATCGGCGGCGGCCGTTCACGAGCCGGTTGACCTTCCTGCCAGTCGTTCCTCTGCGACTTCGTTCCCGGCGGCGTATGCGGCCGCGTGGCCGGTCACCGCGGCAAGAAAGTGGTCGCGCTGCAGCGTGTAAAGATAGGAGTCGACGAGCGCCGTCACCGTCGCGGTACGGGGAACGTCCCGCAGCAGGGCGATCTCACCGAAGTAGTCGGCTTCGTGGGCCGTTGAATGTCGGCCGTCTGCGGCAATGTCGAGCTCGCCGGCCCCGATGATGTAGAAGCGGTCGCCTTCGTCGCCGGCCCGAATCACGAGCTCTCCCGCAGAGACCTCGAGCGGCACGAGGCTCAACGCGACGCGTTCTTTTGTCGCGATCGAGAGAGGTGCGAACATCGGTACGCCGTCGATGAGGTCGAGCCCGGCGGCGGGTGTGAGCGCTCGGTCTATCTCCGCGAGCCTGCGGTACGTGAGCAGCGCCAAACTCGGCAGGATCGCGCCGACGACAACGAAGGCGGCCCGCGGTCCGATTGCCCGGACGACGACCGGCGCCGCCACCGATCCGAGCGCGACGCCGCCCATTGCAAGTCCCCAAACCAGGCCGAGCACGCGGGTGAGCATCTCGTTCGGAATGATCCGCTGGAGGAGAGTGAAGACGGCGACGTCTTCCACGCTGTTGGCCGCGCCCACGATCGCCAAGAGAAACATCGCCCCCGCCAGGCCAGGCTGCGGCGCAATCAGCACGATCGGAACTCCCCACGCCGCAAGCGAGAATCCGAAGGAAACTGCGAGCCGCGTGCCGCCCAGAGTCATCGCACCGAGCGCGCCGAAGAGGCCACCGACTCCGATGGCCGCAGTCAGGTAACCGACCTCCGCTCCACCTCCGTCGAGGAAGCTGAAGGCCGCGACGACGATCAGAACGTTCAAGCAGCCGCGGACGAAAGTCTGCGCGACGATGAGCCCCACAACCAGGGGGGCCCTGGGCGTCCGTGCCACAGTCTCGAACCCGCCTACGATCATTCGCTTGATGCTCGCCCGGTCGCGTCCGTCCGTGATTTCGATGCGACTTTCGACTCTCAGCCGCGAGAGCAACACAGCGCCCCCCAGCAGAGCGCCTGCCGCGACTGCAAAAACGAGTCCAACGTCACCAAACGAAACGAGCACGCTTGCGCACAGCGGGCCAACCAGCGTGCCGATGCTCTCGATCGTCGACGTCGCACAGTTCGACGCGATCAACTCCTCGGCAGTGCGCGCCAGTGAGGGCAGCAATGCCTGCAATGCAGGTCTGATGAGCGTGGCGGACACGCCCACCACGCCGGCGAAGGCGAACACAAAAGTACGGCTGTCCGCCCACGCGGCTACAGCCGATCCCGCAAGAGCAATCGCGCCGACGAGGGCCATCACCATGAGGAAGCGTTCGCGGCGGAAGCGGTCGCCGAAAGACGCAGCGAACGGCGCAACAACGGCGCCGGGGAGCAGTCGGACCAATCCCGCGATGCCGACCGCGGACGTGCCGCCCTGCTCGTATGCGAAGACCCCGAGGGCGACGAAGTGTGCCCACTCCGCGCCGATGGCGGCACCCCACGCTAGTTCGACTCGGCGAATGCTCTCGTTGCGAGCGGCGGCGCCGAGGGCTGAGAACACCTGACGTGGCCGAGCCACACGCGAATTCAAATCCTTCTCTGCGGCTGGCACAACCTGCGAGCATCCGCCCTGTTAGCGCTCTACGGGTCGATAATGTCTTTGCAGGGATGACGATTCGCAAGGTGATGGAGACCCATCCCCAGCCGACGCGCCTCGATCGCGAGGTGCTCGCAGGCTGCATAGCCGAATGCATGGAGTGCGCAGCAAGCTGCACGAGCTGTGCCGATGCCGACCTCGCCGAGCCCGACGTGCAGGAAATGGCCCGCTGCATCCGGCTCTGTCTGGACTGCAGTGACATCTGCGGCGCCACTGGTCGCATCGTGACGCGGCAAACGGCCGCTGATCTCGACGTTCTCCGCGTTACGGTAGAAGCGTGTGCGGCGGCTTGTCGCGTTTGCGGTGACGAATGCGAGCGACATGCTTCACACCACGAACACTGTCGTCTCTGCGCCGAAAGCTGCCGGCGATGCGAGAACGCGTGCAACGCACTCGTCGCCGCGATCGGCTAGCGCAATCTCTTTCTCCTTGCGCGCAAACCCGGACGCGCGCAGGTCAACCACGTTGTTCGCACCCGAGAGTCTCGGAGAGGAGCTCACCTTGTCCACCGTCGACCAGCCGATCAGTTTCGAGCAGCACATCAAGCCACTCTTTCGCGACCGCGACCGCCAGTCGATGAAGTGGGCGTTCGACCTCTGGTCGCGCGACGACGTCGTCCGCAACAGCGCTGCGATCCTCGAGCGTCTGCGCGACGGCACGATGCCGTGCGACGGCGCTTGGGCAGACGACCAGATCGAAATCTTCCGACGCTGGATCGAGGCGGGAACGCCTGTCTAATTTCGCTCTCCCTGCTGCTGCAACAGTCGGAGTCGAAAGGCCGCGAGTGCGCCTCATCTTTGGCGCGTTGCTGCTCGTGCTGCTGCTGGCGTCGCTGGATCAGACGATCGTCTCGACGGCACTGCCGACGATCGTCGGCGACCTTGGCGGGATCTCCCAGCTCTCGTGGGTCGTGACCGCCTATCTGCTGAGCTCGACGGTGGTCGGGCCCGTGTACGGAAAGCTCGGCGACCTGTACGGGAGAAAGGTCGTGCTGCAGTCGGCGATCGCGATCTTCCTAGCCGGCTCGGCGCTGTGCGGAATCAGCCAGAACATGACCGAGCTGATCGCCTTCCGCGGGATCCAGGGAATCGGCGGCGGCGGGCTCTTCGTACTGACAATCGCGGTGGTCGGCGACATCATCCCGCCGCGTGATCGAGGTCGCTACCAAGGTTTCTTCGGCGCCGTCTTCGGCGTGTCGACCGTGATCGGTCCGCTGCTGGGCGGCTTCTTCGTCGACAACCTCTCCTGGCGCTGGATCTTCTACATCAACCTGCCGCTCGGGATCGTCGCGCTCGCAGTGATCGCCGTCGCCTTCCAGGCTCGAACCGATCGGGCCCATCACGCGATCGACTATCTCGGCGCGGTGCTGCTTGCCGGTGGGCTCTCAGCGATCGTGCTCTATACGAGCCTCGGCGGCACAACCTACGGCTGGGTCTCGCCTCCGATGCTGGCGCTGATCGCAGTCGGGGTCGCCCTGCTCGTCGCGTTTGTTCTCGCGGAGAAGCGTGCTGCGGAACCGATCCTGCCGCTCGAGCTCTTCCGTAACCGCGTCTTCACGGTTACCAGCGCTGTCGGCTTGATCGTCGGCTTCGCGCTCTTCGGCTCCGTTACCTACCTCCCGCTCTATCTCCAGGAGGTCAAAGGCCACACGCCGACCACGTCGGGCCTGCTGATCACACCGATGATGGCCGGCGTCCTCGTGACCTCGATCGGGAGCGGTCAGCTGATCAGCCGCTTCGGCCGTTACAAGCCCTTTCCGATCGCCGGCACGGCCATCATGGTCGTCGGGTTGGCGCTGCTCTCGCGACTCCACGTCAACACCTCCACGGTGGTCGCCGGCGCCTACATGCTCGTGCTGGGACTCGGTCTTGGGCTCGTGCTGCAGGTGCTGGTGCTCGCCGCCCAGAACGCCGTCGACTACAAGTATCTCGGCGTCGCCACCTCCGGCTCGACCCTGTTTCGGCAGATCGGCGGATCGATCGGCGTCTCGATCTTCGGCGCTATCTTCGCCAATCAGCTCGCAAAGAACCTGGCAGCCACGATCCCGGCCGGCGTCCACGTGCCGACGTCGGTCAACCCGGCAGCGCTCAAGCAGTTTCCGCCTGCGGTGCACGACGCCTATACGGCCGCGATCACAGCGGCGCTGAGGCCCGTGTTTCTGACCGCGGCGGCCGTCGCCGTACTCGGCTTCATCCTCACCTGGGCCCTGCGCGAAGTGCCGCTCAAGGCGACCGCGCAGGCACCCGACCTCGGCGACGGCTTCCATCCCGCCCGCAACGAAGACGGATTGCGCGAGCTCGAGCGTGCTCTCTCCCTGCTCGCCGCCCGCGACAACCGGTGGGAGCTCTACCAACGACTCGCCGCCAGCGCCGCCGTCGACCTCCAGCCAGCGCAACTCTGGCTGCTCTTGCGACTCGGCGAACGTCCCCCACTCGCCGGCGCACGGCTCACCGAACAGCTCCGCGTCGAAAAGAGCCAGATCACCGGAATGCTCGCGCAACTGCGAGAGCGCTCGCTCGTCAGGACCGAAGACGACGGCACGATCACCCTGACCACAGCGGGCCGACAGGACTACGAACGAGTCGTCGCTGCGAGATGCACCCAGCTCGGCGAGCTCCTGGTCGGTTGGCAACCCGACCAGCACCGCGAGCTCCAACAACTCGTCGACAAACTCGCACGCGACCTCGCCGGCGAGCTCCCGGCGCCCGCAAACGGGACGGTCTAGCGGAAGCCTGCCGACGCGGCCGCCCGATGGTCGTCGGGGCGTACGTGCGCGATGCCGGGAGCCTCGAAGAGGTTCGCGACGAGATGAGGCGCAGCGATGGTGTTTCTTCCGAGGCGGGCCGGCGCTGGCGTGGGGACCAACGCCCGTCGTTCCACCGTAAGCTCGGCCGGGAGATCCCGCATTTGCCAGGCGCTTGCCCGACGGATTCGCCGCTATTTCCGAGAATCTCTCGCCGCTGCAGGACTTGGTTTGGCATATTTGTCGCAAGCGCCTAGACCTTGCGCAGCTGCGCGGCTCCCGTCCTGAATCGCGGCCGGAACCGTTCTTCTGAGTTCGGCCTCGACGTCGCCGGGTGTGAGAGTGGTCCGTCGTGGCCGCGCCGTGGGGGCCGCGGCCAACCGGCGGGCGGCACCACTCTCACCCGGCCCATCCTCCAAGACCCCGCGGGTCCGGATTGCAAGGGCGTAGACGGCGAGGCCGAGGAGCGCGACGGCGAGGATGTCCCAGTCGAACGTGAGCACGTTGCGAGGTCCCTCCAGGCCGAGCAGCGGGATCGAACTCGGCGTGGATGTGTCGAACCCGAACCGGCGACCTCCTCGGTGCGATAACGCGGCAACGTCATCCGCTAAGGGCTCGTGCCGCTCGATTCAGGCGCTTTGACGTGCTGTCACCGCGCCTCTCAGTGGGCTTCTCGTCGTGATCTGACGAAGGCGACGTTGCCGCGGCGGAGAAGGAGTTCATCGTGCATTCCGTCCTGGAGGTCGACGCTTCACCTCACGCCCAGACCCCGGTGATCGGGACCCTCAACGAAGGCGCGCTTCACGCTCAACTCAAAGACTGGTACAGACGCCGCGGCGACCGCATCGAACAGGTCGTCGATGGTTTCGTCGTCGACATCGTCCGCGGCAACCTGTTGGTCGAGATCCAGACCGGCAGCTTCGCGCCGCTGCGACGCAAGCTGGAGCTGCTGACACAGCGGCATCGGGTACGTCTGGTCGCGCCCTTGCCACTGGTTCGCAAGATCATCAGGCTCTCCGACGAGGGCGAGGTGCTCTCGACCCGTCGCTCGCCGCGCCGGGGCCGCGCGGAGGACATCTTCAACCTGCTGGTCAGCATCCCCTCGCTGCTGTGCCGTCCGCGCTTCGAGCTCGAGCTGGCCCTCACCCACCAAGAGGAGCTTCGGGTCTACCGGCAAGGGCGGGCGTTCCGTCGCCACGGCTGGGTCGTGGTCGGCCGCCAACTCGTCTCGGTTGAACGATGCCTTCGCATCGCCTCCCCCTGCGACGCCGCCGACCTTCTCCCAGCCGGCCTGCCGGAACTGTTCGACACCGCCGAGCTCGCAAAGGCAGCCGCAGTCGAGCGCCGGCTGGCCCAACAAATGACCTATTGCCTGCGAGCAATGGGCGTGCTCGAGACCGCAGGCAAACGTGGCAACGCCCTCGTCCACCGCCGCGTCGACCTCTCGCGGCACCCCGACGTTACGCGGTTCACCTCGTGACACGGATTTGAGGTGGGAGCCCCGCGCGCACGCGCGGGCTCCCGTCAAGTAACCGGCTTATTCGTTGTGAACGTCCAGGTCGTCGAGCCCTGGCTCGCCGCGTTCGGTCCCGTCGCCTTCGCCGAATACGTCGTTCCCTTCTTCAACCGGGTCGACGGGGTGACCGTGACGGTGGTGCAAGGGGAGTTGCACATCACGGAGCCCCTGACGGCCCTGCCGGTGCTGTCCGCGAGCGTGACATTCGCGGACTTCACGGGCGCATCGAAGGTCGCCGTGACCGTGGTGTTCGACGGCGACTCCGGTTGCGTTCGGCAGTGCCTTGCCGCGTCCACTTAGCCCGAGGCCGTTCGCGTGAACGTGCGCCCGCCGTCCGAGGAATGCCAAACGACGTCGATCGTCGCCGTCGGCGCGTGTGACGGTCCCTCGTACGCCTTCGCCAACACGAACACGTCCGGCCAGGAAACGCGGATCGCCGGCACACCAGTCACGAAGCGGTCGGGCACGCTCAGGTCGAGGTCGACAAAGCCGTCGGGCCGCCAAAGAAAGAACTCGAAGCTTGAAGCGTCACACTCGCAGTACCAGCCGATGCCCGCGGCCCCTGCGGGAACGGCGACGAGCTCCACGATTCCTTCGTCCGCCCGAATCTGTGCGAGCTGCTGCGTATGCATGTCGGCGTTCACGACCGCGGGGCACACATTGCGGCGGAAGCGAATCCCTGAGTGCGGAAGACTCCCATTGTTGAACGGCACCGGGCAGCGGGCGCGCCCACGCGGCGGCCACGGACGGACGCGCGTGATCGAGATGCCGCCGCCGCCGACGATCAGTTCACCGGGGTGCGGGATCCAGCCGCTGCCGAGGATACGGTCGGTCTGGTACCAGTGCAAACCGTTGTCGCGCGTCCACCACGTCCCGTTGCGATCCACGAAGAGGCCTGCGTGAGTCGACGTGCGTTTGTAGGCGAAGATCTCGCCGCCGATTCCGAGCCAGATCCCGTGCCAGGTCTTGCCTCCGTTCTCCGTCGCGCAAAGTGCCGCCTTCGGCCGGCACCGAAAGTCCGGGTAAGCGATCCAACCGTGCTTTGCGTCCGCCCATGAGATCTGGGTCGGAGCGAACTGCGCTGCAGCACCGCCCCCAGACGCGGCGATCGTCGCCAGGACGATGATCGCGACCCCTCGCACGCCGCCAGCGTAGATCCGAGACGTTAGAGGGATGTGATCTCGGCGCGGTCGCATGCGTCCGCGATCCAGCCGACTTCGAGTGCGATCACTTGCGCGGACCTGACTAGGTGCAGCGCGTGCACAGTCTGCGCTGGTGAGGGTCGGGCGCTGAACCGGCGCTTAGCCGGGCTGCTCCAAACAGTAGAAGCAAGGGATTGTTCATCCCCAGGGCACTTGGCGCGTGCTTCGTATGTTGTCGCGCGCGCGCGAATACCAAATTCGGTGTGCTGCTGCGCCGGCACCGCCTAGGTTGGCGACGGCCAGGGATTGACGATCCCTTCCGTCGTCACGAGGTTCTACCGACCTCGGGCAGTGTGATAACGCCACAGCACCGCTCGCTGGCGTGCGCGATATCTCGACGTCCGACCTAGGCCTCGGCCATCGATCCGTCTCCGCCGCCGTCGGCACCAGCGTCGTTTCGATAACCGTCAGGGTCGAGCGGAACGGACCGCTGTTCGGAAACCGCTGGTGCGCATGGCTGTTCGGCCTTCGGGTC
>VAXO01000025.1 GCA_005888435.1 Actinomycetota bacterium | reverse complement strand
CTCCGCGAGAAGATCGGCGTGATGTTTGGCAACCCGGAGACGACGCCGGGCGGCCGGGCGTTGAAGTTCTACTCGTCGATACGACTCGACATCCGCCGCATCGAGACGCTGAAGGAAGGCGTCGAGGCGTTCGGCAACCGCGTCCGCGTAAAGGTGGTCAAGAACAAGGTGGCGCCGCCGTTCAAGCAGGCGGAATTCGACATCATCTACGGCTCGGGGATCTCGTGGGAGGGCACGGTCCTCGACGCGGGGCTCGAGCGGAAGATCGTGCAGAAGTCGGGCTCGTACTTCAGCTTCGACG
>VAXO01000015.1 GCA_005888435.1 Actinomycetota bacterium | reverse complement strand
CGAAGAACGTCGCGGTCGGCGGCAACGGTGGCAGCACTGGGCAGAACGACTCCGGTGACGCCGCCTCTGTTGCGAAGGGTGCGAACGCCGAGTCCGGCGATGCCAAGGGCGGCAAGGCCGTCAACATCGGCGGAGTCACAGGTGACGCATCCTCAACTGGTGGCGCAGCCTCCAACGACGCAGACGGCGGCAACGCCAGCGTCGGCACGAGCTCGTCGAGCCAGAACGGTGCAAACTCGAACGCCGGAGCGGCGGATGCAACCGCCGGTGCCGGAGGGGCTGCCACCAGCGGCTCCGCGTCGAGTGGATCCGCTGACGCCAGCGCAATCGGTGTCGGAGCGGCGAGCACCTTCGGTTCAGGCGGCGCAGCGAGCGGAAACGCGGCCGGCGGCAACGGCGGCGCAGCGACCGCGACCGGCGGCGCAGCAACAAACGGCGGAAACACCTCCGCAGCAGGTAGCTTCGACACGCTGACCGGCGGTGCAGCCGCAGCGGGTCCCGCGACGGGTGGCGCCGGTGGCGCTGCAACGTCTGGTAGCGCCAACGCAGGCCCGGCGACGGGCGGCGCGGCGACGAGCGGCTCGGCATTGGGCGGCTTCAACACCAGCGGTGCGGCCACGTCCGGTGCGGTCTCGAGCGGATCCGCGAACGGCGGCAACACGGCAAGCGGCAACCCGTCTTCGAGCGCAACGAGCGGTGCGTCCACCATGGGCGACACCATCGGCGGCGCGAACCAGAGCGGGGATGCCGTCGGCGGCGTGTCGGCCGGTGGAAGCCCGGCTGTCGGTGGAGGCACCGGCGGCGCGGCAACCAGCGGTGCGGCTACCGCGAGCCCGACGCAGACTGCGAACGGCGGCGCCGGTAACGGCACCGGCGGCGCAGCGTCCGCGAACGGCGGCTCCGCGACGAGCGGCCCGGCCTCGGTGCACAACGAGGCGACGCTTCGCCAGCGGCTCCGCCAGTCGATCTCCCTCTCGTTCAGCTTCTAGAGGGAAGGAGCAGCACGTTCGTGAGCCATCAGAACGAGACAGCAACGTGGAGGGGCCGCAAAGCCCAAGTGCCGGCCCCGCCGCGGCTGCCGATCGTTCTGCGGTGCTCACGCGCGAGGAAGGAATCGGATGAACAGACGTCGGCGCCGCCGGCCTTCCGCATCCCAAGCGCGGTCGAGCCGGCGGTGGTCGTCGCCGAACACACCGAGGTCGACGGGCCGGCCCGCGGAAGCACAATCGCTCTGCGGGCCGCCCGGCCCGGCCAACAACGACACCGGGACCGGCTGCGCGCACCGGAACGAGACGTGTGCGCGGCCATCCGCGTCGAAGCGACGGGGAGGCTCGCAGACCGAAGCGGCCTTCGGCTGTGGGCCTCCCCGGCCTTTGAGCTTCCGGATGACCGTGAGCGACAACCCGCCCCGCCCGTGGGACGAGGTACAGTCGCCGCGCGATGCGGCGGTCACTCTGGGCGCTCCTCTTCGTCGCCGCTCTCGCGGGCGGCTGCAATACCGAGCCCGGGGCGTACAACGCCGCCCCGACGGGGAAATGCATCCGTGAGAAGCTCCATTACCGGGTGGTCAGCGATCCCGCCTCGCTCGGCGTCGTCGAGGGGCACACAGCCCGGGGCGGGCTGATCGTCTACCACCCCGGCAATGCCGTCCGCATCGCCTTCGGCGAGAACGCCGACGACGTGCCGGGCATCGAAAGCGGGTTCCGCCGCTTCGCGCCCAAGAAACTTCGGCCCCACATCACCGATGTCCTCCGCACGAACAAGAACGTGGTCTTCCTCTGGACGGTGACGCCGCCGGACGAGGAGATCGCCGCTGTGTACGGCTGCCTGAAGGGCTGAGGCTAGAATCGAGACCATGGCCGAGATCGGGACGATGCGCGTCAAGAGCGGCCTCGCCGAGATGCTCAAGGGCGGGGTGATCATGGACGTGACGACGGCGGAGCAGGCGAGCATCGCCGAGGAGGCCGGTGCGGTCGCGGTCATGGCGCTGGAGCGCGTGCCGGCCGACATCCGGGCCGAAGGCGGCGTCGCTCGCATGGCCGACCCGGACAAGATCGTCGAGATTCAGGAGGCCGTGACGATCCCGGTCATGGCCAAGGCGCGGATCGGGCACTTCGTCGAGGCGCAGATCCTGGAGGCGCTCGAGATCGACTACATCGACGAGTCCGAGGTCCTCACGCCGGCCGACACGGCGCACCACATCGACAAGTGGAAGTTCACCGTGCCGTTCGTCTGCGGCTGCACCAACCTCGGCGAGGCGCTCCGGCGGATCGCGGAGGGGGCGGCGATGATCCGCACGAAGGGCGAGGCCGGCACCGGGGACATCGTCAATGCGGTCACGCACATGCGCTCGGTGTTCGGCGCCATCAAGCGGCTCGGCGCGATGGATCCCGACGAGCTGTATACCGAGGCGAAGAATCTGCAGGCGCCGGTCGAGCTCGTGCGCTGGGTGGCCGAGAACGGCCGCCTCCCCGTCGTGACGTTCACCGCCGGCGGCATCGCTACGCCCGCCGACGCGGCGCTGTGCATGCAGCTCGGCGCCGACGGCGTGTTCGTCGGGTCCGGGATCTTCAAGTCGGGGAATCCGAGCGACCGCGCGAAGGCGATCGTCGAGGCGACGACGCACGCGAACGACCCCGAGGTCCTCGCGCGTGTGTCGCGCGGGCTCGGCGATGCGATGAGCGGCCTGTCGGCCGCCGCGCTGCGCCCCGAAGAGCTGCTCGAGACGCGCGGCTGGTAGTCCGTCCGGCTGGACGAGCGGCTTAGCGCCCGCGCACCCACCAGGATCCGCCGGTGCCGCCACCGGTGTAGATCCCGTCGCCTTCGCCCCAGATCACGAAGTTCGTCCCTGCCGAGTCGACTGCAAGTCCGCCGTAGTCGCCGAACGGAAAGGTGTACCCGGCTGGTGTCTTGTACGGCGCGCCTGAGCCGAGATTCGAGAGCCGCACCGGCGCGGACCAGGTGCTGCCGCCGTTCGTGGTTCGCGTGTACCAGGTATTCCAGGCGTCGACCCCGTTTCGGTTGTCCTGCCAGACGAGGCGGAAGTCACCCGCCGTCGGCCCGGCTGCGAGCCCGGGCATGTTGCTGTCGCCGCGGGCGTTGACCAGGATCGGCGCGCTCCAGCTAGCTCCGTCCGTTGACAGACGCACGAACAAGCTCTTCGCACCGCCGTCGACGGTGCTCTTCAGGTACGCAAGCACGAGCTTGCCGCTCGCGTCCGATGCGATTGTCGCCTGCGAGCTGTAGAAGTCCGCGTAGCAACCCTTGAACGCGCACACGGGCGGCTCGGCGCTCGTGTCGATCGTCGTACGCGTCCAGGCTCTGCCACCATCGGTGGAACGCACGAGGGACACGGGCTCCGCGCCCGCGCCGCTCTTCGGCTCGCCCGTCTGCGCGAAGTAGACGTTCCCGTTCGGTGTGATCGTGCCTCCGTAGCTCAGGTACTCGTACGCGTCGCTGTTCGTCTGGATCGGCTGCGAGAACGACGCGCCGTAGTCATGCGATGCGACGGAGTAGTCGTCCGCCTTGTCGTCGAACGTCAGGTACACGTCCTTCCCGGACGGGGAGATGACCAGCGTGGGCTTGTCGTTGTAGCTCAGGTTTCCGTTCATCGTCACGGGCGTCGTCCAGGTCTTGCCGTGATCGAACGACTTCGAGAGCACGGTGCCGGGATTGAACGTGTTCAGCCAGGCTGCGTAGAGCGTTCCGTCAGCTGCCACCGCCAGTTGCGGGTCGAACTGCCAGCCGACGTTCTTGCACGCGAGCCCGCACACGAACACGAGCGGGCCCCAGGTCGTGCCGTCGTCGCTCGAGGCCCTGACCTTGATGCTCGTGCCCGGGCAGTTGTGGCTCGCGCATTCATGCGAGTCGATCGCGGTGACCGCCTGGTAGACGTAGCTGCTGTGCAGGTCGACGGCGGTCGTCGGCTCCCAGAAGTCGTCCGAGAGCGTCCCGGCAGGCTGCTCGCTCGTGAATGACGGCTGCGGCGCGGCCGCGGCGGCTCCCGTCGGGAGAGCGAGCGCCGCGATGACCACCAGGAGCATCCGCCGCACGAGGCGACCCTACTACCATTTGGAGCCGATGAGAATCGGCGTCTTGGCGCTCCAGGGGAACTTCCGCGAGCACGCGGCGATGCTCCGACGCCTCGGCGCGGACGTGGTCGAGGTGCGCAAACGGGAGCAGCTCGAGGGGCTGGACGGCCTCGTCGTCCCCGGCGGGGAGTCGACGACCTTCATGCGCCTGATGCGCCTCTACGGGCTCGACGAGGCGGTGCGCTCGTTCGGCGGCCCGGTGTTCGGCACTTGCGCCGGCATGATCGTCCTCGACCGCGGCCATCTCGGCGTGATGGATCTCGACGTCGACCGGAACGCGTACGGCCGGCAGGTGGCGAGCTTCGAAGCCGATCTGCATCTCGCCGGCGACGAGGAGCCGCTCCGCGGCGTCTTCATCCGCGCGCCGCGCGTGCGCGACCGCGGCGCCGACGTCGAGGTGGTGGCCGAGCTCGACGGGGAGCCCGTTCTGCTACGACAAGGACGCTTTCTCGTCGCATCGTTCCACCCCGAGTTGACCGAAGATACGCGCGTGCACGAACTGTTCCTCGAGCAGGTGGGGGAGGCGACGAGTGTCAGGGCATAGCAAGTGGTCCTCGATCAAGCACAAGAAAGGCGCAGCCGACGCGAAGCGCGGCAAGCTCTTCTCGAAGCTGTCGCGCGCGATCATCGTCGCGGCGAAGGAGGGCGGTCCCGACCCGGCCGGCAACCTCGCGCTGCAGAACGCGATCGAGAAGGCGCGCTCGTACTCCATGCCGAAGGACAACATCGAGCGCGCGATCGCGCGCGGCTCCGGCGCCGAGTCGGATGCGCAGGCGTTCGAGACGGTCGTCTACGAGGGCTACGGCCCGAACGGCGTTGCGGTGATCGTCGAGGCGCTGACGGACAATCGCAACCGCACGGCGTCGGAGGTTCGGCACGCCTTCGACAAGAACGACGGCAACCTCGGTACGTCCGGTGCGGTTGCCTGGCTGTTCGAGCGCCGTGGCGTCGTGCTCGTCGCTGCGGACGGGGCCGACGAGGACGAGCTGACGCTCGCAGCGGCTGAAGGAGGCGCGGACGACGTGTCGCTCGACGGTTCGACCTATGAGATCGTGTCGGCGCCGGAGGCTCTCAGCGCCGTTCGCGAGGCGGTCGAAGGCGCCGGTTTCACGGTCGACTCGGCGGAGCTGACGATGCGTCCGAAGACCACGGTCGAGGTCGCCGATGAGGGTGCGGCGAAGAAAATCCTGCGCCTCATGGACCAGCTCGAGGAGAACGACGACGTGCAGGACGTCTACGCGAACTTCGACATCCCAGAGCAGGTGTTGGAGGCCGTCGCGGTCTAGCCGGCCGGGAAACCGGGGTGACCTATCCGGTCACTTTCCGCCAGACGGGAGTCTTTAAGCTTTTCGACTCGTACGGAGGGGGTCGCGGGGGAGCCTTGGCTCCTCCGCTCCTTTTAGATCCATCCGTTCTGGCGTGCGATGCGGCACAAGGCCCGGCGCTTCGCGTGCGCCGGCTGGGCGGAGAGACCGGCCTTCGCGTAGATGCGTCGCAGCGCGGCCTTGACCGTGCCTGTCGCGCCGGGGGTGCCGAGGTGGGCGGCGATCTGCTCGTTGGACGGAAGCGTCTCGAGGCTTGCGCCCGCAAGCCACGGCCCGCAGAGTGCGTGCACGACCTGGCGCTGGAAGGCGGACAGCTGGGCGCCGTTCGACGCAGCAAGCTCCTCGAGCGGCTCGGTCGTGTCCGGGTCGTCAACCTGTGTAGGCCATGAGAAGAGGAGCGTGTCGGTGCCGATACCGATGCGATCGGCGTGGCGGAGCGGGAGGGGGGTGCCAGGCACGAGCCGTGTCCCGTTCAGATAGGTGCCGTTGAAACTGCCGCGGTCCTCCAGGTACCAGCGGCCGTCGCGAAACGCGACCGCGGCATGCTCGCGGCTGACCGCCGACGACTCCAGCACGAGGTCGTTGTTCGCGTCCCGTCCGATCGAGACGCTGTCCTTCAGCTCGACCTCGGTCCCGTCCGGAAACGTCAGCCAGAAATCGCCTGCCATGGCGGGGTTCTTCCGCGCTTGCGGCAAGCAGGAAACGTCCGATCCCCTGCCTAACGTGGCTGCGTGAAGGTCATCGGCATCGACCCAGGGACGGCGTCGTGCGGGTTCGGGATCGTCCACGAAAAAGACGGGCGCCTCAGGGCCATCGACCACGGGTGGTGGCAAACGCCCGCGGCGCAACGCCCGGAGCTGCGATTGAAGACGATCTTCGACGCGGTCGCGGGGCTCATCGAGGCGCATCGTCCCGATGCAGTCGCCCTCGAGGAGTCGTTCGTCGGCGCCGACGCCCGCATCGCGCTCTCAGTCGGGCAGGCGCGCGGAGCCGTCATGGTCGCGGCCGCGAACGCCGGCGTCGACTGCACTGAGTACCCCCCGGCGCGCGTGAAGCAGGTCGTCTGCGGCTACGGACGCGCCGAGAAGCAGCAGGTGCAGAAGATGGTCAAGGCGATCCTGTCAATGTCTGCCGCGCCGAAGCCGTCGCACGCATCGGATGCGCTCGCCGTTGCGATCTGCCACGCCCTCGCTCCGCCCCTACTGAGGATCGCCGGGTGATCGCGCGCGTCCGCGGACGCCCCGTGGCGAACACGCCGGAGGGGCTCGTCGTCGACGTCGGAGGCGTCGGCTACCTGCTCGCCGCGACGCCGTCTGCGGTTCGGCTCGCAGACGGTGCGCAGGAGGTTTCGCTGCACACGTATCTCCACGTGCGCGAGGACGCGCTGCAGCTGTACGGCTTCGCCGACGCCGCCGAGCGAGAGCTGTTCGTGCAGCTGCTGTCCGTCAACGGCGTCGGGCCGAAGGTAGCGCTCGCGATCGTGTCCGGATCGCCGGCCGCAGAACTGCGGCGCGCGATCGTGCTCGAAGACACGGCTCGCTTCCAGGCGATTCCCGGCATCGGGAAGAAGACCGCCGAGCGGATCGTGCTCGAGCTGAAGGAGAAGCTCGGCGGCGCGCCGGTGCCGATTTCCTCGGCCTCGGGTACGCAGCCGCATGTCGTGGCGCGAGACGCGCTCGTCGAGCTCGGCTACTCGCTCGGCGAGGCGGAGCAGGCGCTCGCGGCGGTCGACCCGGAGCTGTCGCCGGAGGAACGGGTCCGCCAGGCGTTGAAAGCAGCGTGAGATGAGCACCCAGTTCCTGGCACCTGTCGTCGCTCCGGAGGAAGAGGAGCTCGAGCAGTCGCTCCGCCCACGCCGCCTGACGGAGTTCGTCGGGCAGGAGCGCATCAAAGATCAGCTCACGATCGCGTTGACCGCGGCAAAAGCGCGCGACGAGGCGCTCGACCACGTGCTGCTGGTCGGACCGCCCGGGCTCGGGAAGACGAGCCTCGCGCACATCGTCCGGGAGGAGCTCGGCGTCGGCATCCGCTGCGTCGCCGGGCCCGCGCTCGAGCGCAAGGGCGACATGGCCGCGATCCTCACCGGCCTCGAGCGGCACGACGTCCTCTTCGTCGACGAGATCCACCGGCTCAACCGGGCGATCGAGGAGATCCTCTATCCGGCCCTGGAGGACTTCCGCCTCGACATCATCGTCGGCCAGGGCGCGGCCGCGCGCACGCTCACGCTGGACCTGCCGCCGTTCACGCTCATCGGCGCCACGACGCGCACGGGGCTGCTGACGACGCCGCTCCGCGACCGCTTCGGCATGACGTTCCGCCTCGACTACTACGACGCCGGCGAGCTCGGGACGATCGTCCGCCGCTCGGCCCGCATCCTCGACGTGGAGATCGAGGACGACGCGGCCGACGAGATCGCCCGGCGCTCCCGCGGAACGCCGCGGATAGCGAACCGGATCCTCAAGCGCGTGCGCGACGTCGCTCAGGTGCGCTACGACGGTGTGATCACGAACTCCGTCGCGGCCGAGGCGCTCGAGTTGCTCGAGGTCGACGGCACCGGGCTCGAGCGGATCGACCGCGACCTGCTCTCGGCGATCCTCGTGAAGTTCGAAGGCGGCCCCGTCGGCCTGTCGACGCTCGCGGTGTCGCTCGGCGAGGAGCCCGACACGATCGAGGACGTGTACGAGCCGTACCTCCTCCAGCTCGGGTTCCTGCAGCGCACGCCCCGTGGCCGCGTGATCACCGCGCTCGGGCGCGACCACGTCGGCGCCGCGGCTGCCGACGCCTCGAAGCTCTTTTGAGCCCAGAGCTGTGGGTGCCGGGCGCCGCCGAGCCGTCGCTCGACGGCTTCGTCGAGCGGATCCACCGGCAGATCGAGGAATACACGGCGACGCACACGGCCGATCGCTCGCACGTCGAAGTCGAGCTTGCCGGCGGGGAGCGCCTGATGCTGCAGTCGCTGTCGAGCGCCCCCGGCTACGGGTTCCTGACGCTCAGCGTCGAGGGGGAGCAGTTGATCGTCCCGATCGGCTCTATCCGGCGGATCACACTCGGCCCGGCCGACGAGGACCGGAAGCCCGGCTTTGCGCTACCGGAAAGAAAAGGGGCGGAACCCGCCGCATAGGTTCCGCCCCGAAGTGTCCGCCCCCGCCGCAGTGCCGCAGTTCTGTGGGGGCTGCTCTGCCGCAGTGCAGAGCTGTTGAGGACAATAGGAGCATCGCCCACGGAGGCCGGTTGATTCGTCCCCCTTCGGGTGGTTCATCCAGGCGCTTCACTTCCCCCTCCCGGGGGAGAGCCAAATCGGCTTTCGCCCTCATCCTGAGTTGCAGGAGGATTGTGGGGAGCCGCAGCCCAACATCCTCCGCAGGCGGCCGCGAACGTTGCGGCCGCCGCGTGGTCCGGGTTGTCCTGGAAGCGCGTGGTCTGGATCAGACCTGGCTCGTGCCAGGCAGGAGACGCCGCCGGTACGGCCAGGTCCACGCGGCAAGCGCGGCGAGGCGCGGCGCGAGCAGGAGCGCCATGACGTCGAACCAGACGTAGCCAGACGCGACGCCGCTCGGCGGGTTGCCATCCGGGATCCCGACCCCGGGCAGGTGATCCGCCCAGTGCCACGTGCCGATCGCCGTGCCGTACAGCTCGAGCGCGGCGACGACGAGGAAGACCCCGGCGTATGCCGCGCGGGCGCGCGAGCGCCACAGGAAGACGAGCAGCAATGGCACCCCGAGAGCGCCG
The DNA here is from genome assembly GCA_005888435.1 of Actinomycetota bacterium. GTDB lineage: Bacteria > Actinomycetota > Thermoleophilia > Gaiellales > Gaiellaceae > 3-1-20CM-4-69-9. The sequence continues at coordinate 18,801 of VAXO01000015.1, read as the reverse complement.
GCCGCATCCGTGTGCGGCAGAAGCGTCAGTCCGAGAACGCCCCATGTGGCCGCGATGGCCGCGGCGGCGAGGACGAGCGGTCGCGTGTGCGCCCGTAGCGCCTGGCTCAGCGAGACGCCGGCGATGAACACGAGGCCGTGCGCCGGCGGCACGAACGTCGGCAGGTTGTGCAGGCGGTACGTGTAGACGCCCCAGAGGATCGAGCCGGTCAGTTCCGCGATCGTCGCGGCGCAGATCACCACGGTCACCTGGAACCGGCGCTCCCGCGGCAGCGTCCATGCTGCGCCCACGAGCGCGAGCCAGGTCAGGGCGCCGAGCACCAGCTGTCCGCGGAGGTCGACTTGCGTGTCCACCGCGAGCAGCGCGGCGAGATAGCCGGCAATGAGGCCGGCGCGGATCAACGCCGGAACTGGAGCTCGTGCCACGAGGGCACGGGGGCGAGCTCGAGCAGGGCCCGGTCGCCGTTGGGATCGCGGTAGGCGAAGTCCGCGAGCTGATCGTCCCAAGCAACGTCCAGGATCCCCTCCTTGACGCGGTGGTCGAGCCACGCGCTGCGGAAGACGAGCTTCTTCAGCCAGTAGACGAGCGACTCGCCGCCGACGAGCGACACGCGTTCCCAGTGGCGCACGAGGTAGCGGCCGAGCCCGCTGCGCGGCTCGTCGATCCAGTCGCGCCAGACGAGCTCGACGAGGTCGGCAGTCTCGTCGTCGTCGAGGTCGTTCTCGGCGACCAGACCGAGCCGGACGGCCGCGGCCGTGACGCGCTCCTCGAAGTCGCCCGCGTTGAAGCCGAAACGGTGATCCTGAAACTCGATGACGTAGTCGTCGCCCGAGACGTAGTTCGCCTCCACCACGCTTTCGAGCATAGCCTTTGGTCCTGTGAGCGCCCGGTTGTTCGCCGCCTCCGTCGCCGTGACGGCCGTCGTGGTCGTGGCGGTTGCGATCACCGATCTTTCCTTCCAACGCGCGGTCCTCCTCGCGCCCGTGCTCGTCATCGGGGTTGGCGCGCTCGCCGGGCTGGTGGTCTTCTGGGGGCGGATCGGCTGGGACTCGCTGCGGCGGAGCCACCATCCGCGGCTCTACGTCGCCGGCGGCCTGGCGTTCGTAGCGCTGTTGGTGGTGCTGACGCTCCTGGGGGTCAACCTCCCCCACGAATAGGGGGACAGCCGTACAACCATTCGGGGGATGGCTCCGTGGTCGCCCGGGCCGATGTCTGGGACATTCATGAGCATGGACTTCACCCTCACCGAGCTCGATCACCGCTCAGCGGACGGAATCGAGATCTCCCTGCTCTGGAGCCGCATGACGAACCAGCTCATGGTCGCGGTTGCCGACAGCCGCTCCGGCGAGAGCTTCGAGGTCCGCGCTCCGGCCGACAAGGCGCTCGACGTCTTCCGGCACCCGTTCGCGTACGCTGCTTAGAGCAGGACGCTCAGTGCGGCCCTGAGCCGCTCGAGATCCGCTTCGTCGTTGTAGCCTTGGAACGACGCGCGGATCAGCCGGGGGCTCTGGCGGTCCATCACCGGGATCTCGATGCGATGTTCGTCGAACAGCCGCTCCTGCAGATCCATCGGCGCGTCGCCGGGTAGCTGCAGGGCCACCATCTGTCCGTAGAGGCCGTGTCGGGTGTCTGGCACGACCGGGGTGAGGCCGAACTCGCCGGCGGCTCGGCGCGCGAGCTCGTGGCAGCGCTCCCGCACGAGGTGCCAGTCACGCGCCTCCTGCCATTCGATCGCGTACGGAACGGTCAGGTACGCCGAGGGGTCGCGCGTCCCCTGCTTCTCGTGCCGTGCGAGGAAGGTCGGGTCGTCGCCCTCGTAGCCCCAGCTGAACACGAGCGGGTGCACGCTGCGCTGTAGCTCGCGGCGGACGTAGAGGAAGCCAGCGCCCTTCGGCGCGCACAGCCATTTGTGGCAGTTGCCCGCGTAGAAGTCAGGGTCGAGCTCGCGCAGGTTCAGCGGCAGCTGCCCCGGCACGTGCGCGCCGTCGATCACCGTCACGATGCCGCGCTCCCGCGCGCGCCTGCACAGCTCCGCCACGGGAAGGGTCAGGGCCGTCCCCGACGTGTGATGGCTGAGGTACAGCACGCGCGTGCGGTCGTTGACACCGGCCCAGATCGTCTCGACGACCTCGCTCTCCTCCCCGATCGGCAACGGCACGGGCGTGCGCACGTAGCGCGCGCCGAAGTCGCCGCACACGTGCTCCCAGGTGAGATCGAGCGCGCCGTACTCGAGGTCCGTGCTCAGCACCTCGTCGCCCGGCTGCAGCCCGAGCGGCCACGCGGCGATGTTCACGCCGGACGTCGCATTCGGGACGAACACGAGGTCGTCGGGCTCGGCACCCACGTATGCACCGAGAGCGGCACGCGCCTCGGCGAGCAGCCCCTCCATCCGCCGCGCCAGGAAGAGCACCGGCTCACGCTCCAGCTCGAGCTGCCACTCCTGGTAGCGCTCGAACACCGCGCGCGGGCACGCCCCGAACGAGCCGTGGTTCAGAAAGGTGACGTCGGGATCGAGGAGGAACTCGCCGCGCAATCCTGTGCCGTCCGACACCCCACCTACCGTAATCGCCGATGTCTGAGGGCACCTGGACGATCAGTCCGTGCCCGCACCGGCAGGCCGACTTCCTCGCCCAGGCGCTCGGCCTCAGCGAGATCACGGCTAGCGTGCTCGTCCGGCGCGGCTACGGCGACCCCGAGGCGGCACGCGCCTTTCTGGCCGGCGAGCAGCCGCTCGGCGACCCGTTCCTGCTGCCGGACATGGACGTCGCCACGGAGCGCATCCATGCGGCGATCGCCGCAGGCAAGCGCATCTGCGTGCACGGCGACTACGACGTCGACGGCATCTGCGCGACCGTCCTCGCTGTGCTCGTGCTGCGGGAGCTCGGCGCCAATGTCGAATGGCACCTGCCGAGCCGCTTCGACGAAGGGTACGGCGTCAACGGCAACACGCTCGAGCGCCTCGCAGCGGAGGGCTGCGGGCTCGTCCTGACCGTCGACTGCGGGATCACCGCGGTCGACGAGGTCCGCCGCGCACGGGAGCTCGGTCTCGACGTGATCGTCACCGACCACCACCGCGCCGGCGACGAGCTGCCGGACTGCCCGGTCGTCGCGACAAAAGAGCTCTGCGGCACGGGCGTCGCGTTCAAGCTTGGCCAGGCGTTGCTCGGCGCGGACTCCGAGGTCCTGCGCCGGCACCTCGACCTCGTCGCGCTCGCCACGATCGCGGACGTCGTTCCTCTGCTCGGCGACAACCGCACGCTGACGATCGCCGGGCTGCGCGCGCTCGCGCGCACGCAGAAGCCGGGGCTGCAGGCTCTGATGAAAGTCGCGCGCGTGGACGCGGCAGTAGTCGACACGGGACAGGTCGGTTTTCGCCTAGCCCCGCGCATCAACGCTGCCGGACGCCTCGGTCACCCGCGCGCGGCGCTCGAGCTGCTTCTCACCGACGACGCCGACGAAGCGCGCCGCCTCGCCGATCGGCTCGAAGAGCTGAACCGCGACCGGCAGGTGGTCGAGGACAAAATCCTCCGCGCCGCGGTCGCCCAGGTCGAGGAGTGGCCGGAGGCGAAGAGGCGCCGCCAGGCATATGTCGTCTGGGGTGACGACTGGCACGAGGGCGTGATCGGGATCGTCGCCTCACGACTCGTGGAGCGGTATCACCGGCCGGTCGTGCTGCTCGCCGGCGGCGACGGGCCGTGGAAGGGGTCCGGTCGCTCGATCTCGTCGTTCGACCTGCACGGAGCGCTGCGGGACTGCGCGGACCTCCTCGAGCGTTTCGGCGGGCATCGCGCCGCCGCGGGCCTCTCGATCTTGCCGGAGTTCGTCGAGCCGTTCGCGGATGCATTCGCCGCACAGGCGGAGGGTCTGCTGACACCTGACGATCTCGTGCCGACGACCGTCGTCGACGCCGTTCTCCCGCGCGGGGCGAAGCTGACGCTCGACCTGTGTGAAGAGCTGCGCCGGCTTGCGCCCTTCGGGCTCGCGAATCCGGAGGTGACGCTGCTCGCGCCCGGATGCGAGCTCGGCGAGCTCACGACCGTCGGTGACGGCAAGCACCTGCGTTTTCGCGTGCAGCGCGACGGGAGCGATGCGGGCGGCGCGATCGCCTTCGGGCAGGGGACGCAGCTCGACCGTTACCGGCGCGTCGGCCGTTACGACGTCGCCTTCCGGCTGCAGGAGAATCGCTGGAACGGCACGGTTGCGCCGCAGCTCGTCGTGCGTCGCGTCTTCGATGCGGACGACCGCTTCGACGAGCTGTACGAGTGGCTGCGCGCGCAGTGGAAGGCGAACGGCACGCGCGAGCCGCAGGCACAGCAGATCTTCGACGAGCTGGACGTGGAGAACGGCGGGCCGCGGCGGCATCCGCTCGAGTCGGAGACGTTCCGTGCTCTGCTCGCCGAGCCGGCGCTCCTGCGCGCCGCGTGATTGTCCGCGCCGAGGGACCCGACGACCACGAAGACATCCGCCGCATCGTCGACGAGGCGTTCGGCGACACGATCACCAGCGCGATCGTCGACGGCATCCGCGCGTCGGATCGCTTCGTTCCGGAACTATCCCTCGTGGCCGTGTCTGAGGGACAGTCCCTCGGACATGTCATCTCGAGTTACGTGGACGTCGTGCCAGACACGAGACGTGTCCTGCAGGTCGGGCCGCTGGCGGTCGTGCCGTCGCACCAGCGCCGCGGCATCGGCATCGCGCTGATGCTGGCGACGATCCGCATCGCGGACGAACGCGGGGAGCCGCTGCTCCTGATCGAGGGGAACCCCGCCTACTACGGACGCTTCGGCTTCACACGCGCGGACGAGCGGGGGATCGAGATGCCACCCGAATCCCGCGGCCCGCAGTTCTTCATGATCAGGCCGCTAGGCGCTTACGACCCGAGGCTCCGAGGCCGAGCCGTCTACCCGCCTGAGACCTTCGGGGTCGCGTACTAGCGCACTCGTTGAGCGCGACGAGCAGCCGCGCGGCGCGCGCGGCGGTTTTGCGTTCTTGTCGGCGTCGATACCAGGTCACGGGCGAGTTCCTTTCCCCATCGGAACGAGCTTTCCTGCCCTTTAGTTACGTCGCTGGGACGGGGGAGGGGGCCGGAAATCCGGGGAGTACACTGGGTTCATGGCGGTCCTTGAGACTCACGAACAGCATCAGGAGCTCATAGACGAGCTGATCGCGGACGTCTCCGCCTACAACCCGGACGTCGACCGCGACCTGATCAGCCGGGCCTTCCGCTTCGCCGCCGACGCCCACGAGGGACAGCAGCGGCGCTCCGGGGAGGAGTTCGTCCTCCACCCATGGGGCGCGGCGAAGATCTGCGCCCAGCTCCAGCTCGACGACGAGACGATCGCCGCAGCGCTCCTCCACGACGTCGTCGAGGACACCGACGTCGAGCTCGAGGACGTGCGAGCCGAGTTCGGCGACGAGATCGCGAAGCTCGTCGAGGGCGTGACGAAGCTGACGCGCGTGCAGTTCCAGAGCCGCGAGCAGGCCGAGGCCGAGAACTACCGCAAGCTGATCATCGCGATGGCGGAAGACGTGCGCGTGATCCTGATCAAGCTCGCCGACCGCCTGCACAACCTGCGTCAGATCGAGTACCTCGGCAAGCAGAAGCAGGTGCAGAAGGCGAAGGAGACGCTCGAGGTGTACGCGCCGCTCGCGCACCGCCTCGGCATCCACGCGCTCAAGTGGGAGCTCGAGGACCTCGCGTTCGAGACGCTGCATCCGCGCAAGTACGAGGAGATCACGGCGATGGTCGCCGAGCGCCGAGCAGACCGCGAGGGACACGTCTCGGAGGCGGCGCGCGTTCTGCAGCTCGAGCTCGGCAAGGTCGACATCCCTGCCGAGATCTCCGGGCGCGCGAAGCACTTCTACTCCATCTACGACAAGATGGCGAAGAAGGGCCGCGAGTTCAACGAGATCTACGATCTGACCGCGATGCGCGTGATCGTCGAGCGCTCCGGTGACGAGGGAACGCGCGACTGCTACGGCGCGCTCGGCCTGATCCACGCGCTCTGGAAGCCGATGCCCGGCCGCTTCAAGGACTACATCGCGATGGCGAAGTTCAACCGGTACCGCTCACTGCACACGACCGTGATCGGGCCGGAGGGGCGACCGCTCGAGATCCAGGTGCGCACGCGCGAGATGCACGAGGAGGCCGAGTACGGCATCGCCGCGCACTGGCGCTACAAGGGCAAGCGGCGCCGCCGGTCAGACGAGGCTTGGGAGACGTGGGTGCGTCAGCTCATGGAGGCGCAGCCGGAGACGATCGACGAGCCGAGCGAGTTCAAGCGCGCGTTCCTGAGCGACCTCGTCGACGACGAGGTGTACGTCTTCACGCCGAAGGGCGAGGTGAAGACCTTGCCGACGGGCGCGACGCCGATCGACTTCGCGTACGCGGTGCACACCGACGTCGGCCATCGAACCGTCGGCGCGAAGATCAACGGCCGCATCGTTCCGCTGCACTACAAGCTGAAGAACGGCGACTTCGTCGAGATCCTGACTTCGAAGGCCGGCCGCGGGCCGTCGCGCGACTGGCTGTCGCTCGCGGCGTCGTCGCGCGCGCGGAACAAGATCCGCCAGTGGTTCTCGCGCGAGACCCGCGAGGACCAGGAGCAGAAGGGGCGCGAAGCGCTCGAGAGCGCGTTGAAGGCGGCGAAGCTCCCGTACCGCAAGCTGGCCGGCTCCGCGGTGCTCGCGGAGGTCATCCGCGACATGAACTTCAAGAAGGCCGAGGACTTCTACCTCGCGCTCGGCTCGGGCAAGGTCGGCGCCCAGGCGGTCGTGAACAAGGTGCTGCAGCGGCTGAAGACCGAGCAGGCGGCCGAGGAGGAGACCGTCCCGCTGAAGGCGCCGCGCGCGAAGCACGCGGTCGGCAGCGAGAACTACGGGATCAACGTGCACGGCGTCGACGACGTGCTCGTGCGGCTCGCGAAGTGCTGCACGCCGGTGCCGGGCGACGAGATCGTCGGCTACATCTCGATGGGCAAGGGGATCACGATCCACCGCGGCGACTGCCCGAACGTCAAGGCGCTCGCACGGAACCCGGAGCGGTTCACACCCGTCAGCTGGGACGGCGGCGCCTCGCAGAGCTTCCGCGTGCAGATCGCGGTCGACTCCTGGGACCGCCCGCGGCTGCTGGAGGACGTCGCGCGGACGTTCGCCGAGCACGGCGCGAACATCGTCTCGTACGGCGGCACCGTCGAGGATCAGATGGCCAAGAACTGGTACACGGCCGAGGTCGGCGACGTGAAAGAACTGCGCGGCCTGCTGACGGCTCTCCGCAACATCGAGGCTGTGTTCGACGCCTATCGCGTCACGCCCTCCTAGCTTCCCTCGACCCCGTCTTACGCACACCCATAGGTGCGGCGCCAGCCTCGGACGACGGATCCCTCCTTGGAGGGATCGTCACCCGAACGAGATAGCTACCTCGTTCAAGGGATAGACCGCGGCCGGAATCTGATTACAACGAGTACAAGGGGGAGAGGGCACCACAGCTGCGGCGCCCGACCGTTTCGAGGACAACGGGCGGGCGCGCGGCACTTTGGAGAACTCGCTTCGCTCAGGTGAAGCGGTGCGCGCCGGTCGCGGCAACCGGCGCGGGCGGGAACTCCCTGCAAAGTCCCAAATTCGTGCCAGGCACGAGACCTGTCTCAGGGAGACCAGGCTTCGCCGCCCGTGTCCCAACCGACGAGGCAATAGGGGGCGAGCGCCTCCGCTCTCCGTTCGAGTGACGTGCGCTGCTCCGGGGACACGTCCGGCGGCGCGACGCGGAGCTCGGCGACGCGCGCGCCGTCGTACATGACCGGAACGTCGAACGTCTGCTCGGGCGCGGGGCCGGTCGCCGGCCCGAGCACGAGCGCGCCCTGCTCGACGAAGGAGATGCCAACCCAGTCGTACGCCTCGGCGAGCTCGGCCACGGCCGTCCGCAGGACGTCGTCGGCGTCGCTCATGCCTCGAGCGCGTCTCCCTCGAAGGCGCGGATCGCTTCCTTGTAGCTCTCCGGGATCGGCACCGCCTTGCGTTCGTCGAGGTCGACGAGCACCAGTGTCTGCGTGGCCGCCACCATCAAGGCATCGTCGTGCGCACGGTATGCGGCGAGCTCGTACGTCGCGCTCGTGCGCCCGATCTTCGCCATGCGTACGTACACCTCGATCAGGTCGTCGAACACCGCCGGCGCGAAGTACTCGATCGTGGATGCACGCATGACGAACTCCTGGCCCTCGGCACCGATGTCCATTCCGAGCAGCCCGAGGTTGCGGTGGTACTCGACGCGCGCGAGGTCGAAGTAGGGGAGGTACCTGCCGTAATAGACGATTCCCTGCGCGTCGGTGTCCGAAAAGCCGACGCGCGTCTGCGCCGAGAACTTGAACGGCGACTTTTCCTTCAGTTGCGGATCACCTCGAGCACCTGGTCGCGCTTCCGCTCCATCAGGTCGGGCGACAGCGCCTCGAGGTTCAGCCGCAGCAGCGGCTCGGTGTTCGAGGGGCGGACGTTCATGTGCCAGTCGTCTGCGTCGACCGAGAGGCCGTCCAGGTGCGAGACCTGTCCTTCGCCGCCGAAGCGCTCCTTCAGCTCCTGCAGCTTCAGCGCAACGTCGCTGACCGGCGTGTTCAGCTCGCCGGTGATGAAGTAACGATCGCGGTACTGTCGGAGGATGTCGGAGAGCTTCTCGCCGCGCTTCGACACGAGCTCGAGCATGAGCAGGAACGGCACCACCCCGGAGTCCGCCTGCGAGAAGTCGCGGAAGTAGTAGTGGCCCGACACCTCCCCGCCGAACACGGCGCCCTCCTCGCGCATCCGGTGCTTGAAGAACGCGTGCCCGACGCGGTTGACGAGCGGCTCGCCGCCGGCGGCGCGGATCGTCTCCGGCACGGCCCAGCTCGCGCGGACGTCGTAGAGGATCTTCGCGCCGGGCGCCTTCTCCAGGATCGACTCGGCGAGCAGCGCCGTGACGAAGTCGCCTGGGACGAACTCACCCGTGTCGTCGACGAAGAAGCAGCGATCAGCATCGCCGTCGAACGCGACGCCGAGGTCGGCGTGCTCGGCCGTGACCTTACCGACGATGAACTCGCGGTTCTCGGGCAGCAGCGGATTCGGCTCGTGATTCGGGAATGACCCGTCGGGCTCGAAGTAGCAGCGCACGGCGTCGATCGGCAAACGTTCGAGCACGGGCGGCAACATCGCGCCGGCCATCCCGTTTGCGGCGTCGATGACGACGCGGAGAGGCTTGACGGCGTCGACGTCGATGAAGGAGAGCACACGTTCGACGAACCGCGGCCAGATGTCCTCCTTCGTCACCGTCCCTTCACGTCCCGTCTCGTGCCTGGCACCCGACATGGCCCTGTCGCGGACGTCCAGAAGGCCCGAGTCGCCGCCGACTGGGAGCGCGCCGCGGCGGACGATCTTCATCCCCGTGTACTCCTTGGGGTTGTGCGAGGCCGTGACGGCGATGCCGCCGTCGAGCCCGAGCTCGCCGACGGCGAAGTACACCATCTCCGTTCCGACCAGGCCCAGCTCGACGACGTCCACACCCGCGTCGGCCACCCCGCGCACGACCGCCTCGGTCATCGCGGGCGACGAAAGGCGCATGTCGTGCCCGACGGCGATGCGGCGCGGCTCGAACTGTTCCACGTAGGCGCGCCCGATCGCGTAAGCGCCCTCCTCGTCGAGCTCGTCGGGATAGATCCCGCGCACGTCGTACGCCTTGAAGACCTTCGGGTCCAGCACGGACGCGATCGTATGCGGCCAGCCCTGCAAGTGACGTGATTGCGATCTCTTATCGGGCTTCCGACGGAGAGGCATGGGCCGCGGCCGGCGTGTTAGAACCGCCGCGCAGGTCAGCCACGAGAGGGGGACGCCTTGAGCAAGCTCGCAACACTGCTCGCCGGCTTCGCAGCGTTCGCCGTGACGGCCGCTTCTGCGGCGACGGCGGCGCCCTGGTCGTCGAGCGTGCCATTCACGAACACGGTCGTGAGCAGCCCCGTCACCGGCGGCGGCTATCCGGTGCCACCCGGCGCGACACGACCCGAGCCGGGAACGTGCGGCCCACAGCAGCTGAACTCGAACCACTCCGAGTCCTGGCTTGCGGTCAAGCCCGGCACCGAGGACATCGTCGGCGTCTCGAAGTTCTTCGTCGGCAAGTGGAGCACCTTCTACAACTTCCATCTCGGCAGCTACACGATCCAGAACGGTGCCGCTGTCGCGACGAATCAGGTGCAGGGCTATGAGTGCACGACGGTCGGAACGCAGGCCATGCCGCCGAGCTGGACGAACAACACCGACCCGAACGCCGACTTCGACACGAAGGGGCGCGTGTACCAGACGACGCTCCCGTTCAACGCGTTCTGGGCCGGGGGCATGCACCCGAACGGCGAGATCCATGTGTCGTACTCGGACGACCTCGGCCGACATTGGATTCAGGCGAACGGCGGCGTCGCGCTCGACAACACGAACAACCAGAACAGCGTCACGCTGGGCCACGTCGACGACAAGCAGTGGATCGCCGTGAACCACCTCGTCGGCAACGTCAACCAGGATCACGTCTACGCGATGTGGACGACGTTCAACGGGTCGAACGGGAACGGCAAGATCATGGTCGCTGTCTCGCGCGACCGCGGCGCGACCTTCTCCAAGGCCGTGCAATTGTCGACGCCGTCGGCGACGACGCCCGGTAACACGTACGTCTATCCGTCCATCGGCCCGGAAGGGACGGTCTACGTCGCCTTCATCAGCGGGTTCGACCTGAACAAGAACAAGGTCGGCCACGTGTACGTGACGAAGTCGACGGACGACGGCCGCACCTGGACGCCGTTCGTCATCGCAGCGAGCCCGATCGAGAACCCGAACGGCAGCTTCGCGAACACGAACTTCCGGGACGGGATCCTCGAGAACTTCGCGGCGAGCCCGTCTCATCCAGGCCACGCTTACCTGGTGTACGAGAACTGGAACCCCGCGGCGGGGACGTCGGACGTCTATCTCACCCAGACCGAGGACGGCGGCTTCACCTGGTCGGCGCCGCAGCAGGTGAACGACGACGCCAACACCGCCTCGTCCGACCAGTTCCAGCCGTCGGTGGCGGCCAACGGCGACGCGGTCGCGGTGGCGTTCTACGACCGGCGCGCGGCGTGTCCGAACGACTCGTCGATCCTGCCGGCGCACCGCGGCGCGGCGAACACTTGCATAGCCGTCTCGCTGCAGGCGTACCGCGACATCGGCTCAGTCAACGGTGCGCAGCCCGTCGGCTCGAACGTGAACGTCTCCACCTACCGGTGGGATCCCGACCAGCCGGGCCAGAAAGTCGACGGGATCAGCCAGTATCCGTGCGCCGGACACAACGACCCCTGTCCGCGGGGCCGAGGGTTCATCGGCGACTACTTCGGACTGGCCGTCTCCGGCGGGAACATCTACGCGCTGTCCGTGACGACGCACTACCCGCAGAACACCGACGGGACCGACGTCTACTACCAGCAGCAGGTGCTGGCGACGGTTCCGCGCTCGGGATTCGGCCTCTAACCACAAAAGGGGGCCGCCGCGCCGCGGCGGCCCCCGAAATCCTCGGTCGCGTCAACCCCCACACCTAGAATTGAGGTGTGGAACGCAAGCTTGCGACAGTCCTCTTCGCCGACCTCGTCGGCTCGACCGAGTTCGTCTCGGCCCAGGATCCGGAAATCACGCGCCGGCGCGTGACGGCCTGGTTCGACGCCGTCTCCGGCTGCATCGAGACGCACGGCGGCACCGTGGAGAAGTTCGCCGGCGATGCCGTCATGGCGGCCTTCGGCATCCCGCAGGCACACGAGGACGACGCCGAGCGCGCGGCGCGCGCGGCGCTCGGCATCCTCGACCATGCGCACGAGGTCGGGATCGAGGCGCGCATCGGGATCGAAGCCGGCGAAGTCGTCGTCGACGAGACCGACTCGACCTTCGCGACCGGCGAGGCGGTCAACGTCGCGGCACGCCTCCAGCAGGCCGCCGGGCCCGGGGAGATCCTGATCGGCGACGCGGCCCACCGCCTCACCGAGGGCCGCATCGAGAGCGAGAACGTCGGGCCGCTGGAGCTACGCGGCTTCCGGCGGCCGATCGGCGCGTACCGCGCCGTCGGGGCAGTCGACGGGAGCCCGCAGCGGGTCACCGTCTCGGCGCCGTTCGTCGGCCGCGAGTCGGAGCTGGACCTGCTCGAGAACACGCTGTCGCGGACGATGCGGGACAAGCGCCCGCACGTCTTCACGATCTACGGCGAGCCCGGGGTGGGGAAGAGCCGGCTGCTGCGCGAGTTCCTCGCCGGCGTCGAGGGAGTGACGATCCTGGCCGGCCGAGCGCTCCCGTACGGCGAGGGCGTGACGTACTGGCCGCTCGCGGAGATGGTCAAGGCCGCGGCCGGGATCACGGACGACGACCCGATGGAGACCGCGCGCGAGAAGCTCGTCGAGTGCTGCGGCGACGAGGCGATCGCCGAGCTGCTCGGCCTCGCCTCCGGCGTGATGGACGCCGTCGAAGGCGAGCGTGGCCAGCCCGAGATCGCGTGGGCCGCGCGCGAGTTCGTCGACGAGCTCGCCGACGTGCAGCCGCTCGTGCTCGTGTTCGAGGACATCCACTGGGCGGAGGAGCCGCTGCTCGAGCTGATCGATCACCTCGCGCAGTGGGTGCGCGAGCGTGCGCTCCTCATGGTCTGCCTCGCCCGCCCGGAGCTACTCGACGTCCGTCCGGGCTGGGGTGGCGGGCGCATCCGCTCAACTGCGATCGAGCTCGAGCCGCTCGCGCGCGAGGAGAGTGAAGAGCTCGCCGCAGCGCTGCTCGCGCAGCACGAGGTCTCGGAGCACGTCACGTCGCGCCTGCTCGAGAAGACGGAGGGCAACCCGCTCTTCGTCGAGGAGACGGTCCGCATGCTCGTCGAGGAGGGCAGCCACGGCAGCGACCGGATCCCCGACACTCTGCAGGCGCTGATCGGTGCGCGCATCGACCGGTTGCCGGCCGGCGAGAAGATCCTGCTTCAGCGCGGCTCGGTCATGGGCCGAACCTTCTTCGCGGGTGCGGTGGACTACCTGTCCGCCGAATACGACGCCGACGAGCTGGAGGACATGCTCGACGACCTGCTGCTGCGCGACCTGATCACCCGGCCGGAGCGCTCGACGATCAGCGGCGAGACGGCGTACCGCTTCAAGCACGTCCTGATCCGCGAGGTCGCCTACGGCGGGCTCTCGAAGTCCAGCCGCGCGGAGTACCACACACGCTTTGCGGAGTGGCTGCGCGAGAAGGCCGAGAAGGAGCTGTTGGAGATCCGCGCGTACCACCTCGATCAGGCGTGCATCCTCTACGCCGAGCTCGACGGGCATCCACCGGAGGAGCTGGCGAAGATTGCGGCGAAGGCCCTGCACGCAGCCGGCAAGCGCGCGCTCGCTCGCGAGTCGAACCAGTCGGCACGCAAGCTGCTGCTCCGTTCGCTCGAGCTCGAGCCGACGCTCGAACGACGCTACCTCGCAGCACGGGCAGCGTCGCAGCTCGGCGATCTCCCGACGGTGCGCGACGAGATGACTGTGGTGGCCGAGCAGGCTGCGCAGTCAGGCGCGCGCGACCTGCAGACCCGCGCTCTGACCGCGCTCGCGGAAACGGTCGCGTCGCTCGACGGCGAGATCGCGCGCGCGGCGGAGCTCGCGGACGAGGCGCTCGCGGTCGTCGAACCGGACGACCACGAAGGCCGCTTTGCCGCGCTCGATCGGCGTGCGCGCGTGGCGCGCTGGCAGGGACGGCTCTCGGAGGCCGAGGAGTTCGAGCAGCAGGCGCTCGAAGAGGCCCGTGCCGCGGGCCGCAAGGACCACGAGGCGAAGGCCGCCCTGCAGCTCGCCGGCATCCACATTGGACGGATGGAAGAGGACAAGGCCGAGCCGCTGATCGACCGCGCGCTCGAGCTGGCCGAGCACAGCGGCAGCATCGTGGCTCGCGCGAGTGCGGCCTCGTCGAAGGCGTTGCTGCTGAGCGCGCGCGGCGACTACGAAGCGGCGGCCGGCTGGTACACGAAGGCGCTCGAGCTGTACCGCGAAGCCGCGTCGGTCTCCGAGATTGCGTGGACGAGCCGCCACCTCGGCATCGTCGCCTGGCGAACCGGCGAAACCGAGAAAGCGGAGAAGCTGCTGCGCGAGTCGATCAGGCTGCTCGCGCCCATGCAGGAGCGCGGCACGCTCTGCGAGAGCCAGCGCTACCTCGCCCAGCTCCTCCTGGAGCAGGGCCGCGTCGACGAGGCGGAGAAGTTCGCGCTCGCCGCACGCGAGACGGTCAGCCCCGAGGACACCGTCTCACGCGCGACCACGCGCGTGGCGCTCGCGCAGATTCGTGCTGCGCAGGGCCGCGACGCGGAGGCCGAGACACTGTTCACCGAGGCGCTCGAAATCGTCAGCGAGGGCGAGCACTGCCGCATCCTGCTGGACGTCGTCCCACCGTTCTCGGACTTCCTGCGCGCGCACGCGCGCGCGAGCGAGGCGGCAGACCTCGACGCGCGGCTCGCTCAGCGCGTCCCGACGGCCGCGTAGAGCTCGTCTCGGATCGCCTGGTCCGACTGGAGGTCGGGCGACTCGGTGATCACGGTTGCGGGACGCTCGAACCGCGCCAGCGCCTCGCCGAGCGGCGCGGCACGCAGCGTTCCTTCTCCGTACGGGAGGTGCTTGGTCTCGTTGCGGTTCGCGAATGCGATGTCGGAGAAGTGGATGTGAAACGCGGCGTCCGGCGCAAGCACGCGGTCGGCGCCGGCAAGGATCTCGGCGAACGCCGGCGTCTCGGTGAAGCCGCCGTCGGTGACCGCGTGCAGGTGGGCGAAGTCGAGCACCGGGCGAACCCAGCCGCAGCGCTCGGAGATCGCGAAGACGTCCTCGGCCGTCCCGAGCTCGCGCACACGGCCCATGATCTCGACCCCGAACGGGACGGCGCGGTCCTTGTGGTCCAGCCGCTCGCGCAGCTCGCCCAGCTGCTCGACGACGGAGTCAATCGCCGCCGCGCGCTCGCGGCCGAGCAGGAAGCCCGGATGAAAGACGACGAGCTCGGCGCCCGCGGCCTTCGCGATGCCTGCGGAGTGGTCGAGCATCCCGACGGCCATGTTGAGCTTCTTGCCGCGCTCTGCGTGCCCCATGAAGCCCGCGATCGGGGCGTGGACGGAGAGGACGATGTCCGCGTCGCGTGCGAGCTCGCCGAACCGCTCCGCCCACGGATAGTCCATCCAGAACTTGCCCTCGAAGTCGATCTCGCAGGCCGTGAAGCCGCGCTCCCGGAGGAGCTCCACCGCCTCTTCGGGGCTCTCCCTCGAGGGGACCCGAGCCGGGCCGTAATGGAGCTGAGCCACGGCGCCAACGGTACTCCGTCCGACCCCCTTCGTACCCTCGCTGCATGGTCAATCAGCCGTCACGTATCGATTTGCTCGAGCTCGACATCGACCTCCGCCTGACCGAGCTCTGGCGCGAGGCCGGAGAGATCACCGAGTGGAACCTCGACGTCGTGGCGGCGTTCATGCGGGCCGCGTACGGCAAGGGTTACTGCGACGCCCTCACCGAGGACGCGCCTGGCTCCCTCTGCCACGACCACGGGTATCGGATCCCGGGGCGCCGCCCAGCGCCGGCACACGACTAAGTCACGCCGCGCGGTCGAGCTCTGCGCTGCGACTGTCCTCGACGGGCGTTTCCGGCTCGATACGCACGAGCCGTCCGAGCCATCCCCGGCGTTCCCAGCTCGACATGCCCACGCTCGCTTCGGCAAGCGCGTGCGTGCAAAACATGCAGTTGCTGATGTGCTCGTCGATCGCCGTGAGCTCGGTTGCAGGGAGGTTGCGTGTGGCGTACCGCTCCAACGTGTCTCCGTAGAGATGCATCAGATTCATCGCTCCTTTCGTTGGTCAGCGCGCGACAGTACGCGCGGGCCCTAGGAAGCCGATGAAAACGCGCCTAAGAAGTTCGTAAGAGCTCCGACGGGCTCGGCGCCGCCACGCGCGGCGCGGGACGGAAGCGCGGCAGGAAGAGCGCAAACGTCGTCATCCCGCCGACGATGCGCACCGTGCACCGTCCGTCATGTCCTTTCGCGATCGCGTCGACGATCGCAAGGCCGAGGCCGACACCGCCGTGGGCGCGCGTCCGAGCGGCGTCGGCACGCGAGAACCGCTCCCAGATCTTGTCCAGCGCCTCCTCCGGAATTCCGCACCCGCCGTCGGCGACCTCGATCGCAACCATGTCGGCGTGCCTGTACGACCGGAGCTCGATCGCGTCACCGGGCTCGGTGTACTTCACCGCGTTCTCGAGCAGGGCGTCAAGCGCGCAGCGCAGGCCCTCGGGATCGGCCGAGACCGCTCCGTGAGGGACGGCCCCGAGACGCCACGCCCGCGGCGCGATCTCGGACCAACGCATGAAGACATCCTCGAGGAATGTCTCGAGGTCGATCTCCTCGAGCACGACGAAATCCGGTTGGTCAGCCTTGGCGAGCAGCAGCAGCCTTCCCAGGATCTGCTCGATGCGCTCGAGCTCGTCGAGTGCAACGTCGATCTCCGGAGCGGCGTTGCCGTTCGTGCGCCGTAGGACGTCGAGGTGGCCACGGGCGATCGTCACCGGAGTGCGCAATTCGTGCGACGCGTCGTGCAGAAAACGCTCCTGCCGCGCAGCCTGACTCTCGACCACCGCGAGCGCATCCATACGACGGCGCGCGTGCCAGACCATCGCGAGGAACATCGCGGACATCAGGGGGACCTCGAACAGCTCGCCCCACAGCTGGTCGCCGGTGAACGCATCTTGAAGGATCAACGCTCCCGTTGCGCAGACCACTGCGAGCAACGTGAGATTGGTCGTGGCAGGGCGCCACACTCTGAAGCCGTACACGAGCGTCAAGCTGATCCAGATGAAATGGAATGGGATCGTCTCCCAACCTGGCAACAGACCCATCGCGATCAGGTTCGCGACGGCGAAGGCCGCCCAGGCGGCCTCGACAGGCCTACGCTTCAGTAAGGCGATAGCCGACATGGCGGACCGTTTCGATCGGCGCTTCGGCGCCGAGCTTCTTGCGGAGCCTGCGAATGCAGACGTCCACGACATTCGAGCCAGGGTCGAAGTGGTAGCCCCAAACCTCCGACAGCAGCCGCTCGCGGCTGAGCACTTCGCCGGCGTGCTCGACCAACTGGTGGAGCACGCGGAACTCCCGGTCGGTCAGTTGCACGACCTCGTCTCCCACGCGCACCTCTCGCCGCGCCAGATCGAGCGAGATCGTGCCGGCCCGGACGAGGTGGTTGTGTTCGCCGTGCGTCTTGCGCAGCTGCACCCGAATGCGCGCGAGGAGCTCGTCGACCGAGAACGGCTTGCTGAGGTAGTCGGTGGCGCCGAGCCCGAAGCCGCGCAGCTTCGTCGGCAGATCGGTTCGGGCCGAGACGATCACGACTGGCAGTTCCGGATGCGCGTGGCCGAGCGCCTGTAGGACGCTGAGCCCGTCGATCCCGGGCAGGAGCAAGTCGAGCAGCACGAGGTCGTAGCCGTTTCGTCGCGCCGCGCGGAGCGCGTCCACGCCGTTGTCCGCGGCGTCGACCGTATAGCCCTCTGCCGCCAGGCCCCGCGCGAGAAAGCCGAGAATCCTCGGCTCGTCATCGATCACCAGGATCCGCATGCCCTTTCTCGCGCGACGATATCGCGCTCATGACCCGAATGTGACCCTCGGATGACAATTTCGTCATGACGGTCGCGGTGAGGGCGGTATCGGCCGTAGCCTCGTGCGCCGAATGGCGGACCAGACGGGAGTTGCGGAAGCGCCTGCGCCGCTGATGCAGCCGCCACGGCAGCGCGCGTCGCTATTTCCAGACGGTGCGGCGCGCCACTGGCTCCTCTCCTCGATCATCTGGCTGACGATCGTCGACCTCTTCGGCCTCGTGCTCGCGACAGAGTTCGTCACGCCCGAGGCGTTCGGCGGCCTCTCCTGGCTGTCGTTCAGCCGCGTGCGACCCTCACACGTCAACGGGTCGATGATGTACTTCGGCGCGCTGTTCTACATGCTGCCGCGGCTCGTCGGGACGCGCGGGATGTGGAGCGAGCGCCTGGGGATCATCTGTGCCTGGGCCTGGAACCTGATGTTCCTGCTCGGCGTGATCGCCTTGCTCACCGGACACAGCCAGGGACGCGAATACGGCGAGCTGATCTGGCCCCTCGACATCGCGCTGCTCGTGATCTGGTGCCTGAACATCGTCAACATCCTGGCGACGGTCGCGATCCGCACGATCAGACCGATCTACGTGTCGGTGTGGTTCTTCATCGCGAGCCCTCTCTGGCTGGCCGCCGACTACGCGATCGGCAACGTCATCTGGCACCCCGGTCATGTCTGGGGCGCGCCGTCGGGTGCGCTCGACTCGAGCCTGTCGGACGCGATTCTCAACTGGTGGTACGCGCACAACCTCTTCGGCCTCTGGCTCACGCCGATGCTGCTCGCGCTGACGTACTACATCGTCCCGCGTGTCACCAACACGCCGCTGTACAGCTACACGCTCTCGCTGATCAGCTTCTGGGGAATGGCGTTCTTCTACACCGGCGTCGGCGATCACCACATCCTGCAGTCACCGACGCCGTCCTGGCTGAAGACGATTGCGGAGGTCTCGTCGTGGATGCTCCTCGTCCCGGTCTTCGCGTTCACGATCAACATCCTCGGGACGATGAAGGGCAACTGGGACCGGTTCTTCACGAACTTACCGCTGCGCTTCACGATGACGGCTTTCTTCTTCTACTTCCTCGTGAACATCCAGGGCGCGTTCGAGGCGATCCAGCCGTTCAACAAGCTCACGCACTTCACGAACTTCGTCGTCGCCCATGCGCA
>VAXO01000024.1 GCA_005888435.1 Actinomycetota bacterium | reverse complement strand
GGAGGGCCGGGCGCTCGACCGTTCCGCTCTCCGCCTGCTGCGACGGGAGCTGCGCCGGGCCGACGCCCTGCATGTCGCCGGCCGCGCGCTCCGGCACCGCGATCTGTCGCGTCACCGTCTGAGCGAACGCCTCGAGCGCGCGGCCGTCACGCCCGCCGTGGCTGCCGAGTCACTCGCCGCGCTGGAGAGCGCCGGGCTCGTCGACGACCGCCGCGTGGCCCGGAGCCGGTCCTGGTCGCTCGCCGAGCGAGGCTACGGCGACGAGGCGATCCGGCATCGGCTGCTGGCCGAGGGGCTCGAGGAGGCGCTAGTCGCGGACGCCCTCCCCGGCCTGGAGCCCGAGGCCGAGCGGGCCCGGCGGCTGATCGAGCGTCACGGCACCGGGCCCCGGACTGCTCGCTATCTGGCCGGGCGCGGCTTCGGCGAGGAAGCCCTGGAGGCCGCTCTCGGAGCGGCTTTTGGACAGGAGGGCTGAGCGGCGATAGGATGACGTTGCCTCATCCGACGATTTGCCTGCATTAGAGACGTTTTCCAAAGCACCAAGAGAAGCCCTGAAACCAATGTCACCCTCCGACCAGCGCAACAGCGAAAGGCTCCTGACAGCGGCGTCCTAGCAACCGCTTCACGAGCCGCGCTGGCGGCTCGCTTTACCGAACGTCGATGCCGGCAAACGCCGGGGCGGGCTCCGCGGTAGCACCGCGGCCAACCGACCCAGGAGCTGAGCATGCTGGTCGCAATCGGGATTCTGATCGGGGTCATCGTGGGGGGCATCGCCGTTGCGATCGCGATCGGCGTGCTCGGGAAGTCGCGGCTCGGCGCCGCCGAGCAGCAGCGGCGGTTGATGCTCGACGAGGCCACGCGCGAGGCGGACACGCTTCGCCGAGAGGCCCAGATCAGCGCGCGTGAGGAGGCCGTCCGGCTGCGGGCGGAGATCGACCAGGAGATCGCGGCGCACCGCTCGCGCATCGTCAAGGTCGAGGAGCGCGTGCTCGCAAAGGAAGAGGAGATCGACGACAAGCTGACGGAGCTCCAGCGCCGCGAGCAGGGCCTCGCCGACCGCGAGACGCACCTCAAGCAGCTGCAAGAGGAGCAGAAGGACGCCAAGGAGCAGCAGCTGGCCGCGCTCGAGCGGATCTCGGGCATGACCGTGAACGAGGCGAAGGTGGCGCTGCTCGAGCGCTCGGAGGACCTGGTCCGGCATGAGCTCGCACGCCGGGTCCGCCAGCTCGAGGAGGAAGCGCGCACCGAGGCCAAGCGGCGCGCGCGCAATCTCGTCGCCGACGCGCTCCAGCGTGTGGCCGCGAGCCATGCGGCGGAGACGACGGTGTCGGTGATCCAGCTTCCTTCCGACGACATGAAGGGGCGCATCATCGGCCGCGAAGGGCGCAACATCCGGGCCCTCGAGCACCTCACCGGCGTCGACTTCATCATCGACGACACGCCGCAGGCGGTCGTGCTGTCGTCATTCGACGGGATCAGGCGCGAGGTCGCGAAGCTGACGCTCGCGAAGCTGATCGAGGACGGGCGCATTCACCCGGCACGTATCGAGGACACGTACTACCAGTCGAAGGCCGAGATCGAGGATCACATCACCCAGGCCGGCGAGCAAGCGGTGTTCGAGGCGAATTGCGGCGAGTTCCACGAGGAGCTCGTGAAGATCCTCGGCCGTCTGCGCTACCGCACCAGCTACGGCCAGAACGTCCTCAAGCACACGCTCGAGGTCGTGCACCTCGCCGGCATCATGGCGTCCGAGGTCGGCGCCAGCGTGAAGGTGACGAAGCGCGCCGCGCTCCTGCATGACCTCGGCAAGGCGATGACGCACGAGGTCGAAGGCTCGCACGCATCCATCTCCGCGCAGCTCGCTCGCCGCTACGGCGAGTCCCAGCACGTCGTCCACGCCATCGAGGCGCACCACTACGAAATCGAGCCGCAGACGGTCGAGGCGGTACTGCTGATCGCTGCGGACGCGATCTCGGCGTCACGGCCGGGCGCGCGGGGCGAGAGCCTCGAGCACTACATCAAGCGGCTCGCCACGCTCGAGGAGCTCGCGGCGCAAAAGCCGGGCGTCGAGAAGGTCTACGCGCTGCAAGCCGGCCGGGAGATCCGGGTAATCGTGAAGCCGGGCGAGGTCGACGACGACGCCGCCGTGCTCCTCTCCCACGAGATCGCGCGCGAGATCGAAGACCAGCTCGAGTATCCGGGCCAGGTGAAGGTCACGGTGATCCGCGAGAGCCGCGCGATCGACGTCGCGCGCAACGTGACGAACGGCGGCCCGGGCTCCGGCTCAGTTCCGCCGAGCGAGAGCGGCGGCGGCGCCGAGGCCGACGAACACGAGCCCGGAGCCGTAACGCAACCCCCGGCGGCGGCGTCGTAGGAAGCCCCCGACCGTTCCCGCGGCGAGCGCGTACGCGGAGTCGGTCAGCAGACCGAGCGCGACGAAGACGAGGCCGAGCACAAGCGCCTGCGACCAGACGCCGCCGCGGTCGGGGTCGACGAACTGCGGCAGCAGCGCGAGGAAGAAGAGTGCCGTCTTCGGGTTCAGCACATTGACGACCGCGCCACGCGCGAACGCACGCCTGTAGGAGACACGCTCCTCGCCGGGCTCGAGACTCCGGTCGTCTCGTCCCAGCAGCTTCCGCACACCGACGTAGACGAGGTAGGCGGCGCCGGCGAACTTGACGACGTTGAACGCGAGCGCCGAGGCGACGATCAGCGCCGAGAGCCCGACGGTCGCGGCGAAGACGTGGACGAGCGTCCCGAGATGGATGCCCGCCACCGACGCGAGCCCGGCCCGACGGCCCTGTTCCGCGCCCTGGACAACGACGTAGAGCACCGCCGGCCCCGGGATCAGGAGCAGGGCGAGGGCCGTGACGGCGAAGAGCCAGACGGTCCCGAAATCAGGAAAGACCACGGGTAGCATTCTGGCCCGTGCGGCGGTACCACGTCACCACGTTCGGCTGCCAGATGAACGCTCACGACAGCGAGCGGATCAAGGGCATGCTCGAGGAGCTCGGACTGGGGGAGAGCGCGACGCAGGAGGACGCCGACGTCCTCGTCTTCAACACCTGCACGATCCGCGAGAAACCGGACATGAAGTTCGCGGCGCACCTCGCGCAGGCGGCGGCGCTGAAGCAGGACGACGCGGACAAGGTCATCGCCGTCGGTGGTTGCTATGCGGAGGCGCAGCGTGAGCGGCTGTTCGAGCTCTATCCCTACGTGGACGTCGCGTTCGGCCCGGGATCGATCGCCCATCTCGGGGAGTGGCTCGGTGCCGGCGGGCTTGGAGTCGCGCGTGGACGCTTCGGGCTCGACGACCGTTCTTTCGCCGGCGAGCTGCCGATGCACCGCGAGCGCGCGTTCCAGGCCTGGGTGCAGATCTCGATGGGCTGCAACTCGAAGTGCTCCTACTGCATCGTCCCCGCCGTGCGCGGCCGCGAGGTCAGCCGCCGCCCCGGCGACGTCGCCGCCGAGGTCACCCGCCTCGCGCACGGGGGCGTCCGCGAGATCACGCTGCTCGGCCAGAACGTCAACTCGTGGGGACGCGATCTGCTGCCTGAGATCCGCACGGAGTTCGGCGAGCTTCTGCGGGCGTGCGACGCTGTCGACGGGATCGAGCGCATCCGCTTCACCAGCCCGCACCCGAAGGACTTCCGCCGGCCGGTGATCGAGGCGATGGCCGAATGCGACGCGGTGTGCGAGCACGCGCACCTGCCGCTGCAGTCCGGCTCGTCGCGCATCCTGAAGGCCATGCGGCGCACCTACGACCGCGAGCGCTACGTCCGCCTCGCCGGCGAGCTACGCGCCGCGATCCCCGATCTCGCGCTGACGACCGACATCATCGTCGGCTTCCCCGGTGAGACCGAGGAGGATTTCCGCGCGACAATGGAGGTTGTCGAGGAGGTCGGCTTCGACGGCGCCTTCACATTCGTCTACTCGCCCCGGGTCGGGACCGAGGCGGCCGCAATGCTGGATCAGATTTCGGATGAGACCAAGCGCGATCGCATCGAGCGCCTGATCGACGTCGTCCAGCGCGTCGCGTCCGCTCGCAACGCCGAACGGGTCGGCGGTGTCGAGGAGGTGCTCGTCGAAGGCACGAGCCGAACCGACCCGTCGTTGCTCAGGGGCCGGACGCGCCGGAACACCACCGTCAACTTCGCCGGCACCGCCGCGCCTGGCGAGCTCGTCGAGGTCCGGATCGAGAACGCGACGTCGACCACGCTTCGCGGGATACAGGCCGTCCCGGTGGCGGCGTAGGCATGCGCGTCCTGATCACCGGCTCGAGCGGCCAGATCGGCACGAACCTCGCGCTGCGCCTTCAGAACGACGGTCACGAGGTGTTCGGCGTCGACAAGCGGCTCAACGCGTGGACGGAGGACTTCCGGTACCTGCTGCAGGACCTGACGTTCCCGGGCGGGCTCGGCGACGATTACCCGCCGGCGGACGTGATGGTCCACCTGGCCGCGCACGCGAAAGTGCACGAGCTCGTGCGCGAGCCGCGACGGGCGCTCGAGAACGCGATCATGACCTTCAACGTCCTCGAGTACTGCCGCGCGAACCGACTGCCGCTCATCTTCTCGTCGACGCGCGAGGTGTACGGCGACGTCCATCGCTTCGAGGAATACGGCGAGGCGACGGCTGACTTCGCGTTCACGGAGAGCCCGTACTCGGCGTCGAAGATCGCGTCGGAGGCGCTGATCTACTCGTACGCGCGCTGCTACGGGCTGCGCTACCTCGTCTTCCGCTTCTCGAACGTCTACGGCCGCTACGACAACGACCTCTCGCGCATGGTGCGCGTCATCCCGCTGTTCACGCACCGCCTGCTCCACGGCAAGCCGATCACCATCTACGGCGGCAGCGACAAGATGCTCGACTTCACGTACATCGACGACTGCGTCGACGGCCTGGCGCGCGGCGTCGAGGCGCTCGCCGCCGAGACGGTCGTCAACGAGACGATCAATCTCGCGTACGGCCAGGGGAACACGCTCGTGCGGGCCGCCGAGCTGATCGCAGCCGAGCTGGCCATCGAGCCCCAGATCGGCTTCACTCCCTCGCTGCTCGGCGAGGTGACGCACTACGTCGCCGACATCCGCAAGGCGCGAGACCTGCTCGGCTGGGAGCCACGCGTGCCGCTCGACGACGGAGTCCCGCGCGCGGTCGCCTGGTTCCGCGAGCACCCGGAGCACGCCGCCGACTTCGTCGGCGACTGGGTGCCGCAGGAAACCGACTTCAAGCTTGCAGTCTCCTAGTGTTGTTGTAGCCCTTTTCGGCCCGACCGCGTCGGGCAAGACATCGATCGGGGAAGCCGTCGCAGATCGCCTCGGCGGCGAGGTGGTGTCCGCCGACTCGATGCAGGCGTACCGGGGCCTGCCGATCCTGACGGCGCAGCCGGAGCGGCCGACGCGGCTCGTCGGGATCTGGCCGTTGGTGCACGAGGGCTCGGTTGCGGAATACGCGGAGCTGGCGCACACGGCGATCGACGAGTTGCTCGCCGCCGGGAAGACGCCGGTCGTCGCCGGCGGGACCGGCCTCTACCTCCGAGCCTCGCTCGTCGACCTCGGGCTGCCGCCCGCGCCGTCGCCCGAGCTCCGGGCGCGCTGGGAGGAGCGGTACGACCGGCTCGGAGCAGCGCGCGCGCACGCGGTGCTCGCCGACCGCGATCCCGAAGCCGCTGCCCACGTCCACGCGAACGACAGGCGCCGCGTCGTCCGCGCGCTGGAGCTGACGGAGCTCGGCTCGTCGCTCAGCCCCGACGCCACCCGGCTCTGGACCGACGAGACACGGCACGACACCGTCCTGTTCGGTCTCGAGGTACCGCGCGATGTCCTGCTCGAGCGCATCGAGCGGCGTGCGCAGGAGATGTTCGAGGCCGGCGTCGTCGACGAGGCGCGCGCCGCGCTCGCCGGCGACGTGTCGTCGACCGCGATCTACGCGCTCGGCCTCCGCGAGGTCGCCGAACGACCCCGAGGCGAGGCATTCGAGTCGCTCGTGGTTCGCACCCGCCGCTACGCCGCGTACCAGCGAAAGTGGATGCGGCGTCTACCCGGCCTTGTTAGCGTCAACGCGAACCGGCCGGCTGAAGAGGTTGCAGATGACATCGTCGAAGTGGCACGCGCTCGGCAACGTCTACCTGCTGGTCGAGCAGGCTGAGCCGCTGACGGCCGACGGCGCGCGCGCGCTGTCGCACGACACCGACGGCGTGCTCGAGGTTCGCGGCAACGAGGTGACCGTGTGGAATCCGGACGGGTCGACCGCCGAGATGTCCGGCAACGGCGCCCGGATCGCGGCGGCCTGGTTCGCGCGCAAGACCGGATCGCCGGAGGTCCGGTTCCGGATCGGCGAGCGCGATGTCTCCGCGACGGTCGCCGGGGAAAACGTCGTGCTCGACGCCGGGCCCGTTGAGGTGGGGGAGCCCGAGACGATCGACGTCGGCGGCGAGCACGTCGAGCTGACGCCCGTCTCCGTCGGCAACCCGCATGCGGTCGTGCGGCGCGATCCGGCGGACGTGCGCCGGCTCGGCCCGCTGCTCGAGAGCCATCCTCGCTTTCCCGAGCGGACGAACGTGCAGCTCGTGCGCGTCGACGGCGAGCACGACCTCACAGTGGGCGTCTGGGAACGCGGGGCGGGGGAGACCCTCGCGTCCGGGTCGAGCTCGGTGGCCGCCGCGGCCGCGGCGATCGCCAACGGCTGGTGCGCGAGCCCTGTGACGGTCCATCTGCCCGGCGGCGACCTCTACGTGGAGCTCGCCGACGGGCGGGCGCGGCTAACCGGCCCCGCTGTCGAGCTCGCGTAGCGCGTCGTTCAGGCTGACCTTCAGGTCCGTCGCCTCGCTGCGCCAGCCGACGATGAGCGCGCACGCGAGGTTGTAGGTGCCCGCGGGAAACTCTTTCGGGCGCGTCCCGGGAACGACGATCGCGCGCGGCGGGACATAGCCCCGATGCTCGACGGGATCGCTGCCGGTGACGTCGATCACAGGGACGGACGCCGTGAGCGAGACGTTCGGCCCAAGGACCGCGCCCGCGCCGATCCGTACCCCTTCGGTGAGGATCGCGCGTGAGCCGATGAAGGCGCCGTCCTCGACGATCACGGGCCGCGCGCCGGGCGGCTCGAGCACGCCGCCGATGCCGACGCCGCCGGCGAGGTGCACGTCGGCGCCGATCTGCGCGCCCGAGCCGACGGTCGCCCATGTGTCGACCATCGTGCGCGGCCCGACCCACGCGCCGATGTTCACGTAGCTGGGCATCATCACGACGCCGGGTGCGAGGTACGCGCCGTAACGCGCCACTGCCGGTGGGACCACGCGCACGCCGAGCTCGTCGTAGTTGTGCTTCAGCGGGATCTTGTCGTGGTACTCGAACGGCCCGACTTCCTGCGGCTCCATCCGGCGACCGCGGAAGTATTCGAGAATCGCTTCCTGGGCTTCCGAGTTCACGCGCCAGTCGCCGTCCACGGGCTCGGCGACTCGTACCTCGCCGCGGTCGAGCGCTTCGATGATCTGGTCGACGTTCACAACACGCGCTCGAGGATGGTGGCGGCGCGACGGCACTCCTCCTCGGTAGGCACGAGCGCCAGCCGGAAGTAGCCCTCGCCGGCGGAGCCGAAGAACGTGCCCGGCGAAACGATGATCCCGTGCTCGAGCAGCCGCTCCGCGACGTCGTCCGACGGCGCCTCGATCCAGAGGAACATCGTCGCCGACCTGCCGCCCGCGATGCGCAGCCCCTTCGACTCGAGCGTCGGCAACAGCGCGTCGCGCTTGCGACGGTACGCGGCACGGGTCCGCTCGACGTGCTCCTCGTCGTCCCACGCGACAATCGATGCCCGCTGCACGAACTCCTGCGGCGCCGTGCCGACCGACGGCCGGTACTGCTTCAGCGCGGCGATCAGCCCGGCGTTGGCGGCGACGAACCCCGAGCGGTACCCGGTCATCGACGAGCGCTTGCTGAGCGTGTTGAACACGGCGACGTTGCCGTGGTCGCGCACCTCGAGCGCCGAGTGCGGAGGCGAGTCGAACCAGAGCTCGGAGTACGCCTCGTCGCAGGCGAGCAGGAACTCGTGCTCCCGCGACAGCTCCGCGGCCCGCCGCAGGAAGTCGAGCGGCGCGACCGCGCCCGTCGGGTTGTTCGGGTAGTTGATCCAGACGATGGCAGCGCGCTCCCACGTCTCCTCGCGGACGGCGTCGAGATCTGGCAGGAACCCGTTGGCCTCTTCGAGCGGCAGCTGCTCGACGTCCGCGCCCGCGAACGTGGCGCCACGATCGGGCACCGGGTAGCCGGGCTGCGTCGTCACGACCAGCGGCTTCTCGCCGTCGCGGTCGACGACGACCTGTGCGAGGAGGAAGATCGCCTCCTTCGATCCGTACGTGGGCACGATCTCCGTGTCCGGGTCGAGCGGCACCCCGAAGCGCCGCTCGCACCAGCCGGCGACGGCGCCGCGCAGCTCCGGCAGGCCCTCTGCGAGCGGATAGGTCGAGATCTCCGTCAGGCTCTCGGCGAGCGCGCGGCGGATCATCGGGTCGGTCGGCTCGCGCGGGTCGCCCTTGCCGAAGTCGATCAGCTCGACACCTGCGTCCGCGAGGCGCCGCTTCGCCTGCTCGAGCTGGACGAACGGATATGTGCCGGTGGCCGCGAGGGCGGGGGAGAGCTGCATCGTGCGCCATAATTGCAGTCGTGATCCAACGCCAGCCGGACCCCGCGCTGGAGCGTGGGTTCATCGCCGCCGTGCTGGCCCAGGGAGTCGACTCCGAGGACGAGCTGGCCGAGCTGCGAGAGCTCGCGCGAACCGCGCTCGTCAAGCCTGTGGGGGCGATCGTCCAGCACCGCCCGCGGCCGCAGCGCCGCACGTACCTCGGGAAGGGGAAGCTCGAGGAGCTCAAGCGCACGTACAAGGAGTCGGGCGCGGAGGTTCTCCTCGTCGACGACGAGCTCGACCCGGCGCAGCAGCGGACGCTCGAGGACACGCTGCAGGCGCGGGTCGTCGACCGCACTCAGCTGATCCTCGACATCTTCGCGCAGCACGCCGTCAGCGCCGAGGGCAAGCTCCAGGTCGAGCTCGCGCAACTCGAGTACAACCTGCCGCGCATGCGCGGGATGTGGCAGCACCTTGAGCGCCTCGGCGGCGGCGTCGGCACGCGCGGGCCCGGCGAGTCCCAGCTCGAGAGCGACCGCCGGATCGCACGGCGGCGCATCACCCTGCTGCGCCGGCGGCTGAAGGAGCTCAGCAAGCAGCGCGACGTGCGCCGGAGGGAACGCCGCCGCGCAGAGGCGCCGACCGTCGCGCTCGCGGGCTACACGAACGCCGGGAAGTCGACGCTGCTCAACGCGCTCACCGACGCCGAGGTCTCGGTGAACGACCGGTTGTTCGAGACGCTGGACCCGACAACGCGTGCGTTCGACCACGACGGCCGCAAGTACCTCGTGACCGATACGGTCGGCTTCATCCGGCGTCTGCCGACGCAGCTGGTCGAAGGCTTCGCGGCCACGCTCGAGGAGACGCTCGTCGCCGATCTCGTCCTGCACGTCGTCGACGCCTCCGCCGGCGACGGGCGGCTCGAGGAGCAAGCGCGTGCGGTCGCGGCGGTGCTGCGTGACATCGGCGCCGACGAGCTTCCGCTCGAGCTGGTGCTGAACAAGATCGACGCGGTCGATGCGTTGCGGCGCCGGCGGCTCGAAAATCTGTTCCCGGAGGCGGTGCAGGTCTCGGCCCTCACCGGCGAAGGGCTCGGTGCGCTGCGCGAGCGAGTCGCGGAGCGCTTCTCCGACCGGTTCGAGGCGGTGCGGCTGTTCCTGCCGTACGAGGATGGGGGGAAGCTCGCCGAGCTGTACTCGCTGGGCGCGCCAATCGAGGAGCGCGAAGACCAACCCGATGGCGTGCTCGTGCGCGCACGCCTCCCGCGCCGCGAGCTCCGCCGCTTCGCGCGCTACCTCGTCGCTTGATCGAGCTGCCGATCCAGCGCCTGCGCAGCGAGGCCGTCCTGCCGGCGCGCGCGTACCGCGGCGACGCGGGGCTCGACCTCGCGGCCTGCGAGCGCGTCGAGCTCGCACCGGGGGAACGGGCGGTCGTCGGCACCGGCCTCGCGGTGGCGATCCCCGAAGGGTACGCCGGCTTCGTGCAACCGCGCTCAGGGCTCGCCGACCGCCATGGCATCACGATCGTGAACGCGCCAGGTTTGATCGATTCCGGTTACCGCGGCGAGCTGAAGGTGATCCTGCTCAACACGGACACAACGCACGCGTTCGTCGTCGAGCCGGGCATGCGCATCGCGCAGCTGGTCGTGCTTGACGTGCCGCACGTGGAGCTCGAGGAGGTCGAGGAGCTGCCGGCGACGGAACGCGGTGTCCGAGGGCATGGGTCGTCCGGAACGTGATCGGGCTCGAGCCGCGCATCCGCGTCTCGGCGATCCTGCGTTGGAAGGGACGCATGCTCCTTTGCCGGCACGAGAAGCCCGGGAAGGAGTACTGGCTCCTGCCCGGCGGCGGCGTCAACTCCGGCGAGAGCCTCGTCGATGCGCTGCACCGCGAGCTGGCCGAAGAGATCGGTATCGACGAGCGGCTCTCGGTGGAAGGCCCCGTTGCGATCGTCGACTCGATCGCGCCGGCGCAGAGCTTCACCGCGAAGCACGTGGTGCACATCATCTTCGCGGGCGACCTCGGCGGAGGTTCGCTCGAGGCAGTCACGTCGCAGGACGCTGCCGTGCGCGGTCATCGCCTCTTCGAGGTCAGCGACCTCGACGGGATCGTGCTGCACCCACCGATCGCGCGGTTCCTGAGCCGGTGGCAGCCGGGCGACCCGGCGGTGTACCTCGGCGCGCTCTGGGCGCGTTGACGCCAAGAGCTCCTAGGCATAGAATGTCTAGGTATGAACAGCGGGCTGAAGGGCTACCTCGATCCTGTCATCCTGGCAATCCTGAGCGACGGCGCGCTCCACGGTTACGCCGTGATCGAAGAGCTGAAGGTGCGGAGCGGGGGTGAGCTCGACCTGCCGGAGGGGACGGTATACCCGGCATTGCACCGGCTGGAGCGGCGTGGGCTGCTCAAGAGCGGTTGGACGAGCGTGGACGGACGCCGCCGCCGCGTCTACCGCCTGACCTCCAGCGGGCGCCGCGAGCTCGAGTCGAAGGCGCGCGAGTGGAGAGCGTTCGCCCGCGTCGTCGACGGGGTCCTGCCGTGATCGAGGAGCTCGGGCGCGAGCTCGCCGCCGTGGGGATCCGCGGCCGGCAGCGCGACCGCATCCTCGCGGAGTTCGCGGACCACCTCGCCTGCGATCCGGAGGCCTGGCTCGGAGAGCCACGCGACCTGGCGGGGCAGTTCGCCTACGAGCTCGCGACGGATGCCGCACGGCGCACGGCGTTCGCGACGTTCGGCGCGCTCGCAGTCGTCGCAGTCGCGGTCGCCGTGCCACAAGTGACGCTGCCGCGTGTGCCCGACATCACGGGTGGGACGTCGAGCTTTCTCGTGGGCCCGGCGACGCTCGCGATGATCCTGGGCGCCCAGATCGCCTTCGTGGCGGGCTGTCTCGCGGCGCTGCGCGCACTTCGCCTCGAGGGCCCGCAGGACGTGCCGCTGATCCGGCGGCGCAGCGCCGTCGCGCTCGCCGCCGGCGCGGCCACCGCCGTTGGCAGCGCGCTGTACGCCGTCAACTTCCGCGGCGTCGTCCCGAGCTGGTGGCTTGCGCTCGCACTCGCAAGCGCCGCCGCGGCCGCGCTCCCGCTCGCGGCCTCGGCGGCGGGGTACGCGCGCAGTGGCGGAATCGAAGTGTCGGGAGGAGCCCCGCAAGGGCTGGCGGCCGACCTCGGCCCGCTGGCGCGGCCGGTGCTGATCGGGACGACCGCGATGCTGGCGATCTTCGTCGGCACGAGCTTCGCGGAGCGCTCCGTCCTCGAAGGCGCGATCCGCGCGGCCTTCGAGGGTGTCGCCTTCGCGGCGTGCTTCCTCGCGCTGCGGCGCTCCCTCGCGCTCGATCGTTAGCGCCGGCCGCCGCGCGAGCGGGCGCGCGAGGCCGAAACGGTGTGCGCCTGCTGCTCGAGGTCGTCCGCGAGCGGCTCGAACACCGGCGGTTCGCCGAGCCGGTGTGCGAGCGCCTGCGCAAGGACCCAATCGGCGAACCACGGATTGCGTGGGAGCAGCGGGCCGTGCAGGTACGTCCCGACCGCGCGCCCGACTCGGCAGCCTTCGAAGCCGCTTTCGCCGTCGTTGCCGAAGCCGGCGACGACGCGGCCGAGCGGCTCTGCGCCGGGGTCGAGCTTCGTCCGGCCGGCGTGGTTCTCGAAGCCGGCGAGCGTGCGAGCGACTCCGGGCTCGAGCTCGCACTCGAGCAGCATGTCGCCGATCATGCGCGTCTCGCCCGCGACCGTCTCCAGCGGGAAGACACCGATGCCTGGGAGATCGCCCCCGTGGAAGTCGCGGTAGGAACGCCCCATGAGCTGATAGCCGCCGCAGACCGCGAGGAGCGCCGCGCCGCTGTCGACTGCGGCGCGGACGCCGTCGGCCTTTGCGACGAGATCCTCGGCCACGAGCGCCTGCTCGCGGTCCTGGCCCCCACCGACGTACAGGAGATCGTGCTCGCCCGGCTCGACCGGCGCGCCGACTGACACCGTGCGCACCTCGAGCTCGTGGCCGCGCCAGGACGCACGCCGGGCGAGCACCGCGATGTTTCCGCGATCCGCGTAGATGTTGAGGTAATCCGGATAGAGATGTCCCACGACGATCTTCATGCTGCGCGCTCCCAGTACGGACGGACGAAGCCGCGCTCCGCGACGATCTTCCGGAGCGCGAGCATCGCCGTGTAGGTGGGGAGGACGATGAGCTCGTCGCCTGGAGGCGTCAGCTCGAGGCCGCGGTCGAGCGCACGCTCGAGCGACGGGATCACCTCGATCGCATCTCCGTCCATACCCGCGTACTTGAAGCGGAGCGCGAGCTCGGCGGCGCGGTCACCCGCCGCGACGAGGCGCCCGAGATGGGGGAGCAGCGGTTCGAAGTCCACGTCCCAGATCCAGGAAACGTCGCGCCCGTCGGCGATCGCATCGTTCAGCGCGATCACCGCGAGCGACGGCGCGCCGCCGTCGACGATCGTCCGGACGGCCTCGTTCGCCCCGGCGGGATTCTTGATCAGGAGCATCAGCAGCCCCCGGTCGCCGACGGCGATCCGCTCGAAGCGCCCGAACGCGGCGCTGAAGCGCTCGAGCCCGGCCGTGACCTCGTCGAGCGATGCGCCGAGCGCGCCGGCGAGCGACGCAGCGGCGAGCGCGTTGTACACGTTGTACAGCCCCGGAACGCGCAGGCGCACGTCGCGAGCGCCGTCGGGCGTCTGCAGCCGGAACGCGACGCCGTCGAGCCCCTGCATCCGGACATCTCGCGCGACCACGCTCAGAGCCGGACGGGCGTGCCCGCAGTTCGGGCAGCTGTACTCGCCGAGGTGGCCGACGTACGCGGCGGCGTACTCGTACGGGGTTCCACAGCGGACGCAGTACTTGGAGTCGGCCGCGTGTTGCAGCGACGGCCGCGCGACAGACGGATCGTCGACGCCGAAGACGACCGCGCCCGCGCGGTCGCGGGCGAGCTCGCCGACCTGCGGGTCGTCGCCGTTCAGGACGAGGGCCGCTTCCGCCGGGAGCTCCCGGACGGCGGAGCGCCAGCGGGCCGCCACGTGCTCCAGCTCCCCGTAACGGTCGAGCTGGTCGCGGAAGAGGTTTCCGAGACACACCGCGCGCGGCCGAACCCGCGCGGCCACCTCCGGCAGGGCCGCCTCGTCCACCTCGAATAGCCCCAGCTCCGCGCCGCGGGCGTCGAGCAGGGTGGAGGCGACACCCGAGACGAGGTTCGCACCGGAGCTGTTGTGCGCGAGGTGAATCCGTTGGCGCAGGATTTCGGCCGCCATCGCCGCGGTCGTCGTCTTGCCGTTCGTCGCAGAGATCACCGCCGAGCCGAGCGGGAGCCGCGCGGCGAGCCGATCAACCGCGCCGGGATCGACCCTCCAGAGCAGCTTGCCGGGCACGGTCGTGCCGCCGCCGGCGCCTGCGAGGCGCGAGAGGCGGCCCGCTGTTCGCGCCAGCGCGATCTCGGCCGCAAGCGGAAGAGGCACGC
Organism: Actinomycetota bacterium; assembly: GCA_005888435.1. Lineage (GTDB taxonomy): Bacteria > Actinomycetota > Thermoleophilia > Gaiellales > Gaiellaceae > 3-1-20CM-4-69-9. The sequence goes on along the minus strand of VAXO01000024.1, from coordinate 25,271 downwards.
GCACAACTCGACGGAGGCTATCGGGCAGCGCTGATCACTCGGACGAGGGAACTTTCGCCCCGCTGACCCAGAAGGGTGACGAAGAGCGCGGGTCGGCTCTCTACGTTCCGACACGTCAACTGCGGCTTTTGAGAGGAGCGGGGTAGGAATGCGGAACGGAGGCCAGCGGCGGGGCGTGCGCGCGAGTGCGCTGTGGGGCAGCGGCAAGCGGGGCGGCGACTCGCGCTCCAATGCATTGTGGGGCAGCGGCAAGCGGCGCAGCGCGTTGCTGGCGACGCTGGCGCTCGTCGTCCTCGTCCCACTCGGAGCATCGGCCAGCCCGTCGAAGGCGGATGCGCCGACCGCGTTCGTGACGCCGTCGCTGCTGGCAGCGGCGCAGTCGAACGCCGGCGGCAACTTCGACGTCATCGTCCAGGGCAAGGGCGGCAACCAGGCCGCCAAGGCTCTCGCGGACCTGCTCGGCACCGACAAGAAGGCCTACAAGGATTTCCGCTCGATCGACGGTATCGCCGTCCAGCTGAGTGGAGCACAGGTACTGGCGCTCGCGAGCGACAAGCACGTCAGTGCGGTCACGCCGGACGCCCGCGTGCGGCTCTCCGCCGCTTCGGGCTCCATTGACAGCAAGGAGAAGTGGCCGTACGTCACGGGCGTCGACAAGTACAGCGGTGCGCCAGCGGCGACGATCGCGATCGTCGATTCCGGTATCGACACGACCCGCCCGGAGTTTGCCGGCCGGATCGTCGCCAACGTCAACCTGTCCACGCTGCCCGGCAACTCGCCCGGCGACGGACGCGGGCACGGCACGTTCGTAGCCGGCATCGCCGCCGGCAAGCTCGCGGGCAAGGACGGCGCGGCTCCGACCGCGAAGCTCGTCTCGATCGACGTCATGGACGACCAGGGCATGGCGCGCACGAGCGACGTCATCGCTGCGGCTGACTGGATCCTCGCCAACAAGGCGCAGTACGGGATCAAGGTGGCCAACTTCTCGCTGCACTCCTCCCTGGCGAACAGCTTCATGTACGACCCGCTGGACAAGGCGGTCGAGAAGCTCTGGTTCAACGGTGTCGTCGTCGTGGCGGCCGCGGGCAACTACGGCTATCCCGATCGCCCGAGCGGCGTGCCCTTCGCGCCGGGCAACGACCCCTTCGTGATCACCGTCGGCGCCAGCGACACGGGCAAGTCGGTGTCGACGAACGACGATACGGCGGCCCCGTGGTCGGCGTACGGCTACACGCTCGACGGCTTCGCGAAGCCGGACCTCTCCGCCCCCGGCCGGTACATGGTGGGCCCGGTCCCGGTGACGTCGACGCTCTACAGCGAGCGCCCCGATCACATCGTCGAGCCGGGCTACATGGAGCTTTCGGGCACGTCTTTCGCGGCGCCGGTCGTCAGCGGCATCGCGGCGCTGATCCTCGGCAGCAACCCGACGCTCAGTCCGGATCAGGTGAAAGGCGCGCTGCTCCTCGGCGCCAAGCCCCTGCCGAAAGCAACGGACATGTCGGAAGGCGCAGGCGAAGTGAACGCCGGCAAGTCGATTCAGCTCAGGAACCCGCCGGCCGCGAACAAGGCGCTGAACAGGTTCGTCATCAGCGACCCCGGCACGGGCTCGCTCGTGTTCGACGCCGCCAGCTGGGCCTCGGCGGCGAAGGCGGATGCTTCGTGGGCCAACGCCTCCTGGAGCGATGCCTCCTGGTCGTCCGCGTCGTGGGCGTCAGCGAGTTGGGCGGCGGCCTCGTGGGCATCTGCGAGCTGGGCGTCGGCGTCGTGGGACTCGAGCTCCTCCGCGGCGGCCTCATGGTCGGATCTGAGCCTCGCGAGCGCTTCCTGGGCAGACAACGCCGAGGGCGAGACGGCGGATGCCGACGGCGGCGCCATCGACCCGCTCGAGCTCCAGGCCGTCCTCAACGGCACCCTCGACCCCTAGAACCGTGCGACAGGCCGGGGTTACCCCGATTGGGGGAACCGATCGAGTGATCCCCGATCGGGGGATGCCTCGGCCGTCGGGCGACCGTACTTTCTGCTTTGGGCTTTCTGTCCTGCGGCCCTGCGTTGAGAAGGAGAAAACCCGGCAGTGAGCGCGGTACCAACCGACATCCCGGTCGTCGCTGAGCCCGGCTCGCGCGAGACGCTGCCGCGGAACGCCCGGTTGTACTTCCTGCTCGTGGTAGGCGCGACCGCCGCCGCGACGTTGCCGTTCATGGCGCGACTGCAGGACACGAACCACTGGCTCGCCTTCTTCATCCTCGGCTCCGCGGCGGCGACGGCGCAGCTCTTCCGTGTGCAGACGCCGCGCGACCAGGCGTACCACACCGCGATCGTGTTCGTGATCGCGGCGGCCTTCCTGCTGCCGCCGGAGCTCGTCGCGCTGATGGGAATCGTCCAGCACATCCCGGAGTGGCTGAAGATCCGCTACCGCTGGTATCTGCAGACGTTCAACATCTGCAACTACGTCCTCGCCTCGATGGCCGTCTGGTTCCTCGGGCACCAGCTCATGGGGTGGCGCGCGATTCCGGATCACACGCTTCGCGTCGCCGTCGCCGGCCTCGTCTGCTGCATCGTCTTCGTCGCGATCAACCACACGGTGCTCGCGCTGATGCTGCACTTTGCCCGCGGCCATACGCTGCGCGAAACGGGACTGTTCGAGCTCGAGCACTTCTCGACCGACCTGGTGCTGGCGGCGCTCGGCGTCGCCACGTACGCGTTTTGGCAGATCAACCCCTGGCTGATTCCGTTCGCCATCGCCCCGCTCGTCCTCGTGCACCGCTCGCTGGCGGTGCCGCAGCTGCAGGCCGAGGCGCGTAACGATCCTAAGACCGGCCTCTTCAACGCCCGCCACTTCGCGGCAGCACTGTCGGAGGAGATCGGCCGCGCGCAACGCTTCGAGCGGCCGATGTCGCTGATCATGGCCGATCTCGACCTGCTGCGCGACATCAACAACTCGTACGGCCACCTCGCCGGTGACGCCGTGCTACGCGGGATCGCCGACGTCTTCCGCGAGCAGCTCCGCCAATACGACGTGCCGGCGCGCTTCGGGGGCGAGGAGTTCTCGATCCTGCTGCCGGAGACGCCGCCGGAGCAGGCAATGGAGATCGCGGAGCGCATCCGCCGTGCGGTGGCCCAGCGGACGCTCGACGTCGAGACGTCGAGCGAGCCGATCCGCGCGACCGTTTCGATCGGCGTCGCCGGCTATCCGAAGGACGGGACCAACGCGAACGAGCTCATCCACCAGGCCGACCTCGCCGTCTACCGTGCGAAGCTGCAGGGCCGAAACCGCGTCCTCGGCGCGAGCTCCGAGCCGCTGCTCGTGCCGACCGACCGCACTGCGCGGCTGATCGCCGTCCCCGAGGGCGACGACACGACCCCGCTGCCTGCCGCAGCAACGGCGGCGCCGCCGGCCGACGAGCGCCGTGCCGACGTGCGCCACCCGCGTCCGCACTCCGTCCATGGGCCGCGCTTCCTGTCGCTCGACCGCCGCCTCAGCCTCGTGGTCGGGCTCGTCAGCACGCTCGGCGTCGTCGCGGGCCTCGCCGGCCTGGCTTTCAGCTGGACGTCGAAGGACGTGCTCGGGATGCTGACGATTCTGCTCCTGGTCGGAGTGGGGCAGGCGCTCGCGCTCGAGGCCGACGAGGGTGCCGCTGTTCTGTCCGTGAGCGCGGTGGGCTGTCTTGCCGCGTCCTCGCTGTTCGGCTGGCGTGCCGCGCTGCCGCTGGCGGTCACGAGCGTTGTCGTCGACTGGAGCGCGCGCCGGCAGCCGCTGCACAACGTCCTCTTCAACATCGGAGCGTTGACGCTCGCCTCCCTGACCGCAGCCAGCATCTTCAACCTGGCGCAGTTCTTCCCCGACGGGACGAGCCACCGGCTCGCGATCGCGGCGCTCGGCCTGCTGGCAGGCGCCGGCTACTTCGCCGTCAACATGGGCCTCGTCTCGCTCGCCCTCGCGCTGCAGGGTCACGAGCGCTGGTGGAGCGTCTTCCGCGAGCAGTTCGCGTGGCTGCTGCCGCACTACGTCGTCTACGGCTTCATCGGCGGCGTAATGGCACTCGCATACGAGGCCGTCAACCTGCTCGCGCTCGCCGTCTTCGCAGTGCCGCTGCTACTGATGCGCAAGACGCAGGAGGCGTACCTGAAGCACACGCACCGGAGCGCGCAGAAGCTGCGCGAGGCGGCCGAGACGATCCAGTCCCAGAACGTGTCGCTCGAGATGGCGAACAAGCTGCTGAAGGAGCGCTCGACCGCCGCGATGGAATCGCTGTCGGCGACTGTGGACGCGCGGGACTCGTACACCGCGGGCCACTCTCGCCGCGTGCAGCAGCTCGCGCTCGCGATCGGCCGCGAGCTCGGGCTTTCGCAGGTGGAGCTGGACCTGCTCGGACACGCGGCGCTCTTCCACGACATCGGCAAGCTCGCGATCCCGGACGCGATCCTGCTGAAGCCCGCAAGCCTGACCCAGGACGAGTGGGCGCTGATGCAAAGGCATGCGGAGGAGGGGGCGCGGATCATCGACCGGCTCGGCTTCCTCAACGACGCCGTGCCGGCGATCCGGCACCACCACGAACGCTTCGACGGCACCGGCTATCCCGATCGGCTCGCCGGCGAGGACATTCCTCTCGGGGCGCGAATCATCCACGTCGCCGACGCGCTCGACTCCATGCTGACGACGCGGATCTACCGCGCGGCCAGGCCGGCTGCAGAGGCTCTGCACGAGCTCCGAGCGTCGGCGGGCACGCAGTTCTGCCCGCGGTGCGTCGGCGCGCTGGAGCGGATCCTGCCGCTCGAGGCGCTCGAGCCGGACGACGAGCGGCCGCGCCTCTCTGTCGCGTCCTAGGAAAAGACTGGGGTCAGACCCCTTCGGGGTCAGCCCTCTGATGGGAAACCCTTGCGGTTTTTCCATCGCGCTCTACTATTATTGGCATGGCCAGGAAACCGCCCTACCGGGCGGTCGCCAAGATCGACCCCGCCGCGCTTGCCTCGTTCCAGGCCGGAATCCGCAAGCGCTACTCGAACGAGCAGATCCTCGCGGAGCTGCGCGACAGCGCAGAACGGCTAGGTCGCTCGCCGACGATGCGCGAGTTCGCGGCGGACCAGGAGACGACGGTGCATCCGCAGACCGTGATCGAGCACTTCGGCAGCTGGAACGCCGCCAAGCGCGAGGCCGGGCTCGTGCCGCGCCGCTTCGCGACGCGCGAGGAGCTCGTCGGCCTGCTGCGCGAGCTGGGGGAGGAGCTCGGCCGAACGCCGACGGCGAAGGACCTCGACGACCGTCGCGGCTCGATGCCGTCCAAGTCGCTCTACTGGCACACCTTCGGCTCGCTCGCGGAGGCGCTGCGCCAGGCCGGGTTCGACGTGCCGATCGGCGAGGAGCGGCTCGAGCGCGCGGTCGAGCAGGGCGTGAAGCTCGCGCGCAGGTTGAAGCGCCTGCCGAAGTTCGCCGACTGGTCGGCGGCCCGGCGGAAGGACGAGTCGCTGATGACCGAGTGGCAGGTCTACCGGATGTTCGACGCGCGACGCGGCGCGTGGTCGACCTTCCAGTTCCTGATCAAGGAGCGGCTCGACGACGAGGGCCTCGACGTCGGGGCTGACGGAAGCTTTGGCTAAGCGGCCGCGTGCAGTGAGGCGAGCCGCGCGAGGCACGAGCGCGCTTCGTCCGGTGCGCGCACGGCCGGCAGCGGTTCCTCCTCGAACGAGGGGTCCGGCGTGAACGTGTCGCGCGCGACGATCGCTCCGCCCTCGACCGCGACGACGGTGCCCTCGTCGAGCTGCGCCTTCTTCAGTTTGAGCCCGCCGTAGCTCTCGACGAGCTCGAGGGCGAGCCGCGTCGACGCGAAGAAGAGCTCGCGCTTGCCGGTGCCGATCCAGAGCGGGCGGCCCATGCCGCGGGCGAGGAGGAGCTCGGCCCGGTTCTCGTCGATCCACGCGGCCGCCATCGACCCGTAGAGCTGCTGAAGCGCGTGCGCGGTGCGGCCGCGCGACTGCTCGGCGAGCGCGAAGATGATCTCCGAGTCGACGGTCATCCCGGGCTCGGCGCGGACGATCCCGTGCTCGTCGAAGAGTTGGTCGTCGTTGGCGATGATCCCGTTGTGCACGCCGACGACGGCGCCGTGGCGAATCGGATGGTTGTTGGCGGCGAGGCCGGGGTGGCCCTTCGTGTAGTCGCGGACGTGGACGAGGAGCTGCGTCGCCTCCTCGGGAACCCCGATCCGGTCGAGCAGGGCCGTGGCGCCTGAGCGCTGCTTGTGCAGGATGACCTGGGACCCGGGACGGCGGAAGGCGTAGCCCACGGCGTCGGCGCCGCGCTCGGCGATCCCGGCCAGCAGTGCGCGCGCAGCGACCGTCCGCTCGATGCGACTGTCGAGCCCGAGGCTATATCCGGCGATTCCGCACAAAGTCTTCTGAAAACCGCAGAGCGACCGTCCGGCCGCTCAATCTTCCTAGACGCATCGGCTGTGGCCGTTGTTAGGTGAACCTTCTGTAAGGGGATTTCGCACCTCGTCCGGGTGAAACCTCACTCGCGCTCAAGCGTCCTCTCGGCCACGCCGATAGACCTGGCATGCGGCCACTTCCTGACGTGCCCTCCGATCCGGCGGTCGAGCCGCGGCTCGAGCTCGTCCCCGAGGAGGCGGAGGAGGCGGAAGAGGTCGAGGAGACCGAGGACGAGGACGATGAGTCTCCCGTCGCGGTCAAGGCCGAGGCGACGCAGGACCCGCTCAAGCTCTACGTCCGGGCGATCGGCGACGGGCGGCTCCTGACTCCCGGGGAGGAGCGTGAGCTCGCGCGCCGCAAGGACGAGGGCGACGAGGCGGCCAAGAAGAAGCTGATCGAGTCGAACCTGCGCCTCGTCATGTCGATCACGCGCAACTACACGAGGGCCGGCGTCCCGCTGCTCGACCTGATCCAGGAGGGCAACCTCGGGCTGATCCGGGCGGTCGAGAAATTCGATTACAAGCTTGGCTACAAGCTTTCGACCTACGCGACCTGGTGGATCCGCCAGGCAGTAACGCGCGCGCTCGCCGACCAGGGCCGCACGATCCGTCTACCGGTCCACGTCGCGGACCAGGTTCGTCGGCTCATGCGCGCGCGCCGCCAGCTCGCACAGAAGCTGAACCGCGAGCCGACGATCGTCGAGCTCGCGAAAGAAAGCGGCTTCCCGGAGAAGCGCGTCCAGGAACTGCTCGATCTCGTCGAGGACCCCGTCAGCCTCGAGACGCCTGTCGGCGACGGCGAGAGCATGTACGCCGATCTGATCGAGGACATCCACTCGGAGCGTCCGGACGAGACGACGTCGCAGAAGCTGCGCCGCAAGGAGCTCGCCGAGGCGCTGCTCCGCCTGAACCCGCGCATGCGTCGTGTGCTTTCGCTCCGCTTCGGCCTCAACGGGGAGCCGCCGCAGACCCTGGAAGAGGTCGGCGCGGGGCTCGGCATCACGCGGGAGCGAGTCCGCCAGCTCGAGTCGCGCGCCCTGCGCGAGCTGCGCGCCGTTGCGCCGGATCTCGAGCTCTACCTGCGCTCCTAGTCACTCGCTACGGTGAGGTGGCGTGTTCGTCGACTGCCATTCGCACGTGGTCCCGTCGGGTGACGACGGCGCGGCGACCATCGACGACGGACGCGCGCTCTGCCTCAGCGCTGCGCGTCACGGGACGTCCGTCCTGTTCGCGACGCCGCATGTCTGGCCCCACCTGCCTTTGACGGCGGACCGTGAGCGCGCTGTCCGCGTGGCATTCGAGCAGGTGCGAGCTGGGGCGGGGCTCGAGCTGCGGCTCGGCTTCGAGCTGACCCCGACGCGGGCGCTGCTCGCGGAGGATCCCCACCGGTACGTGCTCGAGGGGACCGACCGGGTGCTGCTGGAGGTGGATTTCGTCGGCTCGGCCGAGCTCACGTTCGCGCTTGCCGAGCATGTCGAGCGCGCCGGGCTGCGGCCGGTGATCGCACATCCAGAGCGGACCGAAGCGGTGCTCGACGATCCCGCAGTGGCGGACGAGCTTGCCGCGCGCGGCTGGGCGCTCCAGGTGAACGCTTCGTCGCTGACCGGCCGGCACGGGCCCGACATCGAGGAGCTCGGCTGGTCGCTCGTCGAGGGCGGCGTGGCGGCCGTCGTCGCGTCCGACGGTCACCGCACCACGCGGCCCGCGCACCTGGACGAGGCCTACCGCCTCGCGCGCGAGCGGATCGGCGAGCGCACGTCGTCCTTGTTCGACGGGTCCGCTTTGGGCGTTACGCCGTCACGGACTGCAGTTCGGGCAGCGTCGCAAGGCGCCTGAGCGATTTTCCGCCCGCTCCGCCTGGGTTAAGCGGTGACGGACTCCATCTCCCGCAACGTGGCTAACCGCCGCAGGCATTCCAGCTCGATCTGCCGCCGAGGCGTCGCTTTGCGACGCCGACCATCGAGGAGACGCGGGCTTTGCCCGCGGCTCCGCCTGGGTTAAGCGGTGACGGACTCCATCTCCCGCAACGTGGCTAACCGCCGCAGGGATTCCAGCTCGATCTGCCGGACCCGCTCACGGGTGAGGCCAAGCCGGCGGCCGATCTCCTCGAGCGTCTTCGGCTCGGAATCGTCGAGGCCGTAGCGCAGCACCAGCACCTGGCGCTCGCGCTCGTGCAGTGCGGCGAGGGCCTGCGACAGCGCCTGTGAGCGGAGCGAGACCTCGACCTCCTCCTCGGGCAGCGGATCGTCGCCCGCGACGAAGTCGCCGAAGACCGCGTCCTCCTGCTCGCCGACCGGCTGGTCGAGCGACGCGGACGCGCGCGCGGCGGCTTTGACCTCGAGCGCCTGCTGCAGGGGCAGGCTCGCTTCTTCGGCGATCTCCTCGAGCGTCGGCTCGCGGCCGAGCTGCGTCCAGAGGGTGCGCTCGGCGCGATTCATTTTCTGGAGACGCTCGACGATGTGCACCGGCATGCGGATCGTGCGCGCCTTGTCCGCGAGCGCCCGCGCGACCGCCTGGCGGATCCACCAGGTCGCGTACGTCGAGAACTTGTAGCCGCGGCGCCAGTCGAACTTCTCGACCGCGCGGATCAGCCCCAGCGTCCCTTCCTGGATGAGGTCGAGGAAGGGCAGCCCCTGGTTCCGGTAGTTCTTGGCGATCGAGACGACGAGGCGCAGGTTCGACTGGATCATGTGTGTCTTCGCGGCCATGTCGCCCCGCTCGATGCGCTTCGCCAGCCCGACCTCCTGGGCGGCGGTCAGGAGCTGGTGCCGGCCCGCCTCGCGCAGGAAAAGCTGCAACGCGTCGGTCGTCGTCTCGTAGGAAGTCTGGAGCGGGGGAGGCGGCGGCTCCTTCTCCTTCTCGGGCTCCTCGACGATCTCGATCCCGCGCCGCTCGAGCTCGTTGAAGAGGGCGTCGGTCTCCAACGCGTCGAGCTGGTGGGCCTCGATCAGCTCGGCCAGGTCAGGCTGCCGGACCGAACCGGTGGTCTCTGCGTTCTCCAGCAGGGCCTGGATGTCCTCGTGCTGAAGGATCGACTCGATTTCGACCTGCGTCATGGTTCGCTCGTACTGTGCCTGGGGGCGCGCAGTTCCAAACGCGCACGCTCTCAGGCTCGACGCGCCGAGTCAAGCTTTTGGGAACACGGCGGCGGGCCTCCGAGGAGGCCCGCCGAGCCGAGACGGGTCTAAAGGTAACCCCGAACCGCGTTGAGCGCGGTTGCGATGGCGCCGGAGAGCGCGAGCAGCGCTGCCACGACGAGGGCCGTGATAACAGCCAGGACGACGCCGTACTCCGCCATCGTCTGACCCTCCTCGATGTCGAAGCGCGCCCGGAAGTATGTGACCAGATCCGAGAACGTCATTTCGTCATTCACCTGCCTTTCCGTGGCGCGCCGCTCGCCTTAGACTCAGAAGTCCTGACCTCCTTATCGCCGCTTCGGCGCGCGGGCCGTAGCCCTCGGCCTAGTGATCGTCAGGAAGGCTCACCTAGGCTTCGTGGCGAATGCACGAGAATCATCGTTATGTCAAGTTGGCCTGGAAAGGGCTGGCTGCAGCAGCCGCGGCGCTTGCCCTCCCCGGGCTGTGCAGGGCCGAAATCGTCGCGCCGACGCAGAGCGAAGCGCTGCTGGCCGCGGCGCCCGACGGAAGCCCGCGGGTTGCGTTCACTTCGGGCCGCGACGTCGTCGTCGCACGCCGCACGGCGGCCGGCTGGAAATTCGCGCGCGCCGGCAAGGTGCCAGGCACGAGCCCGGTCCTCGCAGGCCTCGTCGTCGACCGCCGTGGCAGAACGAGCGTTCTGGTCGGAGCCCGCAACGGATCGTGGCTGGCACTTGCGAGCCGTGGCGGCAAGCTCCGCGTCGTCGTCCGCCCCAGCAAGGGCGCGTCGATCGGTCCGGCCGGGCTGACGCTCGACGCCGGTGGGCGCCCGGCATTCGCCTACGCGCTTCGCTTTCCGTCGACGAAGTCGTGGCTCCGGCTCGTGACCACCGACGCCCGCGGCCGCCTGCACACGCACGGGATCACGAAAGGCGGTTTTCCGGCCAGCGCGTTCGTGCCCGGCGCCGCACCCGTCCTCGTACGCGGACGGCTGCACATCGTGGAGACCTTCACCGACTCGGCGATCGACTGGGGCCCGAAGACGGGCGGCGGCTGGGAGGGCCAGTTCCTGTTCGCCAGTCGAGGCGGCACGCCCGCCGGACGCGTCGCGGCGCTGGCGAGCAGCGCGGGTCTCTGGTCGGCATGGACGGAGATGACGGCCGAGTCGCTCAGCGTCCTGCTGAATCTCAGCGCCGAGACGCAGTCGACGGCGACCGCGCTCGAGCACGGGATCTTCGTCTCGCTGCTGGTCGACAACGGCAACGCCGAAGTCGGCGCCTACGACTGGGCGATGCTCGGCGACACGCCGGTCTACGCGGGCGTGCTCGCCGATGCGAACGGGCCCTTCGCCGAGGTCGACGGCAGGCTCGATGGATACGTGCGCACCAGGGACGGCACCTATCAACTCCTCGTCTCCACTCCGAGCGGGCTCGAGTGGTTCGAGTCCCCCACCCGGCCGTCGATCCGTGTCTCGATCACTGCCGACGCGAACGGCCTCGTCCAGGGTCGCGTCGACGGAGGGTCGGGAGGCGGTGTGCAGATCTACCGGGAGACTGCGAGTGGGCGCACGCCTGTGGGGGTCGCCCAGCTGGCCGGCGACGGGAGCTTCAGCTTCCAGGACGCGGCGCCGACCTCCCCCACCCTCTACCGGGCCGTGTACGTCAACGCGGCGACGAGCATCCCGTTCGCAGCCCTTCTGCGGATGCCGGTCGGGTAACGTCCCCGCGATGCGCAGGGACCAGGTGCTTGCCGCGGTGGCGGCACTCGTCGGCGTCGTCCTGATCGTCGTCGGCGTGATCTATATCGCTTTCGACGAGCACTCGATTCCATCGTTCTTCCCGGGCCATGTCTCGCACCCCTCGAGCCACCACCACGCGAAGCACGGGATCGCCGCGATCCTGCTCGGGCTTGCCTGCCTCGCCTTCGCCTGGTTTCGCACCGGGCCGCGGCAGCGCTCGGCGCCCTCAGAGTAGTGGTCGTCCTCGCCGCGAGTGGCGGCCACCACTTGATCACGTACTTCCAGGCGATCGTGATCGGGCTGCTCCAGGGAGTGACGGAGCTCTTCCCGATCTCGAGCCTCGGCCACGCGGTGATCCTCCCGAAGCTCTTCGGCTGGAATCTGAATCAGAAAGAGCCGTACTACCTCGCCTTCCTCGTGGCAACGCACCTCGCGACCGCGATCGTCCTCTTCCTCTTCTTCCTGCGCGAATGGGTGCGGATCTTGAAGGGCCTCGGCCGCAGCCTCCGCGACCGCCAGATCGCCCCGGACGACGCCGACGCACGCCTTGCGTGGCTCCTCGTCGTCGGGACGATCCCGGCCGGCATCCTCGGCCTGCTCTTCGAGCATCAGCTGCGTTCCCTCTTCGCCAATCCCACCGCCGCCGCGGTCTTTCTGATGGTGAACGGGCTGATCCTGTTCGCGGCGGAACGTCTGCGACGACGAGCGCCCGGCGCACCTGAACGTGCGCAAGCGCTCGCACGCAGCGATGAGTCGGCGACCGGCCCCGAGGCCGAGCAGCGGCTCGCAGCGCTCGGCTATCGGGAGGCGGTCGCCGTCGGCTCAGCGCAGGCGGCCGCCCTCTTCCCCGGGATCAGCCGCTCCGGCGTGACGATGGGCGGCTCGTTGTTCGTCGGGCTCACGCACGAGGACGCAGCGCGCTACGCGTTCCTACTCGCGACCCCGATCATCGCGGCAGCTGCGCTGCTCAAGCTGCCGGACCTCTTCGGTCCCGACGGCAACGGCGTCCGCGGTCCCGCGCTCGCGGGCGCGCTCTGTGCCGGCCTCGCGGCCTGGGCGTCGGTGAAGTTCCTCATGCGGTACTTCGAGACGAATCGACTGACACCGTTCGCGTGGTATTGCCTGCTTGCAGGGTTCGGCGCACTCCTCGTATTCGTGCTCTAAGATCGTCTCCACAGCCTTGTCCACATGTTGGGAGAAAGGCTGTGGAAATGTTGAAAAAAGAAATTTCCGCAAATTGCGGGCACGTCCTTTTTCGATCCCTTGACCCGCTTGGCGCACGCGTTAGTGTGCTGCTTGCGCCGAGCACGGAGCGCAAGTAGGTCGAAACCGAGTCCGAAGGCAGTACCCGGAAGGGGAAGGTCAGCGGAAGCGGTGGACGAAAGCGAAACCGGCTCGGCGAATTTTTATGGTCCGGCGGCGCCTGACTTTTTAATCGTGGCACGCCGTCCCATTCCTCTCGAGCCTTCCCGCGGTCACACTGCAAGATTGGCTGGCGCGCTGTTGGAAAAAGAAAAGTGCGCAAATTGCGCACATGACCGTTTCGGCCCCCTTGACCCGCTTCTTGCACGGGTTAGTGTCCTGCTTGCGCCGAGCACGGAGCGCGAGTAGGACGAAGCCGGTTCCGAAGGCAGTACCCGGAAGGGGAAGGTCAGCGGAAGTGGTCGACGAAAGCGAAACCGGCTCGGCGAATTTTTTTGGTCCAAAGGCGCCGACTTGGCGGTGCCGCATCGGCCGTTTATATAGTCACCGCGGCCGTGCACCTTCGTCCCCCCTCGATCGATCCCGGCGTCACGTCCTTCATCTGGGCGTTCCTCCTCGCCCTGTTCGTCTGGATCGGTCAGCTCGCCATCGGTGTCAGCTCCGGAACGGCGCTCGTTATCGCGCTCCTCTCGTTCGGCGCGATGTTCCTCTTCATCCGCCTTCAGGGCGGCGACGACCCCGTCCGCTAGACGGTCACACGCGCCGCACGCCGGCGCCCGAGCGCAACGACCAGCAATCGCGTGAGCTCGTCGCCGAGCGTCTGCTCGAGCCGTTCGAATGCAGGCGTACGCACCGAGGAGATCCGGGTCAGAGCGTCGCAGTGTTCGAGCAGCAGCGCTGAGCCGCGCGCGCCCTGCGGAGGCGAGGCGTCGTACATGGCACGTTCGTTATCGGCCGCGCGGCGGGCCGAAGCATCCCTGGGACTGAGCTAAAGCCGGTCTGTGGCGTGAGCCGAGGAGCGGGGAACCGCGAGGTTTCCCCGCTCCCTCGACCACTACCTGGTCGTTACACGATCGCGATCTGCGGCAGGGACTTCGCCGTCTGCCGCAGCTCGGTCGCGCGTGACCGGCTCGTCGGCGTCGGGGACTCCGTCACCGTCCGCATCCGTATCGCGCCGGCGGCCGCGCAGGCCGCGACGCCTCGTCGTCGTCGCTGGAGCGACCTCTCTGCGCGGACCGGTCGTGTCGAACGAGTAGCCGAACACGAGACCGATGCCGAACGCGAACAGCGGCACGTACTCCTTCAGGTCGTTGACGAGTCCCTTGATGTGCAAGGAGCTCGACCACGACAGCACGTGGCGATGGAACCACCCATTGCCAGGCTCCGCTGCGAGGATGATCCACAGCGAGACGATTGCGATCGGGACGAAGGCGGTCAGCAGGAAGGTGGCCGACAGACGAGGCCAGCCCCACTTCGTCCAGCCCCCGAGCAGCTGGGACAGGGCCATCAGCAGCCCTGCACCTGCGATCAGCCCGTAGACGGCCCAGAAGCCGCCGACGTTCTTGTCGTCGATCTGCGTCGCGAACCAGATCAGCAGGCCTGCGGCAGCCGCTGCGACCAGCGTCGTCCCAGCCCTGGTGAGTCCGTACATTCGATCACCTCGCTCCGTTGGTACCCCCGGAGTACCCGGGCGGCGGCGTTCTTAAAGCCCGAGGCGCCTGGTGTCGAACGAGGCCGAATACAGCTCTGCGCGGAACTCCTCGAGCGTACGGGCGACGCCGTCGCTGAACACGTGTTCCACCACCCCCACTTCCGGATCGTTGTGGAACGGCAGATCGACGTGGTCGTGCGAGACGAGGTTCACCGAGGTCTTCTGACATGTGGGACACCGCACGGCCAGGCCGAGCGAGCCGTCGCCCGGCGCGAGCAGGAAGAAGGAGGACGGATAGACGGGCCGCGGCTGCTCCTCCGGGTAGCAGAAGAAGCTCCACGGCCACTCGCCCGCCTGGATGCGGCGCGCGGCCAGGTCGGACAGCTCCGAGTCGACCAGGTCCAGCCGGGAGGTCATCAGGTTGTAGAAGACGCCACCCTGCAGGCCGAGCGGCGCCCAGTCGAGGTCGTCGTGCGTGACGAGCCCGTCGTGCTCCTCGCCGCACGAGCAGGCGAACAGCACCTGGAAGACCGCGGGATGCGCGGCGCCGGGAAGCCGCTCGAGCTGGCGAAACGCCGAAAGCGAGACACGCGCTTCACCCCGTGAGGGACACGGGAACGTAAACCGTCCCGTCAGTGCGTCGTACATGGTGGTCCTTCTTTAATCGACAGCCCGGACGGTAAACCTAAGACCCAGACCAAACGAACGGGCCGCAGCGTAAGCCGAAGCGAAGCGCGGCGAACCTTTCCTCAACGGGCGCGCAAACGCCCTCAGTACTCAATAAGCGCCTTCAGGTCGTATTTCCCCAAACGCTCGCGCCCGTTGAGGAACCCGAGCTCGATGATGAAGCAGCAGCCCACGACCTCGCCGCCGAGCCGCTCGACGAGCTGCTGGCCGATCGCCTCAACGGTGCCGCCCGTCGCGAGCACGTCGTCGTGGATCAGCACGCGGGCGCCCCGCGGGATCATGTCCGGGTGCAGCTCGAGCGCGTTCTGGCCGTACTCGAGCGCGTAGGTCGCGCTGATCGTCTCCGGCGGCAGTTTTCCCGGCCGGCGCGCGGGGACGAAGCCGCAGCCGATCTCCCGTGCGATCGCCGCCCCGAGGATGAATCCGCGCGCCTCTGCACCCAGCACGAGATCGGGCCTTTTCTCCCGCCCCCACTCCGCCAGCTGGTCGATCGTGTACCTGAGGGCGTCGGGATCGGCCAGGAGCGGCGTCACGTCCTTGAAGCCGACGCCGGGTTGCGGCCAGTCCGGGACCTCGCGGACCTTTTCGGCGAGATTCACCGCGCTAGCTTGACGCAAGCCGCCGCAGCGCGCGCCAGGAGAGCAGCTGGGACAGCTCCGCCGCGAGCGCGCCGAGCGCTTCGAGATCCTCGGTACCTGCGCGCCGGCGCTCGGGATTGCGCGAGCGCAGAGCAGGCCCGACGACCTGCTCGATGAGACCGGCCTCGCGATCGGCGGCAGTGCGGAACGAACGGAGGTGCCGCGGCGCGATCCCGTAGTGCGCCAGGCGGCCGCACGCCTGCGCTATGTCTGCCTCGAGCTCGGAGTAGCGCTTCTGCCCGCCCTCCGTCCGGGAGGACACGAGGCCGAACTCCTCCAACTCTCGCGCCAGCCGCGTGTCGATGCCGGCACGCTCGCACAGCGCGTCGAGGTCGAGCTCGCCGTCTTCGGCATCGAGCACGCGCCGTCGCTTTCGATCGCGCGCCGCCGGAGACGCAAGCTCCTGCCGGATCACGCGCAACGGCAGAAACTCGTCGCGCTGCAGCCGCAGGATCGTCTCGAGCCGCTCGACGTCCTCCTCGCTGAACAGGCGGTACCCGCCCTGGGTGCGCCGCGGCGCGAGCAGCCCCTGGTCCTCGAGGTAGCGGATCTTCGAAATCGAGATGTCCGGGAAATCATCCTTGAGCATCCCGCAGACGGTGCCGATCGTGAGCATCCGCGTCTTGGCCGCCGTTGCCATCAGCGTCCGAAATAGGTGAGGCGGTACTTGCCGACCTGGAGCTCGTCCCCATCTTCGAGCTGGGCGGACTCCACGCGCTTGCGGTTGACGAACGTGCCGTTGAGGCTCCCCTGGTCCTCGATCGAGAAGGTTCCCTCGCGCTCGCGCAGGATCGCGTGCTTACGCGACACGGTGACATCGTCGAGAAAGATCCCGCAGTCCGGGGAGCGGCCGACCGTCGTCTCCCCGTCGAGCGGGAACATCTCCCCCGACCTGCCGCCGCCGGAGCGCACCACGAGCGCCGGCCCCTGAACGCCCACGTTCTCGAGCGCCTCGGCCGGCGTGTCCTCCGCGTCGTCAGCCGTGAAGGTCTGCGTCGCCTCGGTGCCGCCCTCGTCCTTCACGAGCAGCGCACCGCACCGCGCGCAGTAGTTCGCAGCCTCAGGGTTCTGGAAGCCGCACTCCTGGCAATAGATATGGCTCATCGAGGCATCAGAAGCTGTCGTGGGAGAGCCGGCGCGCAAACGAGACCGCAACTACCCCGCGTGTAACTTGGGCGCGTAGCGCACTCAAGCCGGCGGGGCGGCCTTCGCGGTCAGGATGTCCGTCAGATGATCGACGTCGACCTGGTCGAGGACGCTCTGTCCCCCGGTCTTCTGCAGCCGGGCGACGAGCTCAGCACGGAGGATGTCGATCTTCCCGTGCAGCAGCCGCCGCTGATAGGAGATCTCGTTCTCCTGCTGCGTCAGCCCGTCGATCAGCTTCTTCAGGTCGGCGTCGGACAGCGAACCGAGATCGGGGAGGGGTTCCAAGAGACCGCCTTTCTTCGAGGGTCAAGTTGTACTTGAGAGTTTAGACCGTGGCAGCGGAAGCGAGGCGCCCGCCGCTTTCGTCAGACAGAAACGGTCGTACTTTCAACCTCCATGATCTCTTCGACCAGCCGGCGGAACTCTTCCTCGAGGTCTTTCGAGCGCTCCGGCGTCGTTCCTTCGGCGTAGATGTGGATCAGCGGCTCGTCGGGGTCGGGCAGCACCTGCGCCCAGCCCCGCTCGTCGAAGACCTTGATGCCGTCCAGGAGGTCGAGCCGCCGATCGCGGAGCCGCTCGGTCAGGAGCCGCATGACGGTGCCCTTCAGCGCCCACGGGCAGGGCAGCTGCCGGTGGACGAGCGTCGGCGCCGGCAACTCTGCGACCAGCTCCGAGAGGGGCCGGCGCACCGGCGCGAGCAGCTCGAGCAGGTTGCAGAGGCTCGCGACCGCGTCGTAGGCCGGCAGAAACTCCGGGAAGACATAGCCGCCGCCGACGGCGCCGGCGAAGATGACGCCGTCCTCGGCGGCCGCCTTCGTCAGGTCGGCGAGCGATGCGGGCGTCCGCACGATCTCGAGTCCGCTGCCCTCGAGCAGGCGGTCGACCTGGCTCGTGACGGTGATCGGGAACGCGAGCTTCCCGCGTTTCCCGTTCGACCCGAGCAGCCGCAGAAACAGGAGCAGCGCCTGTTCGACCGGTATCTCCCTCCCCCCTTCGTCGACGAGGTAGAGCCGCTCCGCTGCGCGGTCGAGCACGACGCCGAAGTCCGCACCGACGGCGGGCACGAGCTGCTTCACCTGTCCGATCGCCTCGCGCAGCAGCGCCGTCCCCGGATCGCTTCGGTCGGTCGTGAACCCGTGTGCGGAGACCGCCTCCACGCCGAGCGGGCCGAGCACCTCCGGCAGCACGTACGACGCTGCAGAGAAGCCGTAGTCGACCACGATGCGGAATCCCCGCCCACGAATGGAGTCGACGTCGAGGCTCCCGAGCAGGTCCTGCGCGTAGGTCTCGCGGACGCGGGCGGGATAGGTGAGCCGGCCGATGTCGCCGAACCCGACGCGGCGGAGCTCTCCACGCGTGTAGTTCTTCTCGATCTCCTTCTGCAGCGTCGGGGACAGCTGGATGCCCGGCTGCTCGAAGAAGCGGATCTGCACCACCTCCGGGTCGACCTGGCTCGTCCCGACGTGGAAGCCGGCGTCGTAGCCCTCCGCCTTGAGCATGTGCCGCGCGACCGCCGACGGTAGTACGCGGAGATCCGCGACCTCGAGCCCCGACGAGGTGAAGCCGCTGATCATCGCGCGCTTGATCATGCGGCACGCCGGCGCCGACTCGCGGCTGGCCACGATGCGCGCGTCGCGCTTCAGCGCCGTGCCGAGGGCGGCCGCGATACGCACCGCCACCTCCGGCGTCAGGTCGACGTTGACGAGCCCGGCGACGCCGTCGTGCTCGAACAGCCGCGTCGAGGCACGTGACTCCCAGATGAGGCTCTCGTTGATCTGCGATCCGGACTCGACCTCCTTGTAGGGGTAGATCCGGACGCCGGGCATGATCACGCTCTCGGCGCCGATCGTGACCTCGTCGCCGACCGCAACCCCCTCGTGGATGCGCACGTGCGCACGGATGTCGCAGGAGCGGCCGAGGATCGCTCCCTCGATCAGCGAGCTCCGGCCGACGTGTGTCGATCCGTCGATCACGGAGCGTGTCGTGCGCGTGCGCTCGCGCAGCGTCACCGAGTTGGAGAGGACGGAGTACGCACCGACGCTCGCGCCGTCGGCGATGCGGCAGTAGTTGCCGATCATCGCCGGCCCCTCGACCTGGTCGAGGTCCGCGATCTCGACACCCTCTCCGAGCCAGACGTTGCCGCGGATGCGGATCCCGGGGACGTTGAGCTTGACGCTCTCGTCGAGCGCGTCGAAGTTCGCCTGCCGGTACTGGTCGAGGTTGCCGACGTCCTGCCAGTAGCCATCCATGACGAACCCGTACAGGGGGCGGCCCATCTCGAGCAAGTACGGGAAGAGCTCCTTGGAGAAGTCGTACGGCCGGTCGGTCGGAACGTGCTTCAGGACCTCCGGCTCGAGGACATAGATCCCGGTGTTGATCGTGTCGGAGAAGACCTGACCCCACGAGGGCTTTTCGAGGAAGCGCTCGATCCGCCCTTCGTCGTCGGTGACGACGATCCCGAATTCGAGCGGATTCTCGACGGACTTGAGGCCGATCGTGACCGCTGCGCCGCGCTCCTTGTGGAACTCGATCAGCTTGGTCAGGTCGAGGTCGCAGAGGGCGTCACCGGAGATGACGAGGAACGTCTCGTCGAGCTGGCGCGCAGCGAGCCGGACGGAACCGGCGGTACCCATCGGCGACTCCTCGACCGAGTAGGCGATGTTCAGGCCGAGCGTGTCGCCTTCGCCGAAATAGCTGCGGATCGCCTGTGGCAGGAACGCAACGGTGACGATCACGTCCGTCAGCCCGTGATCGCGCAGCAGCTCGAGGATGTGCTCCATGCAGGGCTTGCCGACGATCGGCACCATCGGCTTCGGCTGGTTCGACGTCAGCGGGCGCAGACGAGTGCCCTCGCCGCCCGCCATCACGACGGCTTTCATCTCCGTCTCACTTCTCTCCAGGCGCCGTACGCGTACACCAGCCCGGCGACGACCGCGAGCGCGAGCCCCGTCCAGAAGATCCAGTACGGCCAGTCGGTCGACGCCTCCGTCACGATCATGAAGCCGATGCCTGCGTAGAGCAGCCATGTCGCCGCCTTGCCGACGATGTTCACGTTCAGCTCGTAGCCCTGCGGCGCGATCGTCTTGTAGCCGGCCAGCAGGAGGACGTCGCGGCCGAGGATGACGATTAGGCCGGCCAGCGGCATGTGGTCGTAGATGAACAGCAGGATGACGGCTGCGTCGATCATCAGCCGGTCGGCCAGCGGGTCGAAGATGCGACCGAACTCCGACTCCACCCGCCAGCGCCGCGCCAGGAATCCGTCGATCTGGTCGGTGATGCCCGCCACGCCAAAGACGATCCCGGCAGGCCAGCTCGGCTCGCCGCCTCCGCTGACCATCACTGCCACGAAGACCGGGATCAGGACCAGCCGCGCGATGGTGAGCGCATTCGGCAGCAGTTGAAGCGGCGCGGGAACGACGCGGGTTGCCATCGGTGTGGAAAGGATACGCCCGTGGCCGAGACCCTCTCCCTGCCGGGATTCGTCGACGCGCATTGCCATGCGTTCCAGCGCGCCTTGCGCGGGCGCGGCGGCGGTGCGGATTTTTGGGCCTGGCGCGAGCAGATGCTTGCCGAGGCGGAGCTGCAGACGCCCGCGACGGTACAGCGCAGCTACGTCGAGGTCTACCGCGAGCTACGCACGGCCGGCTACACCGCGGTCGGCGAGTTCCACTACCTCGGCTTCGACGAGGCGCTCGCCGCGCTAGAGGCAGCGGAGGAGGCGGGCATCGGGATCGTGCTGTTGCTCGCCGCCTACGAGCGCGGCGGGCTCCCCCGCTCTCGGCAGGCGTCCGTCGGCGAGTACCTCCGCCAGGTGGATGACCTCCGCGGCCGCGGCGTCGCCGTCGGGCTCGCACCCCACTCGGTGCGCGCGGTCACGCGCGGGTGGCTTGAGGAGATCGGCCGCTACGCACAGTCGGAGCGCTTGCCGCTCCACGTTCACGCGGACGAGCAGCCGCGTGAGATCGAGGAGTGCCTCGCCGAGCACGGCGTGCGACCGATCGAGTTGCTCGACCGCACCGGCTGTCTGAGCGAACTGACGACGATCGTGCATGCGACGCACGCCGACGGCGCCGAGCTCGACCTGCTCGCGCGCGCGGGCGCGCGCATCTGCGCATGCCCAACGACCGAGGCGAACCTCGGCGACGGGTTTCTCCCGGTCGAGCGCATCTGCTCGCGCAACATCGGGATCTGCATCGGCTCGGACTCGAACGTCCGCATCGACCCCCTGGAGGAGCTACGAGAGTTGGAAGGCATCGCGCGCCGCCAGAGCGGCCGTCGCAATGTCATCTCGACCGAGACGCTGCTGTGCTTCGGTGCCGACGAGGGTGCCGGCGCGCTCGGCCTCGAACAGTGGGACGACGTCGAGGTCGATCTCGGACACGCCTCGTTGCGCGGCGCCGACGACGTGTTCGAGGCGCTGATCGCCGGCTGCGGCGCGGACGTGTTCGCTACCGGCCGGTGAGCTGCGTCCAGTACTTGGTGCGCCTGAGGTAGGCGCGCTCGGCGGCGCGGCCATGGAGCCCGTAGGCGCCGTCGTAGCTCTCGTACCGCCCGCCGTGGCCGGCCGGCTCGATCTGCGTCCCTTCGCTCCACTCGTTGTAGCTCGTGATCGTGACGACGTCGGCGCCGGCGTCGTTCGCCGCGCGCCACATCGAGTCGTATGTGCCGCCGTTGAGCCGCGGCTTGATCCGCGTGTCGCCGGTCGCCGCTTCCGCCTCGTAACCGGGCCCGACCGACGGTGCACACAGGATCCCGGCTGCGCGCGCCTGCTCGCACATCCGTCCGAACTTCGCCCCGTCGTACACGAGGATGTCGTACGTGTAGAAGCCGGCGAACCCCGCGCGAGCGGCGAAGCCGACGCGTCCCGTCTGGGCGAAGAGACGCATGCCGTTCGGCTGCCGCGTGACCGGCCACCAGTCCTCAGCCCCGAAGTCATTGGCGCGGTAGACGTAGACGTCGCGGATGCCGAGGCTGCGGAGGTAGACGATGTCGGCGCCGACAGAGTCGACGCTGCGTTGGGGGTAGGGCTCGAGCTGGATGCCGACGCGCAGGTGGTAGCGCTTCGCGGCGCGGATCACCGCGCGGAGGCGGATGTCCTCGCGCGAGCCCTGCCCCCACCACGAGCTGACCACTTCGTCGATCCCCGCGGCCGCGATGTCGTGCATCTGCGCTCGCAGGACCCCGGGATCGCCGCTCGAGTAGGCGCCGCGCAGTGGATAGAACTGGGAGGCGACGTCAAAGGGCGGCGTGTGCCCGCCCTGTGTCCAGTGGGCGTAGGCGCCGTCGTGCCGCATGTTCGAGTACCAGGGATAGAAGAAGATCGCGCTCGCGGGCGGGCCGGCCTGGGCGACAGCAGGCAACCCGAGGAGGAGCGTCAGGGCCAGGAGGGGGAGCCGCAACCGCCATAGCATTCCATGGTCGTCGGACTTCTGGAAGGGGCTGGGATCACCAGGTCGAGGCATGTCGGCAGGCGCCTCGGAAGCCGATCCCTCAGGCATGCCTCCCTCTGGCCGGACCGACCGCATTCGCTCCAGCTGGCGTCGAGACGAAGCTCAGACGATGGCCGAGTACGTCGTCGTCCTCGCCGTGATCACGCCGATCGTGATCCTGGCATTTGCGGGTCTCAGCGGCGCCGTGCTGTCCGCGATCGACACCGCGCGTAGCTTCCTCTAGGCGCCCAATTGGCGGCGCTTAAGCCGCTCGGCGCTTGCGCGTCGAAGAGGACGCGCGCTTCGTCGACTTCCGTCGCGTGCTCGTCTTCGTCGTCTTGCGGCTCCGTTCGACGCTTTCGCGCAGCGCCGTGAGCAGATCGGTCGGCGCTTCCTCCTCGACCTCCGGCGCCGCGTGGACCTCCTTCCCCTTCCGCTTCGCGCGGATGATGGCGCAGAGCTCGTCGCGGTAGGTGTCCTTGTATTTCGCCGGCTTCCACTCCGTTGTGAACGACTCGATCAGGCGTTCCGCCATCTTCAGCTCCTCAGATGGCACGCGTGTGCGCGATGCCTTGATCTCGTCCACGTCGCGGATCTCGTCTGCATAGTGGAGCTGCTCGAGCGTGATCACGCCGTCGCGGATGCGCAGTGCACCGAGGTTCTGCCGGTCGCGCATGACAAACTTCGCGATCCCGGCGAGGTCAGAGCCCTCCATCGCCTTGACGAGCAGCGAATATGTCTTCTCAGCTCCGCGGTCCGGGCCGACGTAGTACGTATGCGCGAAGTAGATCGGGTCGATCTCGTCGTACGGGACGAAGTCGACGATGTCGATCGACTTGTAGCCCTCGACCCTGGCCGCCTCGAAGTCCTCGTCTTCCATGAAGACGTACTCGCCCTTCTCGAACTCGAACGCTTTGACGATCTCGTCGTCGGGGACCGGCTTGCCTTCCTTCTTGCAGATCTTCTCGTACCCGATCGGGCTCGAATCCTTCTCGTGCACGAAATGAAACCGCAGCTTGTGCTCCTGCACCGCGCTGTACAGCCGCACCGGGACGTTGACGAGCCCGAATGAGATCGAACCGGACCAGATCGAACGAGGCATGGTTCTGATGGTTGCCGCACCCCGTGAGGCACAAACGTCGTCGCCGGCAGGTTCTGACGATAGGCTGCGCGTGCTTTGGCGACGGTCGAGCGCGAGATCGACGAGCTCTTCGATCTTCCGCTGGACAAGTTCACAGCGGCGCGCAACGAGCTTGCGAAGCGGCTGAAGCGAGACGGCGACGCCGAGGCAGCCGAGCAGGTGCGCTCGTTGCCGAAGCCGAGCGTCGCGGCGTGGGCGGTGAATCGGCTCGCGCGACGCGATCCGGAGAGGGTCAGGTCGTTGTTGAACGTCGCCGCGCGATTGCGCAGCGCGCAGGAGCGCTCGCTCAAGGGCGAGCGTGCGGCAGACGAGCTTCGTGCGGCGCAGGCGGAGGAGCGCGAGATCATTCGCGGCTTGACGCGAAGCGCCCAGGAAGTGCTCCGCGAAGCCGATCGTCCGGCAAGCGGGACGACACTCGAGCGGGTCTCTTCGCTGCTACGCGCGGCGGCGGTCGACGAGCCCGGCAGGACCGCGCTGCGCGAGGGCCGTCTGACCGGTGACGTCGAGGTGTCGGGGTTCGACGCGTTCGCCGGGTTGAGGCTTCCCGTCAAAGGTCGCGGCCGAGGGGCTGCGCCTGCCGGCGACGATCTCGCCGAGCGGCGGCGGCAGAAGCGCGAGGCCGAGCAGCGGCGGAAGCGTCTGGAAAAGCGTGTCCGCGAGCTCACGGCACGCGCCGACGCCGCGGACCGCGACGCGGCGCGGGCTCGCAAGGGAGCGGACGAGGCAGAGTCCGTCGCCGAGGAGCGGCGGCGTGAAGCCGACGCCGCAGCGGCCGAGCTCGCGGAGCTCGACAGCTAGCGTCACCCGATTGGGTGATGCCGTGCCGCTCCGGGGGCCGTAGCGTCGTTCATGGCGTCGCGCGGGTGCGCATCTGCGGCCAGACTGCTTGCCCGCGCACGCCGGCTCGGCAGGACGCGTTTTCACGGCCCTGCGGCCGGGACGCGGGCGACGCATTGCCCAGGCCGCAATTGGGCACCGCCGCCCGCCCCCCACTGAAAACGACGCGAACTGCGGAAAAAACCTGCGCCTAAGGCGTGCGGCGTCCGGTCGCCGGGGTACACAGTCGCGGGGGGTCGGTCCCCGCGGGGGGCTCTGGCCGCAGGATCCTCCGCGCCCGGCCCCTATCTTCCACTCCAGATGACACAAGCGGGTCAGACGGCCCCGTATCGCCCGCTCATACCGTCGTCGGCGGGCAGCTCCTTCCCGCCGGCACCCTCGAAGGGCCGGCGGCGTCCCCTAGGGGCTGCCCCTCGATTCAGCCCGAGCGGCGCTTGCGAAGGGCGCCGCCCGAGGTTTCTGCCGAGTGGCCGCCCTCGACTTCAATCCCGGAGGCGCCCAACTCATATCTAGTCACGAATGGTACGAGTCGTCAACAGAAGGCAGCCCGCAGCAGAACAGGTGAGCCGGGCGGAAGCCTGGGCCAGCGGCCTAACCCGGCTCCTCCCGGCTCACGGCACGGTTCCCGGGGACAGAGGAGTCACCCCCGAAATCGTGCCCGACGACCTTAACGCTCGCTGCTCGGCCCGTCGCCCGGAACCTCTGCCCTCATGGGGACGAGCCCCCGTCGGGAGAGGCGCGCAGCGCCTGCGGCAACGCCACGCGCACAAAGGACGAGGGCCCGACCCCCGCCGTACACATTCCGCCTCGATGGCGTATCTCCTCGGCGGCTGTCGACGCCGCCGGCGGAGGCGGAAGGTGGGGCCGACGAGAACGTGCTGCATCAAGAACGAAAACCCCGCCAGGTGCGGGGTTTTCTCACATCGGGGCGCCGAGATTTGAACTCGGGACCTCTAGTCCCCCAGACTAGCGCGCTAACCAGGCTGCGCCACGCCCCGTAGCGTCGGATATTAGCTTCGAGGGGATAAGAGCTTCTGAAAAGCCCGCAGGCCGAGCCGCCAGGTCCCTGGAAGGTGGGCCGCCACCTTCCTGCCCGGCGGCTCTGTCTGCGGGCTCTCTGTTGTTAATTGATCGACACGCCCGCGGCAATCGGCGGAATCGCCAGGTCGCCGTACGTCAAATGGCCGACGTCGAGCAGGGACGCTACGTCCCGTACCGCCGATACAGCTTGTCGATGAGATCCGGCATCCGCTCGAGGCGATCGGTGATCACGCGCAGTCGGTACTC
>VAXO01000014.1 GCA_005888435.1 Actinomycetota bacterium | reverse complement strand
TGTACGCGTAGCGACCCGGGACGAGCGTCAGCGCCCAGCTGGCCTTGCCCCGCGTCTTCACGCCCGTCTTCTTGCTGACTCCGGGCCCCGTGAGGTGGAAGTTGTCGGTCTTGCTGCGATCGTTGACCGTGATGACCGCAGGTCCGGGCAACGCCGACTTCGGCCTCAGCGAGATCGTCTTCTTCGGCCCCACACTCGCGGTGAAGGCCGTCGGCGCGATCGCGCCGGCGAGGAAGTAGCCGCGCATCTGCGACGCGTGCGCGTCGCAGACGTACGTGAAGCGCCCCTCGCCGATCGTGACCGTCCAGGTCGTTTCCTGCTTCTCCCCGATGGGCGTCGACATATCGACACCCGGGCCCTTCAGATGGAAGTTGTGCTCTTCCGAACGATCGCTCACCGCGATGTCGTACGTCCCGGGCGCGAGCTGGGTGACGGCGTTCCCGCTCGCGTCGCGGAGCGAGATGACAAACGCGTCGTTCGTCCCGACGACGGCGACGAGCTTCGGGTTATCGGCCTGGGCGACCGCCGCTGGAAG
This sequence comes from Actinomycetota bacterium, assembly GCA_005888435.1. Classification (GTDB taxonomy): domain Bacteria; phylum Actinomycetota; class Thermoleophilia; order Gaiellales; family Gaiellaceae; genus 3-1-20CM-4-69-9. Next base: position 11,431 of record VAXO01000014.1, on the reverse strand, counting down.
CACCAGAGCCGTGAGCAGCGTGACGAGAGCGATCCGTGTGGTCATGACCGGACTCTACGGCAGCCTCGGCCGTTCGGATTTCGCGAAGCGCGAGCCCCGTGGCGATCAGGATCACGCCGAGCAAGGTGACCAGCCAGAGCGGCTGGCCGGTGAACGGCAGCGTCGCGGCATGGCCGATCTGCTCGGTGGCCGACCTGGAGCCGCCCTGCGTCCCCCCGGCAGCGTCGCCCTCCGCCGGCAGCGTGCCGGGCTCCGCCTGCGGCGGCTTCTGCTCGCCCGTTGTGGTCGTCGAGGGCGTCGTCGTCACCTTGGTCGTCGGCGTCACCGCCCGCGATCCCGGATCCGGGTCCGGTGTCGGCCCAGGCGTCGGCCCAGGCGTCGGCTTGGGTCCCGGCGTCGGTCCCGGGGCGGGCTGCGGATGTGGCGTCGGGTCCCCGCCGCAACTGCCCGAGCGGTGGCTCTTCAGCGCATGCACGTCGACCTCGTGGCCGCCCGAGCAAGGCGCAGCCTTGTGCGGCTGGCTGTTGCCGGGCCCGTGCAGCGACGTGTTGCCCGCCGCGCCGTTCTTCTCGGCGATCTGCCCGGCCGTCTGACCGTTTCCGTACTGCTTCGTCTTGTCCGACTGTGCCTCGGCGTGCGTGTCGTGCGCCGTGTCGCTCGACGGCTTCACGCCCGTCGAGTTCGCCGGAGCGCTCGAAGCCGGCGTCGGCGTGGTTGTCGTCGTCACCGCCGACACCGTCGGGGCGCTCATCGTCGTCTCCGGCGCAGGCGCCGGATCGTCTTTCTTCGTCTGCCCCGGTGCATTCGCCGAGTTTCCCGGCGCCGCACCGTCGTTTCCGTTGCCGTTCCCGTTGCCGTTCCCCGCGTACGCCGAGCCGGCGAACACGAGGACGCCGAGAACGAGCACCAAGGTGCCCGTAAGCCGCATGGTCATCCTCCCCTCCCCGCGTCTCACGTTAGTGAGGAACGGGCGTTTGTCCAGAGGCGGACGAAAAAAGAAGGGCGGCCCGTTCGGGCCGCCCTTCTGCAGTTCCGGATCAGCTGCGGCTACGCAGTCACGCCCGCCTGGCGTCGAAGACCGAAGCCAAGCGCGATCACAGCGAGAGCCGCCGCGACGGCGATCCAGAGCGGGAAGCCCGTGAACGGGAGGCTCCCCTGTCCGACCGCCTGGATGGCGCCGAGAACGCCGCCCTGCGGGCCAGCCGCGCTGTGACCTTTGCCCGCGGACGCCGTCGAGCCGAGGACGCCGCCCTGCGTGTTGCCGGTGGCCGCGCCCGTCGAGCTCGTGCCCGTTGCGCTGCCGGTCGCAGTCACTGACGTGGAGCTGGACGTCGACGCCGACGTGTTGGCCGTGTTCGAGGTGTTGGACGTAATGCTCGTGTTCGAGGTGTTGCCGGTGTTGGAGGTGTTGCCGCTCGTGCTGGTCGTGCCGCCCGACTGCTTCGTGCAGGCGGCCGACGAGTAGCTCTTCACGGCATGGACGTCGACCGCGTGCTTGTGCTTGCAGTCGGTGACCTTGTGCGGCTGGCTGTTGCCCGGCCCGTACACGGTCGTACCGGCCGGCGCGCCGTTGCCGTTCGCGATCTGCGCGGCGGTGGTGCCGTTGCCATACCGCTTCGACGCGTCGGGATGCGCCGCCGTCTGCGCCGTCGCGGCGGTGGTGGCACTCGACGTGCACGTCGCGCTCGACCCCGTGCCGCCGCCGGTGGTGCAGGACGTGTTGTGTTTGCCCTTGGCCGTGGAGCTGGTCGGCTTGACGCCGGACTGCGCGGGGTTCGCGTTCGCATCCGCGCCACCTTGCGTCGAGGCGCTCGAGCTCGTCGAGACCGACGCGTCGTCCTTCTTCACTTGACCGGGGGCGATTTCCGAGTTCCCAGGCGATTGCTGGGAAGCGGAATCGGTCGCGGAAGCGGCCGGGGTGCTGTCGGCGTCTTTGCTCGCGCCGTTGCCGTTCCCATGACCGTTACCCGCGAGAGCCGAGCCCGCAGAAGCGCCGATGCCGAGCACGAGGACGATCGTGCTCGCCAGGGCCGCAGTACGCTTTGTCATCGTGTTCTCTCCCTGTTTGAACCGATATTGCAGAGGGACCTAATGCCGTGAGAACGGACGACAAAGCCGTATGGATACGGCTTCTAAGCGATATTCGTCGTATCAGGCCCGCAACTGAGCACCGAAACGGCTCTGGACCGCCGTGACGATGCGGTTCCGGAGCTCCGCGGCCTCCTTGTCCGTGAGGGTCTTTTCGCTGGATTGGAAGGTCGCCGCGAACGCGATCGACTTCTTTCCGGCGCCTACCTGGTCGCCGCGATAGACGTCGAACGGCCACAGCTCGCGCAGCGCGTCCCCGGCGGCCTGCTTGGCGACCTCGATGAGCGCGCCTGCCGCAACCGACTCGTCGACGACGAATGCGAGGTCCTGCCGAACGGGTGGGTACGTAATGACGTCCTCGTAGTGGACGACGTCGGGGACGGCGGCGAAGAGCGTGGCGAGATCAAGCTCGAACATCCCCCACTTCCCGTCGAGAAGGGCCGGATGGAGCTCCCCGACCCACCCGGACTCGAGGCGAGCAGCCTTGCCCGGATGGAGGAAAGGCTGCGGCGCCGGCTCGACCCGGAGCTCGACCTCGAGCGCCTCGTGCACGGTCTCGACGGCGCCCTTCGCCCGGGCGAAGCCCCCCGAGGCGATCGCGCCGACGCGCCAGCGCTCTTCCGGCAGCTTGTCGCCGGTCGGCAGATAGACGCGCGCGATCTCGAATAGCGCTACGTCGTGGGCGCCGGCGTCGACGTTGCGCTGCGCCGACTCGATCAGCCCGTGCCGGAGCGTGGTGCGCAGAACCGCCTGGTCGGCGCTGAGCGGCTCTGGCAGCCTGATCGCGTTCGGATCGTCGTCCTCGGGGACGAGGCTCCAGTTGTACGCCTCCGAGAAGCCGCAGCCGACGAGCACCTCTTCGACCGTTCGCCGCAGCCGCTGCTCCCTCGAGAGCCGCCCGAACATGGCGGTGCGCTGCGGCAGCGTGAAGGGCACGTCGTCGAGTCGGAAGCGCGCCACCTCCTCGACGAGGTCGGCCTCGCGGGTGACGTCGCGCGCACGCCAAGTCGGCACAGTGACGTTCCAGTCCGATGCGACCTCGAAGTCAAGCGACTCCAGGATCGCGCGCTGGTCGCCCGGGTCCGTGCGCAGGCCGACGAGCAGGTCCGTACGCTCCGGCCGCAGGTGCACGACCGGACGCTCTGGCAGGTCGCGCCGCTCGTCGACGTCTCCGGTCCAGCGCGCGCCTGCGAGCTCGACGAACAGCTGCGTCCCCAGCTTGGCCGCTTGCTCCGCCAGGTACGGGTCGACGCCCTTCTCCCAGCGGTTCGAGCCCTCGGTGCGCAGACGGAGACGCTCGGAGGTGCGGTGGATCGTCAGCGGCTCGAAGTTCGCGGCCTCGAGCAGCACGTCGGACGTCTGCTCGTCGACCTCGCTCTCGAGCGAGCCCATGATCCCGGCGATCGCGACCGGACGCTCCGCGTCGGCGATCAGGAGGTCGCGCTCGTCGAGGTCGCGGAGCGTGTCGTCGAGCGTGCGAATCTGTTCGCCCCGGCGCGCGCGGCGAACGACGATGCGCTGCTCGCGCAGCTTCGCCTGGTCGAACGCATGCAGCGGGTTGCCGAGCCCGAGCATCACGTAGTTCGTGATGTCAACGACGTTCGAGATCGGCCGCATGCCTGCGGCGAGGAGTCGCGCCTTCAGCCACGGCGGCGAGGGCGCGACGCGCACCTCGCGAAACGTCCGCCCGACGTATCGCGGGCAGCCTTCGAAGTCCTCGATGCGCACGTCGACCGGCTCGTCGTCCGCCCGGGGCGGATCGTCGCCGGGGGGCGGCCCGAGCTCCTTGCCGAGCAGCGCTGCGACCTCGCGCGCGATGCCGTACACCGAGAGGAGGTCGGGACGGTTATGGCCGGTCTCGAGCTCGAGCACGTCGTCGGAGAGCGGCAGAACGTCGACGAGAGGCGTGCCGGGCGCCGGGCCGTCCTCGAGCACGAGGATGCCGCTGTGGTCGACGCCGAGCTCGAGCTCACGCTCGGAGAGGATCATCCCGCTCGAGACCTCGCCGCGAAGCTTCGCCTGTTCGAGCTTCTGGCCGTCCGGGAGCAGGGCCCCAGGTAGTGCGACGGCAACCGTCGCGCCGGCGCCGAAGTTCCACGCGCCGCAGACGATCTGGCGCGGCTCGGAGTCGCCGACGTCCACGCGGCAGAGCTGCAGCCGGTCGGCGTTCGGATGCTTGCCCGCCTCGACGACCTTGCCGACGACGTAGCGGCTCAAGTTGCCGTTGGTGTCGGGCACGCCGCGGTGCACGACCCGGTCGACCTCGCAGCTCGAGATCACGAGGCGGTTGGCGACCTCCGCGATCGGCTCGTGGAACGAGACGTACTCCTTCAGCCAGCTGACGGGCACTCGCATCATCAGAACTGCTCCAGGTAGCGGAGGTCGTTCTCCCAGTGCAACCGGAGGTCGGGCACACCGTGGCGCAGCATTGCGATCCGGTCGATGCCGAGACCGAAGGCGAAGCCGGACCATCGCTCGGCGTCGTAGCCGACGTGCGCGAACACGTTCGGGTCGACGACGCCGCAACCGCCCATCTCGATCCAGCCGGACCACTTGCAGACGTTGCAGCCGCGGCCGCCGCACAGAAAGCACGACACGTCGAACTCGGCAGAGGGCTCCGTGAACGGGAAGAAGCTCGTGCGCACGCGCACCTCGCGCTCCTCGCCGAAGAGCACGCGCGCGAGATGCAGCAGCGTCCCCTTCAGGTCCGCGAGCGTGATCGACCGGTCGACGGCGAGCCCTTCGACCTGATGGAAGGTCGGCGTGTGTGTCGGGTCAGGGGTGTCGCGGCGATAGCAACGACCGAGCGAGACCATGTACACGGGCGGCTCGTGCGCCTGCATGTACCGGATCTGTCCCGGGGACGTGTGGGTGCGCAGGACGACGTCGTCGCTGACGTAGAACGTATCGACGGGCGAGCGGCTCGGGTGGCCCTCGGGCGTGTTGAGGGCGTCGAAGTTGTAGTAGACCTCCTCGACCTCGGGGCCGTCGAAGACCTCGTAGCCGAGCCCGAGGAACGTGTCCTCGATCTCGCGGCGCATCTGCGTGAGCAGGTGGAGGTGGCCGCGCTCGAACCTCTCGCCGGGCAGCGTGACGTCGATGGTGTCCTCGGTCAGCGACCGGTCGAGCTCGGCGAGCTCGAGCTCGCCCTCGCGCGCGGCGAAAGCCGCCTCGAGCCGCTCGCGCGCCGCGTTCAGCGCCATCCCGCTCTCGCGGTCGCGGACACTGCGCAGCGCCAGCTTCAGGTCGCTCTTGCGGCCGAGGTAGCGGACGCGCGCATCGTCCAGCGCGGCGCGCGTGGGCGCGGCCGCGATCGCGCCTTGAGCATCGCGCTCGAGGGCCTCGACCTCCACGGCGGCGACTGTAACGGATCGTTTTGACATGGTTTTCCTCCTCTCGGTCCAGGGCTCGCAGGGCTGAGATGCCCCGGCTCGTAGAGGATCGACTGCGCGCTAGCGCCCATCCCCGGCGAGCCGGGGCGGGCTAAAGGCGAAAGTCGCGCGCGTCAACACAGTCCTGGAACCATAGCTGTCATGTCCAGCCCGTACGACGCGATCGCCGAGCTCTACGACCCTTGGAGCGCGAGCGTCGTCGAGGACGTCAGCTTCTATCTCGAGGAGGCGCGCCGGTCCGGCGGGCCGGTGGTGGAGCTGGGCGTCGGCACCGGGCGGATCGCTGTGCCGCTCGCGGCGGACGGGATCCGCGTGATCGGCGTCGACTCCTCGCGCGGCATGCTGGACGTGTGCGCCCGGCGGGCGGCGCTCGCGGGCGTCGACGTGGACCTCCGCATCGGCGACCTGCGCGATCCGCCGGTGCGCGAACGCGTGCCGCTCGTGATCTGTCCGTTCCGCTCACTCCTGCACATGCACACGGACCGCGACCGACGGAAGGTGCTCAGGGCGGTCTCGAAGCTACTGCGGCCGGGCGGCCGCTTCGTCTTCGACGTCTTCACGCCGGGCGCAGAGGACATCGCACAGACGCACGACCGCTGGCTCGAGCGCGAGCCGGGGATCTTCGAGCTCGCCCGCTGGGACGAGACGACGCGCACGCTGACATTGACCGTCTGTGGGCGGGACGGCGAGACGACCATGGCGCTCGCGTGGCTCTCGCAAGCGGAGTGGCGCGCGCTGCTCGAGGACTCGGGCTTCGCGGTGGAGGAGTGCTACGGCTGGTTCGACCGCACGCCGTTCACCGGCGGCGACGACTCCGTCTGGATCGCACGGCGCGCTCGTACAACGCGATCGTCCCCGCCATCGCGACGTTGAGCGACTCGACGCTCTCCACAGGGATCGTCGCCCTTGCCTCGCAGCGCTCGAGGAGCTCGTCCGGCAGGCCTTCACGCTCGGAGCCGAGCACGATGGTCGAGTAGCGCCCGAGGTCGAGCGCCTCGAGCGGCTCGCCACCCTCGGCGACAAGCGCGACGGCGTCGCGCAGGTCGAAGTCCGGAAACGGCACGCGGAAGGTCGAGCCCATCGCCGCGCGCAGCGCCTTCGGGCCGAACGGATCAGCGCAGCCCTCCGAGAGCATCACGCCCGCGCCGAACGCGTCGGCGGAGCGCACGAGCGCCCCGACGTTGCCGGGATCCGACACGTGCCAGAGCGCCAGCGCCACCCCTCCGCGTTCTGCCGACTCGCGCTTGCGGAAGACGCCGATGACGCGCGGCGGATGCGCGAGTGTCGACACCTCCGCAAGCAGCGCGGGCTCGACGTTCTCGCCCGCGATCAGCAGCTCGACCTGTTCGAAGCCGCGGTCGAGGCCTGCTTTGACGAGATCCTCGCCCTCGACGAAGAAGAGCCCGAGCTTGTCCCGCCAACGGCGCTCGTGCAGCTTGCGGACGAGCTTGAGCTTCTCGTTGTCGCGCGAGCGGATCATCCGCGCCACTCCAGCCACGCCCCGTGGAAGTCGGCGTACGCGACCTCCCGGCGCCCTCCCTCGGGCCACAGCTCGATCGCGAGCGCCCAATGGCGGTCGGTGCCGTTTGCGGGACGCGTCGTCGTCACATAGGCGAGCGGCCCCGCCTCGCCCGCGCGCTCGAGCTCGTCCCGTACTCGTTTGCGTCCGGCCTCGTCCAGATATCCAAGCGCCGCGGAGTTCAGCACGACTGTCAGAGCTTCCTCGCTGCGGTGAGCGAGCTCCGCGGGTAGCCGTTCGACGATGTCGCCGCGAACGAGCTCGGGCGGGTCGTCGCGCAATGCCGCTGCGGCAGCATCGAGTCGCGCGAGCCGCTCCTCTTGCCCCGCCCACACGAAAGACTTCAGCAGCAGGAGGTCCTCCGGGTTCCGGAGGTCGAGCGGATTGCGGTCGATGCCGACCCGCCGCCTGACACGGGGAACGATTCGCAGGAGCTCCGGTGGTATAGCCGACCGTTCCTCACCGGTCAGATCGAGCGCCGCACCTTTGCCACCCCACTGACCAGCCGCGTAGCGGTAGCGATAGCGATCCCAGAGCAGCAAGAGTCCGGCGCTCGTCCCGAGCTCGACGAGATCGAACCGATTCGAGCGGCTCCAGCGCGCCAACTCGAGAAAGCACGGCAGCAGAGCCCACGCGCGCTGCACCTCGTTCGTCTGGATCTCCACGTGCCCAACGTATTCGCGTAAGAAGTCCGCCTCGCGCTCGATGGCCTCAGGCACGTCGTCCCAGGTGGCTCGTCCCTGCAAGACGAGTAGGTGTAATCCGGCGAGCAAGCGCAGCGGTGCGTCCCACCGCGGCGGCGACTCGATCAGAGCGCCGACACGAGCATCGTCAGCGAATTGCCGGCACAGGGCGGCGTAAAGCGGCGAGCGCCCATCAGCCTGCCCGGCTTGGTGAAGAAAGACTTCGCGCTGCTGTGTCAGGCCTGCAGGGCCGACTTTGCGCGCTCGGCGATGGCGCCGAACGCCTGCGGATCCTCGACGGCGAGATCCGCCAGGATCTTGCGGTCGAGGGCGATCTCCGCCTTCTTCAGCCCCGCGATGAACTGGTTGTATGAGAGACCGTTCGCCCGCGCGCCCGCGTTGATCCGCATGATCCAGAGCCGGCGGAACGTGCGCTTCTTGTTCTTGCGGTCTCGGTACGCGTAGGTCAGCGAGTGGTCGACCTGCTCCTTGGCGTACTTGTAGGAGGACTTCTTCAGCCCCCAGTAGCCCTTCGCCTGACCGAGTACCTTGCGCCGCTTCTTCCGCGCGGCGACCGAACGCTTCACGCGCGGCATCAGCGACGCCCCCTCTTGCCCAGCATCCCGCGGACGGCTGCGGTATCGACGCCGGCGACCTCGTGGTCCTTGCGGAAACCGCGCTTCCGCTTCGACGTCTTCTTGGTCAAGTTGTGGCTCTTCATCGCGTGGCGGCGCAGCAGCTTGCCGCTCGCGGTGACCTTAAACCGCTTCTTGGCGCTGCTCGATGTCTTGGTTTTCGGCATCTTCCCTCTTCATCCCCGCGTTCTTCGTCGGCCCCAAAACCATCACCATGTTGCGGCCGTCGAGGAGTGGCTGCGACTCGATCTGGCCGATCTCGCTGACGTCCTCCGCCAGCCGCATCAGCAGGTCGCGACCGCGCTCCGGGTGAGTCGTCTCCCGGCCCCTGAACATAATCGTCACCTTCACCTTGGCGCGCTGGTTCAGGAAGCGCTCGACGTGCCCCTTTTTGGTGTTGTAGTCGTGGACTCCGATCTTCGGTCTGAGCTTGATCTCCTTGATGTTGATCTGGGTCTGGTGCTTTCGGGCGAGCTTCGCTTTCTGCTCCTGCTCGTAGCGGTACTTTCCGTAGTCCATGACCCGGGCGACAGGTGGATCCGCCTGGGACGCGACCTCGACCAGGTCGAGGCCCTTGTCGAAGGCGTACTGCATGGCCTCGCGCGTCGCCTTGATGCCGAGCTGCGAGCCGTCTTCGTCGATCAGCCGGACCTGGGATGCGCGGATGTAGTCGTTGATCCTCGCCTGCGGGACTGGCCTGGACGGCGGCTCGACCGTGCGCCTAGGCCTCAAATGCTCTCACCAAACTCGTCTGAATCCTTTCTGTAAAACGACAAAACCGCTGCAAGCAGCGGCCCAGGAACCCTCGTCGTTGCGACTCGGTTGAACCCCGCTGAGCTCAAGCTCGCGAGGTGAGGAACATGGGCGCTCCTACTTGCAGGGTCACAGCGTAGCAACCTCAGAAATCTCGGCACGAAGGGCGTCGAGCGAGAGGGTGATCTGCTCGCCGCCGCGCTTGCGGACTGCGAGCGAGTCGTCCGACTCCTTGTCGCCGTACACGACGACGTACGGGACCTTCTCCACCTCTGCGTCGCGGATCCGCTTCCCGACCGTCTCGTCGCGCTCGTCGATGTCGACACGGAGGCCCTCGAGCTTCTCCTTCAGCGCGTGCACAGCCTGGCGGTGGTCCGCGCCGACCGGAATCAGCCGCAGCTGGACGGGAGCAAGCCACACGGGGAATGCGCCGGCGTAGTGCTCGATGAGGATCCCGATGAAGCGCTCGAACGACCCGTAGAGCGCCCGGTGGACGACGTAGAGCGGATGCTCGCGGTTGTCGGGCCCGACGTAGGTCAGGCCGAACCGCGACGGCATCTGCGAGTCGAGCTGGATCGTGCCCATCTGCCACCTGCGGCCGAGGGCGTCCTCCATGTGCAGGTCGATCTTCGGCCCGTAGAAGGCGCCTTCGCCCGGCGCCAGCTCGTACGGGATCTCGTTCAGCTTCAGCGCCTCCTCGAGCGCCGCCTCCGTTTTGTCCCACTGCTCGTCCGTGCCAAGCTTGTTGTCGGGCCGCGTCGAGAGCTCGGCGCTGGCGGTCATGCCGAACAGCTCATAGAGGTAGCGCGCGTACGCGACGACGCCGGCGATCTCGTCCTGGATCTGCTCCTCCGTGCAGAAGATGTGCGCGTCGTCCTGCGTGATCATCCGCACCCGCAGCAGGCCGTGCAGCGTCCCCGTCAGCTCGTTGCGGTGGAGCGGCGTCGGCTCGGCGTAGCGCACGGGCAGCTCGCGATAGCTTCGGAGCTTCGAGCCGAACAGGAGCATGTGCCCCGGGCAGTTCATCGCCTTCATCGCCCACGGGTGCTCGTCGACCTCGAGCTTGTACATCAGGTTCTCGTACTTGGGGAAGTGGCCGGACGTGATGAACGTCTCGGCGTCGTAGATGATCGGTGTGCGCACCTCGAGATAGCCGCGCTTCGCGTTCTCGCGGCGCCGGATCTCCTCCATCGTGTTGAAGAGGACCATGCCCTTGGGGTGCCACAGCGCGGAGCCGGGCGAGTGCTCCGAGAAGTGGAAGAGATCGAACTGTGGGCCGAGGCGGCGATGGTCGCGCCGCTTCGCCTCCTCGAGACGCTCGAGGTACGCGTCGAGATCCTCCTTCGAGTAGAAGGCCGTGCCGTAGATCCGCGTCAGCTGCGTGTTCTTCTCGTCGCCGCGCCAGTACGCCCCGGCGAGGCCCGTCAGCTTGATCGCCTTGATCGGGCGCGAGTCCTGCAGGTGCGGGCCTCGGCAGAGGTCGGTGAAGTCCCCCTGGCTGTAGAAGGAGATCGGCCCCTCGGCCGTGTCGACGAGCTCGACCTTGTAGGGCTCGTCCTCGGCCTCGAAACGCTTGCGGGCGTCGTCGGCCGACACCTCTTCGCGCGTCCACTCGCGGCCTTCGGCGAGCTCGCGCTCGATCTCCTCCTCGATGCGCGGCAGGTCCTCCTCGCGGATCGGCTCGGGGAATTCGAAGTCGTAGTAGAAGCCGTTCTCGATCGGTGGTCCGATCGCGATCTTCACCCCGGGGTACAGACGCCGGACCGCTTCGGCGAGGAGATGCGCGGAGGAATGGCGCAGCACGGCGAGCGCGTCCGGATCCGCCGTGTCCCGGGTCGTCAGGATCTGGATCGGTTGGCCGTCCTCGAGCGGCAGCCGCAGGTCCTGCACCCGTCCGTTCGAGCGCACCAGTACCGCCTGTTCGGCGAGCTTCGGGCCGATCGCGCGGGCGGCGTCGAGCCCCGTCGCGCCGTCGGGGAGTTCGAGTTCGGACTGGTCGGGAAGGACGACTTTCATGAGCAACCAGGATATGGAACAACCCCGCGAAGACGACCGCAACGACGAGCTCGACGAGTCGCCCGTCCCCGATCCCGAGAAGGACAGCGACGCGGACGACGTGCCCGAAGCGGACTGACTAGCGCTTCGGCACGAGCACGAGCAGGGCGGCGGGTGCGAGCAGCAGCGTCCACATCGTCGGCGCGAGACCGACGGCGCCGGCGAGGAGACCCAGCGCGAGCGGAACCGCCGCGCCGACGATGCCTGCCACACCGCCGACGGCGACCGCCGTGCCGCTGCGGCCCGGCAGCGACTCGTACAGGCCCGCCTTCGGGATCGCGTACCAGCCGGAGTTGAGCACGCCGA
>VAXO01000023.1 GCA_005888435.1 Actinomycetota bacterium | reverse complement strand
GTCCTCGGGCGACGCCGTCGGCATTTCCTGGCTCTTGAGCGACGTCGGAGGGGTCCGGGTCGCCGGGCACGGCGGGGCAATGCCGGGTCAGCTCTCGTTGTTCAAGACGGTTCCCGAACGGGGCTTCGCCCTCGCCTCGTGCACGAATTGCGCTCCCGTGGGATCGGAGTTCAACGAGCGGCTGACGCGTTGGGCCTGGGAGGCCGTGCTCGAGGCTCCGATCCCCGAGCCAGACATCGAGCCTCGCTCGGCCGACGAGGTCGCGCAGTTCTGCGGCACGTACGAGACGGTCGCGAACGTGGTCAACGTCGCGCCCGGCGGCGACGGGATCACCCTCGAGGTCATCGACCGTCCCGAGGTGCTCGCGGAGCTGGGCATCGATCCCGAGCAGGAGCCGCCGATCCCATTCGTCTTCTGCGCAGGCGACGGCGATCGCATCGTCTGCACGACCCCGCCGTACCGAGGCAGCACCGGGTTCTTCGTCCGTGACGGCGACGGCGCGGTGACCGCGCTCAACGCATTCGGGCGTCACACCGTACGAACTGACTAATGCGCGTCGCCGTCGCCTTCGACCATCACGGCTCACAGAGCGGCGAGCTCGGACTCGACGCGCTTGTAGGCGGTGGAGTCGCGCCGAAGCTTCGTCAGAGCGATCCGAAGAACGTCCTCGCTTTGCTCCATTCGGCCGTGTCGACGATGGGCAAGCGCGAGGTTCGCCATGATCCTTCCCTCGTGCTCGCGGTCGCCGAGCTCGCGCAGGGTCGCGGCAGCCTGCTCGAACAGTGCCGTCGCTTCCCGATCGTCTCCCACATGGCTCAGGGCGAGCGCGAGGTTGTTCTGGGTCAGCGCGACGGCTCGTGAATCCTGCGTATCCCGCAGGAGCTCGAGGGCTCGCTGGTGCAGCTCGATTGCTTCCGCATGAGCGCCGCTGCGCCGGCGTTTCGTGCCGGCGGCGTTCAGGCGGAGCGCCTCGCGCTGGAGGTCGATCTGTCTGACCCGCATTGCGGTCCACGTGTGCCGCGCGTGCTCGACGCCTCGGCGGCTCCAGCGCAGACTGGAGCCGCGCAAACGCGAGCTCCACATGCTCGAGGTGCGGAGGAGACCCTGAGCCTGCGCGCTGAGAAACGTGCCGACTCGGCGACCTCCGCGCGATGACGTTCGAATTACCGCCGTGACAACCCCGTGCGCGGATCGCTGCAGTCGCCGGCGGTTCCGGCGCACTGCGCGAAACGCTCCCATCCCTGCGACCAGCACGACGACCGCCAGTGAGGTGGCGAAGACGACGATTGCAAGGCCGACAGCGGTGAGAAGCCCGCTGACGAGCAGGGCGAGAGCGAGGCCGACACTCAGACGCCGCCGGGCCCGCCTGGCCTCGTCGGAGTCCGTGCTGAGCAGGTACCACAGGCTGTTGCGCACAGGTGATTCCATCGTTTCCGACCCCCACGGTTGGAGCTCCCTACGTTCGCGCTCGAGCGAGCCCCTCCTTTCGAGTCGGGCGGCGCGAAATATCATCCTGGGCACCACGAGCGGGAGGAAGCACTGAGCCATCGCCTTGACGAAGAAAAGCTCGAGCAGTTGCAGCGCTGGGGGGCGGGCCTTGCCGCAACCGAGAATCAGGAGCTACGCGCGACGGGCAAGGCGATCCTCTTGCTGATAGAGGAGATCGAGGCGTTGCACATCGAGCTGTGGAGCGCGAAGACGGCGCTTCCGGCACTTCCGGCAGACGACGCGGATAGTGACGGCGCCGCGGCTGCGGAGCGGTCGCTGGACCGTGCCCTCGGTGCACGCCTTCGACGCCTCGGCCGGCGCTGAGCCCCGCGGCCGCTTTCGGGCGCGGCTGATCGCTACTTCGCGAAGCTGAAGCGGGCCTTGCGAAGGGTTCCGTCGGCGAAGGTGACGAGGATGTCGCGGCAGGTCCCGGCCCAGGCTTTGGACGTCGTCGCAAGGTATGTGTACCGGTCGTTCGAAGCGTTGTACGAGAGGGTGCCGTCGGCGGGCGTGGGCGCATCGAGGACCCGATCGCAGGGCGTCCATCCGGGTGACCCCGTGGCGAAGATGTTCGGCCCCTGGTCACCGTGGAGCGAGAATTTCAACGGCATGGGCTGTCCGGCCTTGACCGAGGTCGCGGTCGGGTACGCCGAGGCAGGAGCTGCGAAGCCGCCGAAGTCGTACGCGACGTTGTACGTGTGGGTTTCGTGGCCGACATTCCCGGCGCGGTCGTACGAGGTGACGGTGAAAGAGTGCGAGCCGAGCGACGAGGTGTCCAGCAGCGCGCCCCCGGCGAGGTCGCCCTTGCAGCCGTTGAGGCCGGAGCCGCCGTGGTCGTCGCACGAGAACGATGCCGGCACCTGCTGTCCGAGCGTGTACGTCGCGCCGTCGGCCGGCGACGAGAGCGCGATCGTCGGCGGAGTCGTATCGACGATGGAGTAGTGGATCGTCTCCTGCGTGACGTTGAGCTGCTTGTCGACCGCGGTGACCCAGAACGTGAACGTCCCTAGAGTGCTCGTGTCGAGCGGGAAGCCCAGCGGTCGCTGGCCGACGCATCCGTCGTCGAGGATGCCGAGCCCGCCCGGATCGTCCTCGCAGACGTAGTCGGCGGTGACGAAGGAGCCCTGCTCGAACGTCGCGCCGTCGGATGGTGTTCGCCAGAGGATGTGCGGCTTCGTAATGTCGATCACCGTGTACGTCTGGGTGACCGCTGTCTGGCGTCCCTCGTAGTCGGTCGCCGTGACGGTGACCGAGTGCGTGCCGGCATGGAAGGTGTCGAGCTGCGAGCCCATGGGTTGGCTCGCCTCGCACGAGACGATCGCGCTGACTGGGGAGGCACACGCATACCCGAACGTGGCGACGGCGCCCTGCGGGTAGTACATCCCGTCGTCGAAGCTGAAGTAGACCACCGGGTCGGCCGGATCGGCGGCCGCGGCCGCCGGAACGCCGACTAGCGCGGCGAGAGCGAGGAAGGTGACGGCGAGACCCCTGCGCATGGACCCGACGCAGCTTGTGAGACCACGAAGGCCCGGGTATCCCCCGGGTGGGGGAGCGTAAGCGTCAGGCCGGGACGCCGACGGACCAGATCAGCAGGTCGAGAATGCGCACCTCGGTGAGGTGGGAGCCGCGCTTCGCGAGCTCGCGTCGCACCGCTTGCATCGACGCTCGGTTGAGGTCGAGGTCGCGTTTGTAGGCGCGGACGAGCCCGATCGCCCGCTCTCCGAACGGAGCCCCGGCTCCCGGGTCGTCGTCCTCGAGGTACTTCTGGACGACGCTGTCGAGCATGGGCATCAGCGCCGGGCGCTTCGGATGCAGCGCCTTCGTCATCTTCGAAAGGCCGACCCCCCGGATGTCCGCGAACCCTTCGAAGAGCTGGCTCAGTGGGAGCCACGGGACCGAGCTCGCCGCTCCTGTCAGCGATGCCTCGGGAGCGATCGCCCGTAGGGCTCGCTCGACGGCGCGGCGCCGTTCGAGGATCGCCGCGATCTCGGCCGCCGAGATGCGAGCGCCGCCACGGTTCGCGAGCCTGAGGTCCGGCTCGCCGAACGACACGGGTCGCGAATCGTCGCCGATGTCGAAATGCCAGTCGCTCGCCGGAAAGCCGAGCACGACCTGCAGGGGATCGTCGACGACGATGCCGTTCCGCAGCACGGCCGGCCTGAACGAGCTCCTCGTCACCTGGCTCGAGTCAGGTGTCGCGGCGGACGAGCAGGACGGCAGCGATCGCGAACGCGATCGCCGTGTAGCCGCACAGCAGGCCGAGGCCGGTCCACGGAGCCAGGTGGTTCCCCGGCGTCGTCGACATGATCGCCTCACCCGCCTGCAGGGGGAGATAGGGCGAAGCGGCGTTGTTCCAGCTCGTCGGCAGCACGTTCATCAGCGGCGGGAGGACGAACATGAGGCCCGCAAACGTCGCGATTCCGCCGGCGGTGTTGCGCACGATCGCCCCGAGCCCGAGCCCGAAGAGGCCGACGACGGTGAGGTAGAGCGCCGCGCCGATGACCGCTCGCGCGACGTGCGGATCGGTGAACGCGACGTTTATGTGCCGTCCGGAGAAGATCGACTGGCCGATCACGAACGCGATCAGCACGGACGGGATCGTCAGTACGAGCGTCACGAGGCCGTAGACGACCGCCTTTGCCCAGAGCACGGGGAGGCGCCGCGGAACGGCGGTCATCGAGGCGCGGATCATCCCGGTGGAGTACTCGGCCGTGATCACGAGGACGCCTAGGACGCCGAGTGCGAGCTGCGCGAGCTGGACACCGGCGAGATTCGGCTCGAGCGGATGGAAGTCGCGCCGGTCCCCCGCGCTCAGGTGCGGCCAGTGGTGCGACACGACCGCGCACGCGAGCGCCGCGATCCCGATCGTGAAGCCCACCGCGGCGAGGAGCGACCACCTCGTCGAGCGAACCGAGCGAAGCTTCGTCCACTCGGACATGAAGACACGCCGCTGTGTCACTCGGCCGGTGTGTGGGAGCCGCGGTATCTGCGTCTGGGCGACGGCGCTGCTCATGCTGCGACCTCGTCCTTCTTCTCGACGTCGACGAGCGGCTTGAACTCGATCTCGTCGCGCGTCAGCGTCATGAATGCCTCCTCGAGCGATGCCTGCAGCGGAGTGAGCTCATGGATCGGGATCGCGTGCTCGCTCGCCGCGTCGCCGATCTCCGCAGGGGACAAGCCGTTCACTTCGAGCAGCCCGTCCTCGTCCGTCTCGCCGATCGTGACACCGGGCGCGGCGAGCAGGACGCTCAGCTCGGCTGCGCGCGGCGACCGGACCCGAACCAGCTTCCCGGATGCCTGGCGCACGAACTCGTCGACGCTCGTGTCGGCGATCAGCCGTCCCCGTCCGATCACGATCAGCTGGTCGGCGGTGAGGGACATCTCGCTCATCAGATGCGACGAGACGAAAACGGTTCGACCTTCGGCCGCGAGGCTCTTCAACACGTTGCGGATCCAGTGGATCCCTTCCGGGTCGAGGCCGTTCACCGGCTCGTCGAGGATCAAGGTCGAGGGGTCCCCCAGCAACGCGCTGGCGATTCCCAGGCGCTGGCCCATTCCGAGCGAGAACTGCCCGACCCGCTTGTCCGCGACGTCGTGCAGCCCCACGAAGTCGATCAGTTCGTCGACGCGCCCCCGCGGGATCCCGTGCGTCTGCGCGAGTGACAGCAGATGGTTGTACGCGGAGCGTCCGGAGTGGACGGAACGAGCCTCGAGCAGCGCGCCGACCTCGTGCAGCGGCGCCGGGTGATCGCGGTAGTGCTTGCCGTTGACCGTCGCGTCGCCGCCGCCGGGGGCGTCGAGGCCGAGGATCAGGCGGATCGTCGTGGACTTCCCGGACCCGTTCGGACCGAGAAACCCGGTCACGACACCGGGACGGACAGTGAAGGAGAGATCGTCGACAGCCCGCTTGTCACCGTAGTCCTTCGTCAGGTTTCGGGCCTCGATCACGGCGCCTCCACGGTAGCGCGCCGTGGTCGGTGGTTCCGTCCTTTAACGCAAGCGCAACACTCCCTGCCAGTAGGATCCTGCGCGCGATGCACGTGAGAGGAGGCTGCGCGGCGGGCGCGCTCGGCCTGGTGCTGTTGCTCTGCATCGCCGCGGACTGTGTCGCAGCCGCTCCGGCCGACCCGCTCGGGCGGCGGACCGTCGACCTGGGCTCGTCCGTGGATGGACGCGCGATCCGCGCCGTCGAGACCGGGGATCTCGACGCAAGGCAGCGGGCGCTCGTCGTCGGCTGCATCCACGGCAACGAGCCTGCGGGAATCGCCGTCGCGAACCTGCTCGCGCATGCAGCCCCACCGGCCGAGCTCGATCTCTGGATCATTCCCGTCCTCAACCCGGACGGCGTCGCCGCCGGTACGCGTGGTGACGCGCGCGGCGTCGACCTCAATCGCAACTTCCCGTGGCGCTGGCAACGGTTGCACGGCGTCTTCTCCTCCGGCTCGAAGCCGCTGTCGGAGCCGGAGAGCCGCGCCGCCTACCGGCTGATCACGCGGGTCGACCCGCTCGTGAGCATCTGGTTCCACCAGCACGAGGACGTCGTCGACGAGTCAGGCGGACGTCTTGCCATCGAGCGCCGCTTCGCCAGGCTCGCCGGCTTGGGGCTAGCTCGCCTTCCACGCGAGCCGGGTAGCGCCGTCGGCTGGGAGAACCACCGAGACTCGGCTGCGACCGCGTTCGTCGTGGAGCTGCCGCGCGGCGCGCTTTCCCGGCAGCGAGCCCGGCGCTTGGCGCATGCTGTCGTCGGAGTGACGACTGACCCGACTGACGACTCTCGGAGATGAAGCGGCGTCGGCTGATCGCGCTCGTTCTCCTCGTCGTCGTCGGCGCGGGCGTCGCGGCCGTCGGTCACAGCGTCGTAGAAGCGCAGGAGCCGTCGGCGACCACGGCGTCGATCGCGTCCACGCCGACGAAGCGCCATGCTCGGCCGCGGAAGCACCCCCTCCGGCTCGCCGAGCGGCAGACGGGCCGCCTCCAGTCACCCGTGCAGGACGCCGCTGCCGCGCCGCTTGCCGGCGGTCGCACGATGCTGCTCGGCGGCTTGACCGCAGCGGATACGTCCCGCGCGGACGTCCGTATCGTGAGCGCGACCGGGGATCGTGCGGTGGGGCAACTGCCGGCTGCGGTGCACGACGCGGCGGCGGTGCGTCTCGGCCGCGCGGTCTACCTCTTCGGAGGTGGCACCAACGAGGGCACTCAGAGCAACGCAATCGTTCGCGTCGACGCGAGCGGCGCCGAATCGGTCGTTGGCCGGCTGCCAGCGCCGAGCTCCGACCAGGCAGCGGCCGACGTGCAGGGCACCGCGTACGTCGTCGGCGGTTACACCGGGGCACACTGGCTGAACACAATCGTCGCGTGGCACCCCGGCTCCCAGGCGCACGTCGTCGCACGCCTGCCGACGGCCGTCAGGTACGCAGCGGTCGGCGCCGCCGGCGGGCACGTTCTCATCGCCGGGGGCTCGCTCCCGGACGGCAGCGCATCGCGGACGATCCTCGATTACTCGCCGAGCTCCGGCCGAGTCGGCCGGATCGCCAGGCTGCCGTCGGCGACGACCCACGCGGCCGCTGCCGGCGTCGGTGACCTCGTCTACGTGATCGGCGGTCGCGGCGCCGTCCTCGGAAGCGCGACCGCGCACATCGTCGCGGTCGACCCGCGCACGCACCGCGTCCGCATGGCAGGCAGCCTCAGCGCTCCGCGGTCGGACCTGGCCGCGGTGGCCGTCGACGGCGCGAGGATCTTGTTGGCGGGCGGTCGCGGGCGCAATGGCACTCTCGCCGGACTGAGCGAGCTGGTCGCGGCGCGTTCCGCCCACCAGCTCAGGCGCACGACGGCTGCGCGCAGCGTGTACGCCTTCGACGGCGCCAATCGGCTGCGGGGCGCCGCGCGGCTGGCCAGGCCGCTCGTCTACGTCCCGAACAGTGAAAGCAACACGGTCGACGTCATCGATCCGCGGACGTATCGCGTCGTCGACCACTTCTCCGTCGGCGGCCTGCCGCAGCACGTCGTCCCGGCCTGGGA
The DNA here is from genome assembly GCA_005888435.1 of Actinomycetota bacterium. GTDB lineage: Bacteria > Actinomycetota > Thermoleophilia > Gaiellales > Gaiellaceae > 3-1-20CM-4-69-9. The sequence continues at coordinate 32,842 of VAXO01000023.1, read as the reverse complement.
CCTGCGCACGCTGTACGTCACGAACGACACCGGCAACAGCCTCACGCCGATCGATCCCATCACGGGAAAGCCGGGTGCGTCCATTCCGGTCGACGACCCGTACAACATGTACTTCACTCCCGACGGCCACTACGCGATCGTCGTCGCCGAGCGCCTGCAGAGGCTCGACTTCCGGGATGCACACACGTTCCGCGTCCACCGGTCGTTGAACGTGCCCTGCGCCGGGGTCGACCACATGGACTTCACCGCCGACAACCGCTTCCTGCTCGCGAGCTGCGAGTTCTCGGGGCAGCTGGTCGTCGTCGACGTCCGTCGGGAGCGGGTTGTCCGCACGATCGATCTCCCGCACCGCAGCGGCATGCCCCAGGACGTGAAGCTCGCGCCCGACGGACGCATCTTCTACGTCGCGGACATGCAGGCCGGCGGCGTCTGGGAGATCGGAGCCCACAGCTTCCGGGTCCTGCACCTGCTGCGAACCGGGGCCGGCGCACACGGCCTCTACCCGAGCCGCGACGGCAGGTTCCTCTACGTCACCAACCGGTCAGAGGGCTCGATCTCGGTGATCAGCTTTCGGACGCGGCGCGAGGTCGCGAAGTGGCGGCTGCCGGGCGGGGGAAGCCCGGACATGGGCGGCGTCTCGGCCGACGGGAAAGTGCTCTGGCTCTCGGGGCGATACAGCAGCGAGGTCTACGCCGTCTCGACGCGGACGGGCCATCTGGTCGCGCGCATCCCGGTCGGCTCCGGTCCGCACGGACTGTGCGTCTGGCCGCAGCCGGGCCGCTACTCCCTCGGTCACACCGGCGTCCTACGCTAGAGCCGTGCGCGCCGTCGCGGCCACGGGCACGGTCGTCGCCGTGCTGCTGGCCGGCTGCGGCGGCACCAAAGTCACCCAGCGCTCGGAGCGGCTCGTTCGCGGGCAGACGATCTTCGCGTCCGAATGCTCCGGCTGCCACACGGTCAGCGGACGGGAGCACGGCGCCGTCGGCGGCGATCTGCTGCTCACGCACCTCGACCGGAAGGACCTGGCGAGCTTTGCGCGCGTAATGCCGACGACGCGTCCGCTCTCAGCGGCGGCCGCAGCAGCGGTGGCGAGCTACATCGCGTCTCGCGAACGGTGACGGCGCTCAGAACGAGACGGTGCGGTCGCTCTCCACCGTCAGCGGGCCGACGCCCGACTCGAGGATGTACGAGCGCCCGTCGAGGTGGAAGCGGATGAGGGCCATCGCGGCGTCCCCTGCCCACAGCTTGACCGCGCGCAGCAGGAGACCGAGGTCGTCTGCGCGCGGCCGGAGCTCGGCTGCGACGAGGACGACGTCGGCGCAGTCGTACGAATCACAATGCCAGCGGAGCCGCAGTCGCTCGCAGAGATCTTGAGCTCGCACCGAGCTGGGGAGCTCGAACACGAGCGTCTCGTTGAGTTCCGCCGGCATGTCCCCAGGATGGCGCCGGCCACCCGCGCGGCGCCTGACACGCTCGGGTCATTTCCGCTCGAGAGCGAGGCGGAAGCCCAGGGCGACGAGCGCGACGCCGCTGAGCCGGTCGAGCGCCCGCTTGACGCGCGGCCGGGCGAGGACGTCGCGGCCCCGGGCGGCCAGCTCGGCATAGGTCAGCAGCCAGACGACGCCCATGCAGTTGAAGAGCACGCCCAGCAGCAGGAGGTCCTGCGGCTCGGCATGCGCCGCGTCGACGAACTGCGGCAGGAGGCTGGTGAAGAAGACGGCGATCTTCGGATTGAGCAAGTTGCTCGCGAGGCCCTGTCGGAACGCGCTGCCACCTGCAGGGGCGATCGCCGGCTCGTGGGAGCCGAAGAGCGCGCGCAGGCCGAGGTAGACGAGGTACAGCGCGCCGACGAGCTTGATCGCGGTGAATGCGACTGCCGACGCTGCGATGACCGCGGCAAGCCCGAGCGCAGCCGCCAGGGTCCAGAGAAAGATCCCGAGGTTGACACCCATGGCCGTCGCGCGTGCCGCCGACCGGCCGTGCAACAGCGCGTTCTTCGTCACGAGGGCCATGTCGACGCCCGGCGTGACGACGACGATTGCCGACACCGCGAGGAACGGCAGCAGGTGCATCTCGGCAGATCATGCCTCCCGGGACTCGCGGCTCGCGCGCGTGGCTCGCGCGCGTGTAACTAGAAAGGTGCGGTGAGGGAACTGCGGCACGCCGTCGGCCCGTCGGTTTCAATGCCCCGCGACCGTAACCGCGAACGAAGGAGCTTCATGCCGCTCACTCAGAGTCAGCTCGTCGGCGAGATCGCCGATCGAGCCGGTTTGTCCAAGGCCGACACGAAGGCCGTTCTCGAAGCCCTCGAGGAAATCGTCCTCGATCAGCTTGCCGACGCCGAGAAGGTGAAGATCGGTGGGGTCGTCCAGCTGACGGTGAGGGTGAAGGAGGCGACGAAGGCGCGCAAGGGACGGAATCCCGCGACGGGCGAGGAGATCACCATCGGGCCGAAGCCCGCGTCGGTCACGGTCAAGGCACGGCCGCTGGCCAAGGCCAAGGCGGCGCTTCCGTCGGTGGCGGCGGCACGCCGCCGGCTTGCGGCGTAGCGCCGGTTCGGGGCGGGGGAGCGACGCTCCCCCGCTCTTCGACGTCCAGAAGCCGGCGATCGCGATGGCGCATCTGCCGGCTCTTCCGGGCACGCCGCTCTATGACGAGGACGGCGGCCCCGACGCGATCGTCGCGGCCGTGCGCCGCGACGTGGAGCTCCTGACGAGCGCGGGGTTCGACGCCGTGCTCTTCTGCAACGAGAACGACCGGCCCTACCAGCTGAGCGCGACGCAGGAGGGGATCGCGATGATGGCTCGCGTCGTGACGGAGGTCGCCCCGCGGGACCGGCCGTTCGGCGTCGACTATCTCTGGGACGCTCAGGCTGCGCTGTCGGTCGCAGTCGCCACCGGCGCGTCGTTCATCCGGGAGGTCGCGACGGGCGTGTACGAGTCCGACATGGGACTCTGGGCGCCCGACGCGGCGACCCTGCTTCGCCGTCGGCGGAACCTCAACGCCGAGCATGTGCGGGTGTTCATGAACATCACGCCGGAGTTCGCTTCGTCCGTCGGCACACGGGACGTCGCCACGACGGCGCGCTCGGCCAGCGTCTCGAGCCTTGCCGACGTGATCCTCGTCTCCGGCCCGATGGCCGGGGCCGAGCCGTCGCTCGAGGCATTGCGCGAGGCCAAGCGAGGCTGCCCCGGGACGCCGGTCTTCGCCAACACGGGCGTGAAGTCGACGAACGCCGCCGACTTCCTCGCGGTCGCCGACGGAGTCATCGTCGGCTCCGATCTCAAGGTGGACGGCGGGACGTGGAATCCGGTCGACTCGGAACGGGCCGAGCGGTTCATGGCCGAGGTCCGGCAGGCGCGCTAGCCGCGCGCGTGCCGCTCGATCTTCCGCTCGAGCAGCTCCTTCACCCGCGGCCAGTCATTGTCGACGATCGCGTACCACGCGGAGTCGCGAATCGAGTCGGGCAGGACCATGTGCTTGCGGAAGACGCCTTCGAAGGTCGCGCCGATGCCGAGCAGCGCGCCGCGCACCCGCAGGTTGCGTGCGTCCGTCTTGAACTCGACCCGCATCGCATTCCAACGCTCGAACGCGTTCCGCAGCAAGAGGTACTTCGTCTCGATGTTGGCGCCCGTGCCCCACTGTGCACGCTCGAGCCACGTCCAGCCGATCTCCGTCCTGCGATGCGCCGGCTCGATGTTCAGGTAGCGCGTGGAGCCGACCGGCCGGCCGTCGACGTGCACGACGAACGGGACTTCACTGTCGTTCGCGAGCGCCTGGTCGAACCAGCCGTCGAACCCGAGGGTGTACATGTTCGTGAAGCGATGGATCTGCGGCTCGCGCTCGGCCGCCTCGCGCAGCCCTTCGCGGTGCCGCTCGGCGATCGGCTCGACGCGCACGATGCGGCCTACGAGCGGACCCGGCGGCCGCAAATCGTTTGGGCCGCCGGAGGGCGGGTAGTCGGAGCCCATGGGCGTACTTTCGTCGGTCCGGGCCGTCCGTTGGGCCCGTAAGCACCAGCCGGACCAGGTGTCCCACTGGATCGCGCTCGCACATGAGCGCTTCCCTCCGGACGACTTGCTGCGCCAGGCCGTCGAGGCAGAGCAGGCCGGGTTCGACGGGATCTGCTGCAGCGACCATCTCGCGCCGTGGTGGACCGACGAGACGGCGCCGACGAACTCCGGCAGCGCCTGGGTGTGGCTCGGGGCCGCCGCCCATGCGACCGACCACGCCAAGTTGGGCAGCGGCGTTACGGCGATCGTCCATCGCTACAACCCTGTCGTCGTCGCTCAGAACGCCGCGACGCTCGAGTTTCTCGCCCCCGGTCGCGCGTTCCTCGGAGTCGGCTCGGGCGAGGCGATGAACGAGATGCCTGCCGGGATGGAATGGCCTTCGCCGGCCGAGCAGCTCGCGCGCACGGAGGAGGCGCTGATCATCATCACGCGGCTCCTTCGCGGTGAGACCGTCGACTTCGACGGGCGCTACTTCAAGGCGAAAGGCGCCGTCCTCTACTCGCTGCCGAGACGGCGCGTTCCCGTGTACCTGTCCGCCTTCCACGAGGGCGCCGCCGAGTTGGCGGGGCACCTCGCGGACGGCGTCTGGACGCTCGGCGATCCGCAGCAGGCGCCGAAGATCGTTGCGGCGTATCGCGAAGCGTGCGAGCAGGCGAAGCGCGAACCCGGCGAGATCATCCTCCAGAGCGTCTTCTCGGTCGCAGATTCCGACGACGCCGCGCTCGAGCAGGCGCGCGAGTGGAAGGGCACGCTCGTAGATGAGCACTACACGGATCCCGTCGCCGACCCGCGGGAGATCTACCGGCACGGCGAGTCCGAGGTCTCGGACTCGCAGTTCACCAAGCAGATCATCGCCTCGAGCGACCCCGAGAAGCACGTCAAGCGCATCAGGATGCTGGAGAAGCTCGGCGCCACGACCATGGTGCTGATGAACGTCTCCGGGGACGACCCGCATGCGGCCATCCGCGTCTACGGCGAGTCCGTCCTGCCCGAGCTTCGGTAGGGTCTTCCACGTGGTGGCGCAGCGCGCGACGCTGCAGGGCCGGACGGCAGACCGGATCGAATCGCTGCTGTCCGCTCGGCTGTTCCTCGAACCGCAGCTCGCAGACGGCCGGCTGTACTTCATCTCCAGCCTCTCGGGACACCTGAGCCTCTTTGCGATGGACGAATCCGGCGGCGTTCCCGAGCCCCTGCTGCCGCCGCAGATCGCACTGCAGAATCCGGAGCTGATCGGGGGCCACTCGTTCTACGTGCTGTCCGAGCTCGACCAGATCGTCGTGATGATCGACCACGACGGCGACGAGATCTACCGTCCGTTCGTCCTCCCGCTCGACGGCGGCTTCCCGGAGCCGCTCGCCGGGGACCGTTTCGAGGGCTATCGCTCGCACCTCGTGGACGTCGATCACGACGCGGCGATCGCGTACTTTGCGGCCGAGTCGCGCAAGGAATCGCTCATTCACGGGCTCCGCTGCAATCTGCGCACCGGCGAAGCGGAGGAGCTGCACGCGAGCAAGTACGGCGCGGTGCCGGTCGCGTGGAGCAGCGACCACTCGCGCGTGTTCTTCCAGGACGAATACCTGCTCGGCGACGACATCCTCTACGAGGTCCTCGACGGTGAGCGCAGGGTCTGGCATGGCACGCCCATCGAGGAGCGCGAAGAAGGGCGAGAGTACCCGCGGCCCGGCTTCCGTTCGGTTCGCATGACGACGAGCGACGGCGGGCTTCTCGTCGTCACGACGGCGTTCGACGACAAGGGCACCCCTGCGTATCTGCCGCTCGACGGCGGGGAGCTCGAGCCGGTGACGGTCGACGGAGCCGTGCACGAGGGTGTCGGAGAGCTCGAGCGCCTCCGGCATCTCGAAGACGACCGCTTCGCCGCCGTCTACAACATCGACGGCGTCTCGTGGGTGTACGACGCGTCGTTCGACGAGCAGTCGCGTTCCCTCTCGCTCGACCGTGTGTTGATCGGCGACGGCGAGCTGGCGGAGGGAATGGTGCACGGGCTCGATGTCGACGAGGGGAGCGGCCGCTTCGCCGCGTCGTTCTGCACGGCGACGATGCCGACCCAGCTCTACATGCTCGGCGACGACGGGGCCGTCGCGCCGCGCACGAGGGAGCGCGCGCTCGGGCTGCCGCCGCAGCTGCTCTCTGCGGGCGAGGACGCGTCGTTCGAGTCGCACGACGGTCTCCGCGTCTCGGCACGCCTTTACCTCCCGTCAGCGGAGCTCGGCTACGAGGGCCCGCGCCCGCTCGTTTACTACATCCACGGCGGCCCGCAGGGCCAGGAGCGACCCAACTTCGCGTGGTTCTCGATGCCGCTGATCCAGATCCTGGCGCTCGAGGGCTTCGCCGTCTTCGTCCCGAACGTGCGGGGCTCGACGGGCTACGGCCTCGACTACACCCGGCGCGTGGATCGGGACTGGGGCGGACAGGACCGCCTCGACCACGTCCACGCGATGACGGAGGTGCTGCCGAAGGACGACCGCATCGACGTCGAGCGCGCGGGCGTGATCGGCCGCTCGTACGGCGGCTATATGACCCTCACGCTCGCCGGCCGCCACCCTGAGCTCTGGCGCGCGGCGGTGGACATGTTCGGCCCGTACGACCTGTTCACGTTCCTCGAGCGGATGCCGGCGACCTGGAAGCCGTACTTCTCGCTGTTCCTGGGCGATCCGGAGAAGGATCGCGACTTCCTCGTCGACCGGTCACCCAAGACTCACGTCGCAAACATTCAGTGCCCGCTGTTCGTGATCCAGGGGCAGAACGACCCCCGCGTCGTCGAGCAGGAGTCACACGATGTCGTCGACTACCTGCGCGGCCTCGGCAAGGACGTCGAGTACCTCGTTTTCCCGGACGAAGGCCATGACGTGCTGAAGCTGCCCAACCGCGTGCGCTGCTACGACGCGATCACGTCGTTCTTCTCAACGCAGCTCAACCCGTCGTAGATCGGCCTCAGTGTTGATGTTCGCGAGCTCGCCGGGGTCGAGCTCGACGATCGCGGCCTCGAGGTCGCGCAGCGAGTAGTCGCCGCGCTCGAGCTTTCGCTCGAGCTCCGGAAGCAGTGCGCGATGGTAGGCGCCGGGCAACGGGCCGGTCTGTGGATGCGCCGGGGCCGCCCCGGCGAGGGCTTGCAATGCGCCGGCCGAGACGAGTGGGCAGTCGACGGGCATGAAGACGCAGACGTCGTGGCGCGCGGCGCGGAGGCCGGCAACGAGCCCGGCAAGCGGCGCGCGGACGTCGATGCCGTCGTCGATTACCGGGAACGGCAGCTCCAGCCCGTCGCCTGTTTTTCCGACCGCAAGCGATTCGTCGCACGCCTCGGAGAGCGTGCGCCAGGCGCGTTCCGCGAGCGTCTCGCCGTCGAGGCGGGCAAGCGCTTTCGGCGAGCCGAAGCGGCTGCTCGCGCCGCCGACGAGGAGGACGCCCGTCACTCCGTGATGCGCCACGGCTCCGTGTAGACGTTGACGCGTCCGTCGCGCACGAAGCCGCAGAGCGTCACGCCGCGGTCGGCCGCGAGCTCGACGGCGAGCGACGACGGGGCTCCGACCGCGACGAGCAGCGGGCACCCGGCGACGGCGGCCTTCTGCACCAGCTCGAACGAGAGGCGGCCGCTGACGCAGAGAATGGCCTCCTCCAGCGGCAGCATTCCTTCGCCGAAGGCCCAGCCGACGACCTTGTCCATCGCGTTGTGGCGGCCGACGTCCTCACGCACGCAGAGCAGATCGCCGCTCGCCGAGAAGAGGCCGGTGGCATGGAGACCGCCCGTCGCCGCGAAGGCGGCCTGTGCGGCGCGCAGCTGTTCCGGCAGCCCGGAGACGAGCGCCGCCGCGACGCGCAGCTCGGCGTTCACGTGCGCCGCCTCGACCGCGACTGCTTCGAGCGCGCCCTTTCCGCAGACGCCGCACGACGACGTCGTGTAGAAGTTCCGCGCCACGGGCCTCCTGTCGGCGACCACCTCGACCGTGTTCGCAGCGAGGTCGGACGGCGGCGCCGCGCTGCGCGGCGCGAGGCCCTCGGTAAGGCAGAACCCGAGCGCCAGCTCCTCGTCGTCGCCCGGCGTACGCATCGTCACGGCGATCGGCTCGCCGTTGATGCGGATCTCGAGCGGCTCCTCGACCGCAACCGCGTCGCGCTCCGAGTGCGCACCAGGCAGACGCACGACGTCGATCCGAACGGCGGAGTAGGGCGGCGCCTCGCTCACACGGATAGCCTGCCAGCCGTGGATCAGTGGCTGCAGTCGGCGCGGGACGCGATGGCTCGAGCGAGCGGGGTTCCGGCCGAGGAGCTCGAGCTCTCCCCGGCCGACGTGCGCACGCTGCTCGACATCGCCCGCGTTGCCGCGCACGACAGCGGCGACCGGACGAACGCGCCGCTGCTCTGCTATCTGGCCGGGCTCACGGTCGGTCGGGGTGCCGAGCTGGCCGATGTGGCCGACGCGCTGGCGTAGGTCCCCAACACGCGTGTGAACGTCGCGTGCTCGCTCAGCGCCTCGAGGGCGTCGACCATCGCCGCGAGCTGTGCCGGCGCCTCGACGTCTACATAGAAAACGTATTCCCACGGACGACCGGGGCGCGGGCGCGACTCGAGCTTGGTCAGGTTGAGGTGGCGTTCCGCGAACGCGCCGAGACAGCGGTAGAGCGAGCCCGAGACATGGCCGACGCCGAATACGAGCGACGACTTCTCGGGCTCCGCGAGCGGAGCGGGATCGCGCGAGAGCGCACCGAAGCGGGTCGAGTTGTCGGGGTACGTCTGGATCCGCTCCGCAAGCGGCTCGAGCCCGTACAGCTCGCCCGCGCGGCGGGAGGCGATCGCGGCGACGCCCTGGAGCTTCCCCTCGGCGATCTTCTTCGCCGCGCCTGCGGTGTTGTACTCGGCGCGCACGTTCGCGTCGAGGGCGCTCAGGAACTCCTCGCACTGGGCGATTGCCTGCGGATGCGAGATCACCTCGTGCACGTCGTCGATCGCCGTGCCGGGCAGCGCGAGCAGAGAGTGGTCGACCCGCACGATCGTCTCGCCGACGAGATGCAGGCCGTGCCGCAGGAAGAGGTCGTACGTCTCGTTGATGCTGCCCGCCTGGGAGTTGTCCATCGGGACGAGCCCCCACTGAGCGCGCCCGACCTCGACCGACTCGAAGACCGTGCGGATCGACGGGTACGGCTGGTGGTCCGCGGCGGGAAAGAGGCCCTGCGCGCCTTCCTCACCGTACGCGCCGGGCTCGCCCTGGTAGGCGACGGCTGCCATCGGCAGAGAGCTTAGGCGGGAAGGACTTCGACCTCCTCGTTCGCGGCGCGCTCCTCCTGTGCCCGGCGCTCGTCCACGTACCGCTGTGCGTCGCCCAGCGCTGTGAAGAAGCGGAAGAAGGCGGCGATGCAGATGATCAGGATGCCGATCACCCCGTACACGGCGGCGACGTTGTCGGTCGCGCTCACGACCCAACCGCCGACGAGCGCGCCTGCCGGGATCGCCGACCACGCGAGCACGCTGGCGATCGACATCACGCGCGAGAGCAGCTGGTTCGGGACGATCGCCTGGCGCAGGCTGCCCGTGTTGATGTTGAACAGGATCCCCAGACCGCTCGCCGCCCCCCACAGCGGGAGCGCCAGCCAGTACGACGTCACCCCGGCGAAGATGACGAGGCACGCCCCCATCAGCATCAGCGACGTCATCGCGAGCGCCGTGAAGCTGAAACGCTTGCGCAGACGTCCCGCCAGCAAACCGGTCACGACGACGCCCGCGCTGCCCGCCGCGAACAGCACGCCGATCTCGAACCGGCTCGCGTCCAGCCGCTCCGTCGCGAAGAGCACGAGCTCCGCAAACGCGCTCGCGTTGACGAAGTTGATCAGCGCCATCATCGCGGAGATGTTGCGCAGCACGGGATGCGACAGGACGTAGCGCAGCCCTTCGCGCACGTCGTGCAGGATCGTCGTCGCCTCCTTCGGTTCCTCAGTGACGACGTTGAAGCTGCTGCGGATCAGTGCGAGCGACACCGCTGAGATCGCGAACGACCCTGCGTCGAACGCCATCACCCAGACGAGCGGCAGGAAGGACACGAGGAGGCCGGCGAGCAAGGGCCCGGCGACCTGCGCCGCGGAGAAGGTCGCCTGGATGCGTCCGTTGGCGGTGACGAGGTCGTCTGTCGAAACGAGGCTCGGGATCGCAGCGAACTCACCGGCACTGAAGGCGATGAAGACGGTCGACTGGATGAAGGTGACGGCGTAGATGAGCCAGACGTTCAAATGGCCGAACTGCGCAACGAGCGGGATCGACAGGATCACGAGCACGTTGATCGAGTCGAGCAGCACCATCGCCCGCTTGCGGTCGACTCGATCCATCCACGCACCGAGCGGCAATCCGAAAAACAGGTAGGGAAGGAACGTTGCGGCCATCGCCACGCCGAGGTTCAAGGCCGAGTGGGTGAGCTGGAAGACGAGCAGCGGCACCGCCCACTGCGTGAACGAGCTGCCGAGGTTCGAGATCGTCTGGCCGATCCAGAACTTGGCGAAGTCGCGGTTCACGCGACGTCCTTGAGGATCTCGAGGAGCTGCTGCTGTTGTGCCTCCGACAGCGATCCCGTCGCAGGGTTCTGCGCGAGGCATGCGAGCAATCGCTTGCGGACACGGACGCCCTCGCCGGTCAGCCGTACGATCCGGACGCGCTTGTCGTGCTGCGCCGGGCGGCTCGTCATCAGGCCTCGCTCGATCAGCTGATCCACGACGCTCGAGAGGTTCGACGGGTCGACGCCGCAGCGGCGTGCGGCCTCTTTCAGGGACGGCGTGTCGCCGGCCTCGAGGCGCCAGACCAACTTCGCCTGAGCGTAGGTGAGCTCGAGCGTCTCGAGGCATGTGCCCTGATGGTCGAGCGTGCGCGCGAAGAGATGCATCAGGCGCGACACGAGCTCCTCTTGCGTCGTGGCCTCGTTCGGACGCGTCGCCATTACCGGTACTTTACCCGCATTGACGTCCGCAGTCGAGTTCCACCATGCGGAACGCATGCTGTGGGTCGAATTTGCGTTGCTGTATACATCGGCGCGTGCGGCTCAGGCGGATCACCGACGTCCTGATCTTCGTGCTCTCCATCGTTGCGGCGCTCGCGTTCTGGGAAGCGATCTCACGTACCGGAGTGATCTCGGAGAAGGACCTGCCGGCCATGTCGACCACCTTCAGCGAGCTCTGGGACCTCATGCAGACGGGTACGTTCTGGCACGCGCTTTTGCAGACGGCCCGAGGGTGGGCGCTCGGTCTTGGCGTCGCGGCGGCCCTGGCGATTCCGATCGGCATCGTCCTCGGCTCGAGTGACTTCGCTGCCAGGGCATTTCGCGTGCCGATCGAGTTTCTCCGTCCGATTCCGAGCGCTGCGTTGATCCCGGTGCTCTTCCTCACGCTCGGCACGACGCTCCAGAGTGAGATCTTCCTCGCGGCCTTCGGCGCGTTCTGGCCGTTGCTGATTCAGACGATCTACGGCGTCCGCGACGTCGATCCGGTCGCGCTCGACACCGCTCGCTCGTTCGGGGTGAGCACGTTCGAGGGCCTGTACCGGATCAAGTTACCCAGCGCGGTGCCGTACATCGCAACGGGTATGCGCATCTCGTCGGGTGTCGCGTTGATCCTCGCGTTCACGGCGGAGCTCTTCATGGGCAACCCCGGGCTCGGCCAGAAGGTCAACGTCGCGCAGGCGTTCGGCCTCGAGAACCAGCTGTATGCCTACGCGCTTGCGACAGGGTTCCTCGGTCTCGCAATCCACGTGGTCTCGACGGCGGCCGAGCGACGCGCGTTGCGCTGGCATCCCTCGCAGCGGGCGGTGACCGCGTGAGCCGCCGCGTGGATCAAGCGGTCAAGCTCGCTGCGGAGATCGCGGTGCCGATCGCGATCGTCGCCGCCTGGCAGCTCTGGGCCGTCAATCGGGACGATCCGAAGTTCCCGCCGCCCTCGACGATCCTGGCGAAGTTCCAGGACATGTGGCTCTTCTCGGAGTTCGGGACGCACGTCGTGCCGAGCCTCGAGCGCATCGCGATCGGCTTCGGCATCGCAGTCCTCGCTGGCATCGTCATCGGCATCCCGCTTGGCCTGTCGCGACCAGCACGCCTCTGGACGATGCCGCACATCGAGTACTGGCGCGCCATGCCGCCGCCGGCGCTTCTGCCCATCTCGATCATCCTGCTCCATTCGATCGGGAACCTCCAGAAGGTCTCCTTCATCGCCTTCTTCTGCCTGTTTCCGGTGCTCTTGAACACCATCGACGGCGTGCGCGGAATCGATCCGACCTTCCTCGAGACGGCGCGCTCGTACGGGCTCGGCCGGCTCGAACGCATACGTCGAGTCGTCTTGCCCGCGGCGTTTCCTCAGATCGTCGCCGGGATGCGGAACAGCCTGTCGCTTGCCGTGATCATGATGGTGCTCTCGGAGTACTTCTCCAGCACGAGCGGCGTCGGCTACGTCTTGCTCATCTCGAAGAACACATTCGACTTCGGCCCGATGTGGGCTGCGATCCTGTTGATCGGAGTGCTCGGCTACCTCCTCAACGCGCTGTTCTCGATCGTCGAGCGCGAGCTGCTTGCCTGGCATCGAGGCTGGCGGGCGGTGTCCGGGGGCTGATGCTCGAGACGAAGGGCATCGCCAAGATCTACGGCACGGGGCCGAAGGCAACGCACGCGCTGGAGGACGTTTCCTTCACCGTCACCGACGGAGAGTTCGTGTGCGTCGTCGGTCCGTCCGGATGCGGGAAGACGACGCTCCTGAAGTGCATCGCCGGCCTGATGCGTCCGACACGGGGCGAGGTGCTCCTCCGAGGGAAGCGCGTGGTCGAGCCGCCGGAAGAGCTCGCACTCGTCTTTCAGGACTACAGCCGCTCGCTGATGCCCTGGTCGACGGTCCGCAACAACGTCCTGCTTCCGCTCCGGCACAAGCGCCTTTCCACAGCCGAGCGAAAGGCACTCGTCGCCGAGTCTCTGGGCTCGGTGGGCTTGACGCGCTTCATCGACCACTATCCGTGGCAGCTGTCGGGCGGCATGCAGCAACGCGTCGCGATTGCCCGCGCGCTTGCGTACCAACCCGCGATTTTGTTGATGGACGAACCGTTCGCGTCCGTCGACGCACAGACGCGCGGCGACCTCGAGGATCTCGTGCTGCGCGTCCGCGAGCAGTACGGCATCACCATCCTCTTCGTCACACACGACATCGACGAGTCCGTGTATCTCGCCGACCGCGTGGTCGTCCTCACGCACTCCCCGACGACCGTGAAAGAGATCGTGGGAGTCAGCCTCCCACGGCCGCGCGACCAGATCGCGACGAAGGAGCTCGCGGACTTCATCAACCTCCGCGGCCACGTCTATCGGCTGATCCGGCGCGAGCTCACGCCCGTGACCTCGGTCGACGCTGTCCCGAATAGTGGGACGCCGGTCTAGACGTTCGGACACCTGCTGGCGATAATCGCGCCCTCGACGCGACTGAAAGGACTGAGCCGATGAGCCGTATCGCCGTTGTCGTTGCCGCACTGCTCGCTGCCTTGACGCTTTTCGGGGGACTCGTGTCCGGAGCTCAGGGGCGCGGCCTCGTGACGATCACCGTGGACACCCTGCCGATTGCGAACGCGTTGCCGCTCGACCTCGGCGTCAAGAAAGGCTTCTTCACCGCACAGGGGATCGACATCAACAAGCGCACGCTGCAGAGCGGGAACGACGTGGTGCTCGCGCTTGCGAACCACAACGGCGAGATCGGCTACTTCGGCTGGGTTCCGATGATGATCGCGAGCACGCAGGGGATCCCGATTAGCGCGGTCGCGCCGAGCGAGGTGGAGGGAACGTCGGCCGCGGACAACTGGCAGAACATCCTCGTCAAGGGCGACAGCTCGATTCGCACGCCCTCGGACCTTGCCGGGAAGACGATCGCGGTGAACGCCCTGAAAGGTGTCGGCGAGGTGATGATCAAGGCGGCGCTGCGAAAGTCGGGCGTGAATGCCAACTCGATCCACCTGCTCGCGATGCCGTTTCCGACGATGCGCACCGCGCTGCGAAACGGGCAGGTCGACGCGATCTGGACGCCGGAGCCGTTCCTCTCGCAGGCGCTCAACCTCGACAACGCCCGCATCGTGATGGCACCCGGGCCGGTACTCGGGAAGTTCTGGCCGGTCGGCGGCTACGGGGCGTTGACGGACTGGGTGCGCTCCAATCCCGCGCTGGCGAAGAAGTTCCGCACGGCGATCAATCGTTCGCTCACGTACGCGCAGAGCCATCCTGACGAGATCCGCGCCTTGCTTCCCGCTGGCACGGGCAACGTACGCCTGCCGATCTGGAGCCCGATCGTCGACCGCGCGAAGCTGCTGCAGACGGCGAAGTACGCGCGGGACTTCGGTGTGATCACCAAGCTGCCGAACATGCTGCAGCTCGTGCCGCGCGCGATCACCGGCGGCAAGACGCTGCAGGGCCAGATCACGACGAGGGCGATCAAGCTGCTGCTCGACGGCAGGACGGTGAAGACGCTGCCGCAGGGCGAGTACACGTTCGTCGTCAGCGACCGGTCGAAGAGCGGCAGCTTCGTGTTGAGAGGGCCCGGTGTGCTCCGGAAGACGAGCGTGAAAGGCGTGCGGCCCTATACCTGGACGCTGTCGCTGGCGCCGGGCAAGTACACCTACAGCTCGACCGGCAGGCCGAAGTTCAAGAAGACGTTCCGCGTCTTGAGCTAGGGCTACGGCGCGAACGTCTCGGTCGGCGCGATCGCGACGTCGAGTAAGAGCGGCTCGCTGCGCGAGGCGAGGTCGGGGACGACCTCATCCAGCGCGGCGAGCAGCTCGTCGTGCGTGGCGATCGTGCGGGCCTCGCAGCCGAAGGCGCGAGCGAGGCCGGCCAGGTCGACATCAGCGAAATTCGGCCAGGGCGCCTCGCCGCCCGCGCGTTCGGCCAGGCGATCCATGATCGCGTAGCCCCCGTTCGAGAGGATCACGAAGAGGACGCCGGCGCCGTAGCGCGCGGCGCTCCAGAGCGCCTGGATCCCGTAGAGCGACGAGCCGTCGCCGACGACGGCGACGACAGGCCTCTCGGGCTGCGCCATGCGCAGGCCGGTGGCGCCGCCGAGGGCGAAACCGAGCCCGCCCATCGCCGCGCTGAGAAAGCCGAGCGGGCTGCGCGCAGGCAAGCGCTCGTGCAGCTCCGGGCGGTCGACCGGCGCTTCCTCGACGACCGTTGCATCCCGCGGCAGCCGCTCGGCGAGCGCCGCGAGCACATGGCCGGCGAGCATCGGGTGGGCGGGCTCAGGCGCGGGCGGCGGCTTGAAGCGCTCCGGCGGGACTGCGTCGCGCTGGGCAATGCGCTGCGCGAGCGCGCGGCACGTCGCAGCGAGCGGGCCCAGGACGGCGAGCGCCGCGGGACTGCGGTGCACTTCGTCCGCATGCTCGCCGACCACGAAGATGCGCGTCTCGACGTCGGTAAAGCGTCCGGATGAGTACGGCGACTGACGGAAGACCGGCGCACCGACGACGAGGATGCCGTCGTATGGCTCGAGCTTCTCGCGCAGGCGTGGACGGTCTGCAGGGAGGAAACCGGCAAAGAGGCGGTGATCCTGCGGGAAGCCTGCGCGCGCGCCGAACGACTCCTGGAAGACGGGTGCGACGAGGCGCTCCGCCAGCTCCCGCAACGCCGCCCACGTCTCGGCGTCGTCGGCGCCCGCGCCGACGACGATCGCAGGCGCTTCCACACCCGTCAGCTCCCGCGCGAGCTCGTCGACGGCAGTGGGATCGGCACCGGCCGAGCGCACGAGGCGTTCCGGCGCTGCGTCCTCGCGGTCGTAGTCCACCGTCTCGGACCAGTCGTCCATCGGGACGATCACGAGCGCCGGGCCGCGGTGCGTCTCGGCCTCGTGCGCCGCGCGCGCGATCGCGCCGGGGACATCGCCCGCGCGCACCGGCGCGTCGACCCACACCGGGTAATCGCCGGCGAGCTTTTCGAGACGTCCCGTCAGAAACGGCTCGAAGACGAGATGACGGCGGTCCTGCTGGCCGACGACGATGACCACCGGAGCGCGGTTCACGCGCGCCGTCGCAATCGCGCCGACAGCGTTCCCGAGCCCGGCCGTGGTGTGCAGCAGCGCGAGGGACGCCGTGCCGCGGCCGAGCGCGTACCCGGTTGCCATCGCGACCACGGGCCCTTCGTGCAGGCCGAGCACGAACTCGATGTCGCGAGGGAGATCCGTCAGGAACGGGACCTCCGTCGAGCCGGGGTTCGAGAACAGCGTCGTCAGCCCTCGGCGGCGGAAAACGTCGAACGTCGCTTCGCGGACCGTCGTCGTGGTGACCGAGGCGCTCAGCTGCCCCAGACTTCCGCGGCAACCTCGACGATCAACGCGAGCTTGCGCCATTGATCCTCGTGCGTGAGCTCGTTGCCTTCGACGGTCGACGAGAAGCCGCACTGAGGCGACAGGCAGAGCTGTTCGAGCGGGGCATGCTTCGCGGCTTCTTCGATCCGGCGCTTCAGCTCGTCCTTCGACTCGAGCTCGCCTTTCTTCGTCGTCACCAGCCCGAGCACCACCTGTTTCTCGCCCTTCGGGAGGAAGCGGAGCGGCTCGAAGCCGCCGGACCGTTCGTCATCCCACTCCATGAAGAAGCCGTCCACCTGGAGCTCGTTCAGCAGCGCTTCGGCGACGAAATCCCACGATCCTTCCGCCGCCCAGGCCGAGCGGAAGTTGCCGCGGCACGAGTGCGTCGTCACGCTCATTCCGTCCGGGCGGTCCGCGAGCGCCTCGTTGATGTGCTGGATGTAGTCGAGATGCTGGCGCTGGGGATCGCCGCCGATCGACGCGATGTAGTCACGCTGGTGCGGGTCGTTCATGTACGCGAGGCTCGTGTCGTCGAACTGAAGGTAGGTGCAGCCAAGCTCGCCGACCCGCCGCACCTGCTCACGGTACGCCGCGACGAGATCGGACCAGAACGAGTCGAGGTCCGGATAGATGCGCGGGTCGATCGCCGCCTTGCCGCCGCGGTAGTGGACCATGCTCGGCGACGGCATCGTCAGCTTCGGCACGTTCCTGGTAACGATCTGCTGCAGGAAGCTGAAGTCGTCGCCGAAGATCGTCTTCGAAACACCAAGCTTGCCGTCGACGTGCAGCGCCGCCGGAGTGAACTCGATGTCGCCCTGCTCGTTGTGGAACTTGACCTTGATCTCGCCGGGCTCCTTGGTGATCCCGTCGAGCTGGTAGATGAAGTCCATGTGCCAAGAGGCGCGCCGGAGCTCGCCGTCGGTCGCCGACTGCAGCCCAGCCTCCTCCTGCTTGCGCACGACCTCGCGGATGCCGGCGTCCTCGGCCGTGCGAAGCGCTTCGGCGTCGATGCGGCCGGCTGCGAAATCCTCCCGCGCGCGCAGGAGCTCCGGAGGACGCAACAGGCTTCCCACGTGGTCGGCGCGGAAGGGCGGCCGGGTTCGGCGCCCCGATTCGGGGATGGTCGTCGTCTGCTCGCTCACGCGGCCGGACGGTAACCGATGTGTGCCGAGATCTCGGCCGCCGTGCGTTTGAGCGGGCGTCCCAGCCGCTCCACCAGCTCACCCATCGAGATCATGGAGCTGTGCACGGCAAGGTTGATCGCGGCAGCGATCGCGCCGGACTGGGACAGCACTGGCGCGGCGATCGAGCGCAGGCCGTATGCGAGCTCCTCGTTGTTGATTGCAAGGCCTGCCTCGCGTACGCGTCCGAGCTCTGTGAGCAGCGCTTTGCGCTGGGTCAGGGTGTTGGGCCCACGCTGCCTGAGCTCGAGCTCGTCGAGGGCCGCATCTCGCTCGGCCTGAGGCAGATACGCGAGCAGGATCTTTCCCATCGACGTGCAGTACGCCGGCAGACGCGAACCGACGTGCAGGTTCAGGTCGATTGCGCGCTGCCCGACGCGCGAGCTCCGGCAGCGCTCGACGTAGACGATGTCGCTGCCGTCGAGCACGGCCATGTTGACGGTGTAGCCGGTCTCGTCGCTCAGCCGCTGCAGATGCGGAGCGGAGATCTCGCGGAGCTCCATCGAGTGGATCGCGGAGAAGCCGAGGTCGAGGACGCGTGGGCCGAGGCGGTACTTCTTGGTCGCGCCGTCCTGCTGCAAGTATCCGAGTGTCGCGAGCGTCGCGACGTAGCGATGGGCTGTGCTGCGGCTGAGGCCAACCTCTCGGCCCAGCTCGCTGACGCCGAGCAACGGACGACCCGAGCGGAAAGCGGAAAGGACGGCCAGGCCGCGCTCGAGCGACTGCGAGTACGACGTCTCGGACATATCCCGGATACTAGAACGGCGTCTTGAATTATGAACAGCGCTGCTTTAGGTTCGGCGCCGCTTCGGGCGTGCGGACGTGAGAGAAAGGAGCTTGCCGTGAGCGCAACCGAAACCCCTGTGCGAGAGCTCGGACACTGGATCGGCGGCCAATGGACCGAGGTGGGAGAGACGTTCGACGACCTCGATCCGTTCACCGGTGAGATAGTCGCGCGCGTAGCGGCGGCCGGCCGCGGCGAGGCGAAAGAGGCGATCGACGCCGCCGCGGGCGCATTCGCGGCGTGGTCGCAGACGCCGCCCGCCGAGCGGCAAGGCGTCTTCCTCAAGGCGGCCGACCTTCTGGAGGCACGCGGCGACGACGTCGTCTCGTGGCTCGCACGCGAGACCGGGTCGACCTTCGGCTTCGGGATGTTCCAGCTGCACTTCGTCGCCGGCTTGTTCCGTCAGGCTGCAGCGCTCGCGTACGCGCCGATCGGTCAGATCATCCCCTCGGACGTCGGCGCGTTCTCGATGGGCCTCCGGCGTCCCGTCGGCGTCGTCGGCGCGATCGCGCCGTGGAACGCGGCGCTGATCCTGTCAGCCCGTTCGATTGCGTCGCCGCTCGCGCTCGGCAATACGGTCGTGCTGAAGCCTTCGGAGCTGTCGCCGTACATCGGCGGCCTTGTGTGGGGCGAGATCTTCGCCGAGGCCGGGCTGCCCGCGGGCGTGCTCAACATCGTCACCCACGCACCAGGCTCCGCCGGCGAGATCGGCGACGAGCTGGTCGAAAATCCCGCTGTGCGCCGCATCAACTTCACCGGCTCGACGGCCGTGGGCCGTAAGCTCGCCGAGGCCGCGGGGCGGAACCTGAAGCGCGTCGTCCTCGAGCTCGGTGGCTACAACCCGTTGATCGTGCTCGCCGACGCGGACCTCGAGTTCGCAGTCAACGCCTCGGCCTTCGGCGCATATCTCCACCAGGGCCAGATCTGCATGTCCGCGCGGCGGATCATCGTCGAGCGGCCGATCGCGGAGGAGTTCACGCAGAGGCTCGCAGAGAAGACGAAGGGCCTGAAGGCCGGCGATCCGAAGGAGCACGACACGATCATCGGCCCGCTGATCAACGAGAGTGCGTTGGAGATGGTGAAGAGCCGGGTCGACGAGGCCGTCTCGAAAGGTGCGAAAGTGCTCGCAGGCGGGGACGGCAGCGGATCGGTGTACAACGCGACTTTGCTGACCGACGTTGCGGAGGATTCCGACTTCGCGCGCAACGAGACGTTCGGGCCGGTGGCGGCGATCGAGGTCGTCGACAACGCGAACGAAGCGGTCGAGCGTGCGAACGCGACGTCCTACGGCCTCGCGTCGGGAATCATCACGAGCGATGCCGATCGAGGCCTCGAGCTCGCCCAGCGGATCCAGGCGGGAATCGTGCACATCAACGACCAGCCGGTCGGCGACGAGCCGCAAATGCCCTTCGGCGGCGTGAAGGACAGCGGCTGGGGTCGCTTCGGCGGGACCGCGGCCGTCGAGGAGTTCACGGAGCTGCACTGGATCACAGTCGGCAAGCCGCATCCCTTCCCGTTCTGAGACAGTGGCCGAGCTCGTTCCGCTGCGGACCGCAATCGAGCAACTCGTTCGTGATGGTGATGTCGTCGCGCTCGAAGGCTTCACGCATCTGATCCCGCACGCCGCGGGGCACGAGGTGATCCGGCAGCGGCGGCGGGACCTGACGCTCGTCCGGATGACGCCCGACGTGGTCTACGACCAGCTCGTCGGAATGGGGTGCGCGCGGAAGCTCGTCTTCTCCTGGGGTGGCAACCCGGGCGTCGGCTCCCTCCATCGCGTCCGCGACGCCGTCGAGCATGATTGGCCGCGGCCGCTCGAGCTCGAGGAGCACTCGCACGCGGGGATGGCCGCGGCGTACGCTGCCGGCGCGGCCAACCTGCCGTTCGGCGTGGTACGCGGCTACCGCGACACGGATCTGGCCTCGCAGACGAATGTCGAGCGGATTACCTGCCCGTTCACCGGGGAGCAGCTCGCGGCTGTCCCGGCGCACCGGCCGGACGCCGGCATCGTCCATGCACAGCAGGCGGACCGGCGCGGCAACGTTCAGCTCTGGGGCATCACGGGCGTCCAGAAGGAGGTCGTGCTCGCGTCGAAGCGCAGCATCGTCACCGTCGAGGAGGTTGTCGACGAGCTCGAGCCGCGCCCCGGCGCCGTCGTCCTGCCGCACTGGGTGATCGACGCCGTCTCCCACGTGCCCGGAGGCGCGCATCCCTCGTACGCGCTGGGCTACTACGACCGGGACAACGAGTTCTACGTGCGCTGGGCGGAGATCAGCCGCGAGCGCGACATCTTCGCGCAGTGGATGGAGGAGAACGTGCTGCGCGAAAGCGTGCTCGCATGAGCGAGCTGATGGCTGTCTCGGCGGCACGCCGCCTCCAGGATGGCGAGGTTTGCTTCGTCGGCATCGGCCTGCCGAGCCTTGCGGCGAACCTCGCGCGCGCCACGCATGCTCCCAACTGCGTCCTGATCTACGAGAGCGGGACGATCGGCGCGAAGCCCACGGAGCTGCCGCTGTCGATCGGCGACGGCGAGCTGGCGGTGACGGCGGACGCCGTGGTCTCGGTGCCGGAGATGTTCGCGTACTGGCTGCAGGGCGAGCGCATCGACATCGGCTTCCTCGGCGCCGCACAGATCGATCGTCATGGGAACCTCAACAGCACCGTGATCGGCGACTACGACCATCCGAAGGTGCGTTTGCCCGGCGGCGGCGGCGCGCCGGAGATCGCGACGTCGGTGCGGGACGTCTTCGTGATGCTGAAGCAGTCACGGCGCTCGTTCGTCGAGCGGCTCGACTTCAAGACGAGCGTCGGCGAGCGTGTGCGCGTCGTCGTTACCGACCTCGGCGTGCTCGAACCGGACGGCGACGGCGAGCTGAGGCTGACGCACGTGCATCCCGGCGTCGAGCCCGAGGAGGTACGAGCGGCGACCGCGTGGGACCTCAGCATCGCCGAAGATCTCGCCGTGACCGAAGCGCCGAGCGAGGCAGAGCTCGGTGCGCTGCGTTCGTTACGCACAAAGGGGGCGCCGGGGTGAGCGTCGACCCGCCGCTCCTGTATCCGGACTACCGCTCGACGCAGACGCGCGCGCCGAGGCGCCCGCTGCTCGCCCGGCCGGACGACTTTCGTGACCTCGCGAGCCCCGTCTACGGACACGGCGACATCGGCGACCTCGACAACGACCTCACCCGCCAGCACGAGGGGGAGCCGCTCGGCGAGCGGATGACCGTCACGGGTCGGCTGGTCGAGGAGGATGGGCGGCCCGTGCGGAATGCGCTGATCGAAGTCTGGCAGGCGAACGCCGCGGGCCGGTACCGCCACGACGGCGACCGCCATCCGGCACCGCTCGACCCGAACTTCAGCGGCGCCGGCAGGACGCTCACCGACGACGAGGGCAAGTACCGCTTCGTCACCGTGAAGCCGGGCGCGTACCCGTGGCAGAACCATCCGAATGCGTGGCGCCCAGCGCACATCCACTTCTCCGTCTTCGGTCGCACGTTTGCCGGCCGGCTCGTGACGCAGATGTACTTCCCCGGCGATCCGCTCTTCGAGTTCGACCCGATCTTTGAGTCAGTGCGGGACGAAGCGGCGCGTGCGCGCTTGATCGCCGACTTCGACCTGGAGCTCACGCAGCCCGAGTGGGCACTCGGCTACCGCTTCGACATCGTCCTCCGCAAAACGCCGTTCGAATGACGCTCGGGCGAACGCCGTCGCAGACCGTCGGGCCGTACTTCACGATCGGCCTGTGCCGCGAGCGGCAGAACGAAGTCGTGCGGGGTGGGTCGGTGCGCGTCGTCGGACGCGTTCTCGACGGCAACGGCGAGCCGGTCTCCGACGCGCTCATCGAGCTCTGGCAGCCCGAAGGCTGGGGCCGGTGCGGCACGGATGCGGAGGGCCGCTTCGAGTTCCTGACGGAGCGCCCGGCGGACGGCTACGCCGACGTAATGGTGTTCGCACGCGGGCTGCTGAAGCACCTCGTCACGCGCTGCGATTTCGGCGACGACGACGTCGTGCAGTTCGACGTCCGCCTGCAGGGCGACGGGGAAACGGTGTTCTTTGACGTTTGACGCGCTGTTCGTGCCGGACGGGCTGCGCGCGGCGGTATCGGACGAGGCGTGGCTGGCCGCGATGCTGGAGACAGAGCGGGCGCTGGCAGCAGCGCAGGGCAGCCAGCTCGAGGTCGGCGACTTCGACGTCTCCGTACTGGTCGAAGAAGGCCGAAGCGCCGGCAATCCGGTGGAACCGCTCGTGCGCCGCCTACGCGAGCGGAACCCCGAGGCGCATCGGGGGGCGACGAGCCAGGACATCCTCGACACCGCGGCCGCGCTCGTTGCGCGCAATGCGACGGGGCTGATCGTCGACGAGCTCGACGGGGTCGCCGCTGCATGCGCGCGGCTCGCAGACGAGCACCGCGCAACCGTGATGGCCGGCCGTACGCTGTTGCAACAGGCCGTGCCGATCACCTTCGGGCTGAAGGCGTCGAGCTGGCTGGTCGGCGTGGTGCATGCTCGCAACCGGCTGGCGGCGGCCAGGCTGCCGGCGCAGCTCGGCGGCGCGGCGGGAACACTCGCGGCGCTCGGCGACAGAAGCGTTGACGTCCTACGCGAGTACGCATCGCGGCTGGAGCTGCCGGAGCCGATCGTCCCCTGGCATACGCGGCGTTTGCCGGTGGCGGAGCTCGGCGCGGCCCTATCCGTTGCCGCCGGCTTCGTGGGCAAGGTCGCGCTCGATCTCGTGCTGCTGGCGCAGACCGAGGTGGGGGAGGTGCGCGAGCGTGAAGGCGGTCAGTCATCGACGATGCCGCACAAGCGAAACCCGGTCGGCGCAACGCTCGCGCGAGCGTGTGCGCTGCGGGCGCAGGCCGAGGCGAGCGTGCTGATGTCGGCGCTCGCGCAGGAGCACGAACGCGCAGCTGGTGCATGGCACGCGGAGTGGGGCGCCCTCAGCGACGCACTCGCGTATGCCGGCGGCGCTGCCGCGTCGCTACGCCGTGCACTCGACGGCCTGGAGGTCGACGTCGAGCGCATGCGCGAGAACATCCGTCACGAGACGCTGTCCGAGGCGCAAGGCGACGTGAAGCGCCCGGAGGACTACCTCGGGGCTGCCGGCACCTTCATCGACCGTGCGCTCGAGTTCTACCGCGGCGCGTGAACTACCGGCTCGATGGTGACGGAGATCGCGTCGTCGTCCTGTCCGGCTCGCTCGGCGCGACGCTCGAAATGTGGGAGCCGCAGCTGCCGCCCCTCTCCGCGCGGTTTCGCGTGCTTCGGTACGACCATCCCGGCCACGGAGGGTCTCCGCCGCTCGCGGAATCGAGCGTCTCGAGCATGGCCCGGGCAGTGGTGAAGCTCCTCGACGAGCTGGGCATCCCGCGCGTTTCCTACTGCGGCCTGTCGCTCGGCGGCGCTGTGGGCCTGCGCCTCGCGCTGGACGCGCCGGAGCGCGTGGAGAAGCTCGTTCTCTGCTCGACCTCGGCGCGCTTCGCGACTCCGGGGCTCTGGCAGGAGCGGGCCGACAGGGTCCGGCGCGACGGAGTTGCGGCGATCGTGGACACAGTGCTCGAACGCTGGTTCACTCCCGCGTTTCGCGACGTGCGACGCTACAGCGAGATGTTGCTCTCGATTCCGAGCGAGGGCTATGCCCGTGCGTGCGAGGCGGTACGCGACTGGGACGCACGCGGCGAGCTCCACGGCATCTCGGCGCCCGCGTTCGCAATCGCCGGCGCCGAGGATCCCTCGACACCGCCGAGTGATCTGGAGGCGATCGTCGAGGAGATCCCGGGCGCGGAGCTCCTTGTTGTCGACGACGCGCGCCATCTCGTGAACGTCGAGCGAGCGGGCGAGTTCAACGAGGCGGTGCTGGCGCACCTATGAGCGACTACGAGCGCGGCCTCGAGATCCGGCGCGAGGTGCTCGGCGACGAGCACGTCGACCGCGCGCTGGAGCGCATGACCGAGCAGACGAAGGACTTCCAGGACTTCATCACGCGCTACGCGTGGGGCGAGATCTGGGCGCGTCCGGGGCTCGACCGGCGCACACGGAGTTGCATCACGCTGACCGCGCTCGTCGCACTCGGTCGCTTCGACGAGCTCGCGATGCACATCCGCGGCGCGCGGCGGAACGGCTTGACCGACGAGGAGATCAAAGAGGTGCTGCTGCACTCCGCCGTCTATTGCGGCATCCCGGGGGCGAACCAGGCGTTCGCTGTCTTTCAGCGCGTGCTCGAAGAGGAGTGAGGCAGGAGCGCACGCAGGTCGGGATCGTCGGCGCCGGCCCGGCGGGCCTGACGCTGGCGCGCCTGCTCGAGCTCGGAGGGATCGACACGGTTGTGCTCGAGGACCGCAGCCGCGAGTACGTCGAACATCGAATCCGCGCCGGGGTCCTCGAGCAGCGCACCGCCGACCTGCTCGTCGAGGCGGGCGTCGGCGAGCGGCTGCAACGGGAGGGCATCGTCCACCACGGCATCGAGCTGCAGTTCGACGGCGAACGCCACCGGATTCCCCTGAGCGAGCTCGCGGACGGCCGCTCGATCGTGATCTACGGGCAGACCGAGGTCGTCAAAGATCTGATCGCCGCCCGGCTCGGGAGCGGCTTGCCGCTGTTGTTCGAGGTAGACGACGTGGGCATTCACGAACTCGAGTCCTCTGAGCCGCAGATCCGCTTCCGCCATGAAGGCGACCAGCACGAACTGACATGTGACGTCGTCGCCGGCTGCGACGGCTTCCACGGCGTGTGCCGCCCGAGCATCCCCGACGGTCTCCTTTCGTCGTTCTCGAGGGAGTATCCGTACGGCTGGCTCGGCATCCTCGCCGAGGTGGCGCCCTCGAACGACGAGCTCGTCTACGCCCACCATCCGAACGGCTTCGCGCTCTCGAGCCTGCGCTCCCCGCAGCTCAGCCGGCTCTACCTGCAGTGCGCGCCGGAGGAGGATCTCGACGAGTGGCCGGACGACCGGATCTGGGCGGAGTTGCAGAAGCGTCTCGGCGTCGCCGGCTGGACGCTCGCAGAAGGACCAGTGTTGGAGAAGGGCGTCACCGGAATGCGCAGCTTCGTCGTCGAGCCGATGCAGTTCGGCCGGCTGTTCCTTGCGGGCGACGCTGCGCACATCGTTCCGCCGACCGGCGCGAAGGGCCTGAACCTGGCGATTGCGGACGTCCGCCTGCTCGCCGAGGCACTCGTGGGCTGGTATCGGACCGGCAACGCCGAATTGCTCCGCGCCTATTCCGCAAACTGTCTGAACCGCGTCTGGCGCGCCGAGCACTTCTCGTGGTGGATGACGTCCATGTTGCATCGCCCGCCCGGCGACGACCCCTTCGACTTGAAGCTCCAGCTGTCCCAGCTGCGCTATCTCGTGACATCGAAGGCTGCCGCAGCCAGTCTCGCGGAGAACTATGTCGGGCTGGAGCTCTGACAACATGGCCCCGGACATTCACGAGACATATGTGAGGGGGGACGTGACTGAGGGACTGTCCCTAAGACATGGCTGAAGGCGGCGCCGGGGTGCTCGACCACATCACGATCCGCGTGTCCGACCGCGAGGCGGCCGAGCGCTTCTACGACACCGTGCTGCGGACGATCGGGGTCGAGCGCTCGGGGCGAGACGAGGAGTACACCGTCTGGAAGGGGCAATTCTCGCTCGCGACCTCCGACAACGATCACCCCGTCACGAGCAACCTTCACATCGGCTTCGGCGCGGCTTCGCGCGAGCTTGTCGACTCGTTCTGGCGGACGGGAACGGAAGGCGGCTACCGCGACGACGGCGCTCCCGGCCCGCGGCCGGAATACGGCGATGACTACTACGGCGGATTCCTCCTCGATCCCGATGGCAACAGCGCCGAGGCCGTGCATCACGAGACTGCGGCGCGGCGCGTGATCGATCACCTCTGGATCGGCGTCGACGACGTCGCCGCCGCCCGCACGTTCTACGAGCTTGCGGCACCGTTCACGGGCTTCTCACTGCGGCGCGTGCTCGACGAGCGCGTGCACTTCGGCGGCGCGAATGCGTCGTTCGGCTTGATCGACCGCACGCCGACGGAGAACCTCCACGTCGCGTTCGAGACGCACGACGACGCCACGGTCGACGCCTTCCACCGCCAGCTCACCGCAGCCGGTTACCGCGACAACGGCGCGCCGGGCGAGCGGCGCTACCACCCTGGGTACTACGGCGCCTTCGTCCTCGATCCCGATGGGAACAACGTCGAGGTCGTCAACCACAACGCGGGTTAAGGCGCCTAGCACCGAGGCGCTGCTTGCAGCGCCTCGGTGCTAGGCGCTGCTTGCAGCGCCGTCTTCAGGACGCGCGGGCTTGACCGCGCGTCCGTCCGAAATGACCGGTCGACAGGCTGGAAGTTCAGGCAGACGCGCGCGGAGCCGCCGTCGACTCGCGTACGACGAGCCGCGTCGCGAGCTCGACGTGCAGCGTCTCGAAGCGCTGGCGCTCGAGCAGGCGGTTCAGCAGGCTGACCGCGGTGCGGCCCATCTCTGCGAGCGGCTGGCGAACGGTCGTCAGCGTGGGGGACACCACCGTGGCGTGCTCGACGTCGTCGAAGCCGACGACCGAGAGATCCTCCGGCACGCGTAGGCCGCGATCGCGCGCTGCCTGGATGACGCCGATCGCGATGTTGTCGTTGAACGCGAAGATGGCCGTCGGCGGCTCTGCGAGGTCGAGCAGCAGCTCCGCGGCCGCGCGCCCGGGGGCGATCTCGGGGATCGACTCCACCTCAAGTGTCAGCTCGCGCATGATGCCGGCCGACGCGAGCGCCGCGTAGTACCCGCGGCGGCGGTCCTCGGTCGCGACCCACCCGCGCGGGCCGGTGATCTGCGCGATGCGGCGATGGCCGAGATCGAGCAGATGCCGCATCGCCTGATCGGCGCCGGACGTGTGTGCGGCCGACACCGAGGCGATGCGCTGGTCGAGCGGCATCAAGGGATCGAGCACGACGAACCGGTAGCCCTCGTCGAGCAGACGGACTAGCTCCGCGCTCGATTCCTCGGGCTGCATCATCAGCGCGCCGTCGGTGACGCCGTGGAGCTTGTCGAGCACCGAGACCTCGCGGTCGTGCTCGCCCGCGGTCGGCGAGAGCACGATCTGCATGTCGAGCTCTGCCAGCGCCTCAGAGGCGCCGGCGAGCATCCCGGAGAAGTACGCCGGGTAGATCAGTGGGACGAGGACGCCGACGAGACCCGTGCGGCCGGCCGAGAGGCCCCGCGCGCTGCGGTTGGCCGTGTAGCCGTTCTCGCGGATCACCCGCGTCACGACCTCGCGGGTCTCGGGAGCGACGTCGTCGCGCCCGTTGAGGACCCGGGAGACCGTGGCGATCGAGACACCCGCCAGATCGGCGATCTGCCTGATGGTCAGCCGATTCGACGCCATCTGCCCCATCGAGGCATTGAAGCATGTTCCGGAACGTTCCGGAACGTTATGAAACAAATTCGTCCGCAATTTGCGGGGAGAAGGGCTTGACTCCTGCAGCATAAACGTGCAAACGTTCCGGAAACGCTTCCGGACACTGTTTTCGCGAATGCGCCCAACCCTCAGGGCGAGAAAGGCAGGACAAGCCGATGCGAGTCCCCCTCCGTACCACCCGCTGGGTCGCGCTTTTCGCCGTTTTGGCGTGCGCGATCGTCGCGACCGTTGTCGCGGCCGCGACCCCGGCGGCTGTGGACCGCGCCGCAGCGCCGGCGGCTCACAAGTGTTTGGTCATGACCGGCTCGGGCGATCCGGCGTTCACGCGGAACTTCAACCCGTTTACCGCGACGGGCCTGCCGAGCGGCACGATCGTCCAGGGCGGGTTCTACGAGCCGCTGTTGATCACGCCTGAGGGCAAGACCAGCCCGCAGCCGTGGCTCGCTCGCAGCTACTCATGGACGAACCGCAACCGCACGTTGCGGTTGAACCTCGTGCACAACGCGAGGTGGTCGGACGGGAAGGCCCTGACGTCGGCCGACGTCGTCTACAGCATCACCGCCGGACGGCAGGACAAGATCATGGACCGCGTCGGACTGACCGGCGCCAGCAACGGGATCGTCTCCGTCAAGGCACGCGGCAAGTACACGGTGCTGATCACGCTGAAGACGGCGGACTCTCAGTTCATCTCCTCGATCCTGAACCGCCAGTTCGTCATCCCGAAGCACATCTGGTCGAAGGTCGCGAACCCGGCGACGTACACGAACTCGAAACCGGTTGGCTCGGGCCCGTTCAACCGGGTGGGCCGGTTCACGACGCAGGACTACGTCCTGAACAGGAACCCGCACTACTGGAAGAAGGGCGCGCCGAAGATCGCATGCGTCGAGTACGTCCAGGCAGCCTCCAACGACGCGTCGCTCGCGTTGATCCAGAGTGGCCAGGTCGACTGGACGCACAACTTCGTCCCGAACGTCGAGCAGGCGTACGAGTCGAAGGACAGGAAGCACTTCCACTCCTTCTATGCGAAGAAGGGGTACCCGGTGTCGCTCTTGTTGGACACCACTGAGTACCCATACAGCCTGGCCCCGTTCCGCAAGGCGCTCAGCCTTGCAATCGACCGTAAGACCGTGGTGAAGCTCGGTGAGTACGGGTACGCCCCGGCGACCGACGCGCTCGGCCTGAGCTGGCTCTTCCCGACCTGGGTGACCGATCCGTCCGTGAAGAAGCTCGCCAAGCAGATGGCGACGTATAGCCCGGCAGCGGCCAGGAAGACGCTGACCGACGCGGGCTTCACGTACAAGAGCGGCAAGCTGATCGATCCGAAGGGCGACGCTGTCAAGCTCGACATCCACGTCATCTCCGGTTGGTCGGACTGGGTCGCGTCGAACCAGATCATCACGCGCAACCTGCGTGACATCGGCATCAACTCGAACGTCGCACTCGAGCCTGACTGGGGCGCCTGGTTCCCGAGCGCGTATGCGACGAAGTTCCCGACGCTGCTCTGGCAGGGAGGTTCGACGGGGTCGCCGTACGGCTACTTCTACGCGAACCTGTCGCAGAACGCGTTCATTCCAAAGGGGCAGGACGCTTCGGCAACGGGCAACTGGGAGCACTTCAGCGACGCGGCGGCGACGTCGCAGCTGAACCAGTGGAAGGTGACGTTCGCCCCGAAGAAGCAGCATCAGATCGCGACGAAGCTGGAGAAGACGTTCCTCCAGCACCTGCCGATCGTGCCGCTGTTCATTGGGCCGCGGTGGTCGACGTACAGCACCAGGTACTTCCATTGCTTCGCCAATGCGAAGAACTTCTACGGCGACCCGATCTTCACGACCTTCCCGGACAACATCCTCTCGTTCACCCGGATCTGTTCGGGCGGTAAGAGCGGGGCCTAACCCCCGAAGGCCCACGACCGGCGGGCGACCCCTCCTCGTCGCCCGCCGGTCTACGCTCAGGAGGCTGTATGCGTTGGTTCGCCCGTCGGCTCGGCTTCTACGTCTTCGCGATCTGGGTCGCGCTGACGATCAACTTCCTGTTGCCGCGCCTCATGCCCGGCGACCCCGTCTCGGGCCTGTTGGCGCACCTGACGCCGGCGCAGATACAGGCCAACCCGGGGATCGTCCACGAGTTCGAGACGCTGCTCGGCGGGACGCACAACTCGATCTGGCACGACTACGTCACGTACCTCGGCCGGATCGCCCACTTCGACTTTGGCCTCTCGACGTCCAACTATCCGACGCCCGTCTCCGAGGTAGTGGGGAGGACGCTGCCGTACTCGATGTTCCTCGTAGGCGTCGCGTTCATCCTCGCCTTCGTCCTCGGCACGGCGATCGGCATGGTCGCCGCGTGGCGCCGCGGACGCGCGGTCGACAACGTCGTCGTGCCGGTGTTCATGGCCCTCAGCGCGCTGCCCGCGTTCTTCACGGCGCTGCTCGGCCTCTACTTCCTCGGGCTGAAGGCGCACTGGTTTCCGATCCAGCACGCCTACGACAGCGGTGTGACCCCGGGCTTCAACTGGACCTTCCTGTCCAGCGCCTTCCGTCATTCGCAGTTGCCGATCCTCGTGATCATCGCTGCGTTCACCGGCGGATGGGTGCTGAACATGCGCACGGTGATGATCAACACGATCGGCGAGGACTACGTCCTGATGGCGCAGGCGAAGGGGCTGCCCGACCGCCGCGTGATGACGCGCTATGCGGCCCGCAACGCGATCCTGCCCCCGCTGAACGGCTTCGCGCCGCTGTTCGCGAGCGCGATCGGCGGCCTCGTCTTCATCGAGTTCGTCTTCAGCTATCCGGGGGCCGGCCTGACGTTGCAGCAAGCGGTGCTCGGCAACGACTACCCCCTCGCGCAGGCGCTCCTCGTCGTGCTCTCGATCTGCGTGATCCTCGCGAACCTGCTGATGGACATCCTCAACCTCGTGCTCGACCCGCGCTTGCGGAGCGCCTGATGTCGCAGTTCGATCCGACCATCGACCTCCCGCTCGCGGCACCGCCGGCGCGCGTGCGCGGTCGCGTGCGGGTGCCGGGTTGGCTTCTGCTCATCTGGCGCAACCGCAAGTCGCGCGTAGGCATGGTGATGGTGGCGTCGATGGTGATGTTCGCGCTGATCGCGCCGCTCATCTCGGTCGCGCACCCGAACGAGTTCAACCTGCTGGCGGCGAGGCAGGCGCCGTCGTGGCATCACCTCTTCGGGACGACCGACCAGGGCAGCGACATCTTCTCCCAAGTCGCGTTCGGCGCCCGCCGCTCGCTCCTGCTCGGCTTCGCGGCGGCACTGCTCGCGACCGGTCTCGCCGCCACGCTCGGCGTGACGGCCGCGTACTCAGGCGGCTTCGCCGACGACGTCATCAACTTCTTCATCAACGTCTTCCTCGTCATTCCGGCGATCCCGCTGCTCGTCGTCATCTCCGGCTTCATGAAGGAGCGCGGCACGTGGACGATGGTGATCGTCCTCGCCGCCGTCCTCTGGGCATTCGAGGCGCGCATTCTGCGCGGGCAGGCGCTGTCGTTGAAGAACCGCGACTTCGTCCTGGCGGCCAAGTCGAGCGGTGAGTCGACTCGCCGCATCGTCTTTGCCGAGCTGATGCCGAACATGATCAGCCGCATCGCCGCCGGCTTCGTGCTGGTCTTCTACATCGCGCTGCTCGTTGACGCGGGGCTCGAGTTCCTCGGGCTCGGCGACATGACCGGTACGAGCTGGGGCATCACGCTGTACTGGGCACAGGTGAACTCAACCGTCCTGCAGGGTGAGTGGTGGCCGTTCTTCTTCCCGGGAGCAGCGCTCGCCTTCACCGTGCTGGGGCTCGTGCTCATGCTCGCGGGCATCGACGAGATCAGCAACCCGCGACTCCGGACGGAGCGCGAGTCAACATGACGGCTCTGATGGAAGCTCCGATCGATACGCGGACGAGCGCTCCTGCGCTGCTCGAGCTGCGCGGCCTCACGGTCGACTACGGGGGTGCGCGCGCCGTCGACGGCGTCGACCTCACGATCCACGAGGGCGAGATCCTCGGGCTCGCCGGCGAGTCGGGCTGCGGCAAGACGACGATTGCGAACGCGGTGATGCAGATCCTGCGGCCGCCGGGACGGATCTCCGGCGGCAGCATTGTTTTCCGCGGCGAGGACCTCGTCGGGAAGAGTGACGAGGACATGCGCCGCTTTCGGTGGCGCAACGTGTCGATGGTGTTCCAGAGCGCGATGAACGCGCTCAACCCGGTGATGCGTGTCGGCGACCAGTTCGTCGACGCGATGCGCGCACACGAGCGGATCGACAAGAAGGGGGCGCTCGCGCAGGCGGAGCAGCTGCTCGAGCTCGTCGGTATCGATCCCGCCCGCATCCGTGCCTACCCGCACCAGCTCTCGGGCGGCATGCGGCAACGCGTGATCATTGCGATCGCGCTCTCGCTCAACCCGGAGCTGATCGTGCTCGACGAGCCGACGACGGCGCTCGACGTCGTCGTGCAGCGCGAGATCATGCAGCAGGTCGAGGCGCTCAAGCAAGACTTCGGCTTCGCGGTCCTCTTCATCACGCACGACGTCTCGCTGCTGCTCGAGTTCGCGGACCGCATCGCGGTCATGTACGCGGGCGAGGTCGTCGAGAGCGCGCCGGCACAGAAGCTCGGCACCGACGCTCAGCACCCGTACACACAGGGGCTGCTGCAGTCGTTCCCGCCCCTGACCGGCCCGCTCGAGCGGCTCACCGGCATTCCCGGCTCGCCGCCCGACCTGCGCAACCCGCCGGCCGGTTGCCGCTTCCATCCGCGCTGTCCGCACTGCACACGCGACAACGCGACTCTCTACCTGCGGCAGACCGCCGAGCGGCCGGTGCTGCACGAGGTCGCACCTGGACATTCGGTTGCGTGCCACCTTGTCGAGGAAGGAACGGCATGAGCGCCGCCGCTTCGCTCGAGGTTCGTGGGCTGACGAAGCACTTCGCGCGCGTCCACGCCGTGGACGATGTCTCGTTCGAGCTGCGTCCGGGGACCGTGACCGCGCTGGTCGGCGAGAGCGGCAGCGGGAAAAGCACCGTTGCGCGCCTGCTCGCGCGCCTCCATGACCCAACCGGCGGTTCCGTCCTCTTCGACGGCGACGACGTCGCGCGTGTGCGCCGCCGCCGCGACGTCGTGCGCTACCGCTCCCAGGTGCAGCTTATTTTCCAGGA
>VAXO01000013.1 GCA_005888435.1 Actinomycetota bacterium | reverse complement strand
GCCCGCGGCGATGCTGCTCGCGTTCTACCTGTGCGTCGGCGAGCAGCAGGGCACGCCGCGCGCGCAGCTCCGCGGGACGATCCAGACGGACATCCTCAAGGAGTACATCGCGCAGAAGGAGTGGATCTTCCCGCCGGAGCCGTCGATGCGGCTCGTCATCGACATGATCGAGTTCTGCGCGAAGGAGATGCCGCTCTGGCATCCGATCTCGATCTCCGGCTACCACATCCGCGAGGCCGGGTCGACGGCGGCGCAGGAGCTTGCGTTCACGCTCGCCGACGGCTTCGCGTACGTCGAGGCGGCGATCGAGCGCGGCCTCGACGTCGACGACTTCGCGCCACGGCTCTCGTTCTTCTTCAACGCGCACCTCGACTTCTTCGAGGAGGTCGCGAAGTACCGCGCCGCTCGGCGGATCTGGGCGCACGAGCTGCGCGAGCGCTACGGCGCGCGCAATCCGCGCTCGTGGCTGATGCGCTTCCACACCCAGACGGCGGGCGTGTCCCTCACGGCGCAGCAGCCGGAGGTCAACATCATCCGCACCGCGCTCGAGGCGCTCGCGGCGGTCCTAGGTGGGACGCAGTCGCTGCATACGAACTCGTTCGACGAGGCGCTCGCGCTGCCGACGGAGAGCGCCGTGCGGCTCGCGCTCCGCACGCAGCAGGTGATCGCGCACGAGACGGGGGTTGCAAGCACGATCGATCCGCTGGGCGGCTCGTACTACGTCGAGGACTTGACCAACCGCCTCGAGGCGGAGGCTCACGATTACTTCGACCGCATCCGCAAGCTCGGCGGCGTCATCCCTGCGATCAAGGAAAACTTCTTCCAGCGCGAGATCGCAGAGGCGTCGTTCCGCTACCAGCACGAAGTCGAGCAGAAGCAGCGGATCGTCGTCGGCGTGAACCGCTACCAGCACGAGGACGAGCAGCCGCTCGAGCTCCTGCGGATCGACCCGGCGCTCGAGCAGAAGCAGATCGACCGGGTCCAGGCGCTGCGTGCGCGCCGGGACTCGGGCATCGCAGAGGCTGCGCTCGCGCGGCTGAAGGAGGACGCGGCGCACGACGACCGGAACCTGATGGGCCCGATCGTCGACGCTTCCGAGGCTTACGTGACGATGGGGGAGATGTGCGACGCCCTCCGCGAAGTGTGGGGCGTCTGGCGGGAGACGCCGGTCTTCTAGTACGGGCCGCTCGTGACCTCGTAGAGGTTGCCGTCGGGCGCGCGAAAGTACGCCCAGCGGTAGTCCTCGGCGCTCTCGACGTCCGTCACCTCGACGCCCGCGGCGCGTAACTCGGCGACCGCGTGCGCGGCGTCGTCGACGAGAAACCCGCCGGCGACACCGTCGGGGTGGCCGCCGGCCGGATGCGACTGGTCGAAGACCTCGAACAGGTCGCCTCCCGGCAGCCCGTACATCGCCAGGCCATCCTCCCGGCGCTTCGCCTGTAACCCGAGCACGTTTTCGGCGAATGCCGTCATCTCGTCGAATCGCGTCGTGCGCGTGCCAAGCCAGACGATTCCCCTCACCTCCACGAGGCCGAGACTAAACTCCGCGACCGTGGCGCGGAAGATCAGGGTCGTCATCGCGAAGCCCGGCCTCGACGGGCACGACCGGGGCGCGAAGATCATCGCCCGCGCACTGCGGGACGCCGGCATGGAAGTGATCTACACCGGCCTCCACCAGACGCCCGAGCAGATCGTCGAGACGGCGATCCAGGAGGACGCCGACGCGGTCGGCATCTCGATCCTCTCCGGCGCGCACATGACGCTCGTGCCACGCATCCTGGACGGGCTGAAGGAGAACGGCGCCGACGACGTTCTCGTCGTCGTCGGGGGAACGATCCCCCGCGAGGACACGGAGGAGCTGAAGCAACTCGGCGTTGCCGAGGTCTTCGGGCCCGGTGCTGCGACGAGCGAGATCGTCGACTTCTTGAAGGGCAAGGTGCCGGTCAGTTGATCCGCGTCGACCGCGACGACGCGGTCGCCGTCCTCACGGTCGACCGGCAGGACGCGCTCAACGCGCTCGACGTCGCGACGCTGACGGACCTGCGCGACCGCCTGCGCGACGTCGCCGGCGACGACGGCATCCGCGCCGTCATCCTCACCGGCGCCGGCGAGAAGGCGTTCGTCGCAGGGGCCGACATCAAGTACATGAGCGGCCTCGATGTCGAGCAGGCGAAGGCATGGGGCGCGCTCGGGCACGAGGCCGGACGGCTCCTGGAGACGATGCCGAAGCCGACAATCGCGGCGGTGAACGGCTTCGCCCTCGGCGGTGGCTGTGAGCTCGCGCTCGCGTGCGACATCCGCTACGCGGCAAGCGGCGCGAGGCTCGGCCAGCCGGAGGTCAACCTGGGGATCATTCCCGGCTGGGGCGGCACGCAGCGGCTCGCGCGCGTCTGCGGCCTCGGCGTGGCGAAGGAGCTGATCTTCACCGGCCGTGTCGTCGACGCGGAGGAAGCCCTGCGCATCGGCCTCGTGAACGGCGTCCACGATCCGGTGCTCGACAAGGCCCGCGAGACGGCGGCGCTGCTCGCCTCCAAGAGCAACGTGGCCCTTCGAATCATGAAAGAGCTCGCGAATCGGGCGCTCGGCGGCGAGCATGGCGCCAATCTCCGGGCGGAGGGAGAGATGTTCGGCGAGCTGTTTGCCGGCGAGGACGCGAAGGAAGGCCTGAGCGCCTTCGTCGAGAAGCGCGACCCCGTCTTCAAGGGGACGTGATGGCGAGGCTCGCCCTCCTCCTCATCGCGGCGCTCGTGGCCGCCGGGAGCGCCGGGGCGACGATCCCGCCGCAGCGCGACCCGATTCGGACGCTCTCGATCGCCGACGCCACGACGCATGAGACGAACTTCGACACCGTCGCAGTCCTCGACGTGACGCTCTCCGGGCCGAGCGGCGACCCGGTTACCGTCAACTGGGCCACGGCCGACGGCACCGCGGACGCGACTGACTACGTCCCGGATTCAGGGACCTTGACGTTCCGACCCGGCCAGATCGCAGTGATGATCAAGGGCGACGCGCTCGACGAGCCCGACGAGACGGTCTTCGTGCAGCTTTCCGACGCCAACTACGCCACCATCGACCGCGGTCGCGCAACGCTGACGATCGTCGACGACGATCCGGTCCCTCTACGACTGCTGGACGCCTCCGTGGACGTGCGCTGGAGTGTGCACCGGAAGTACACGAAGGTGACGAGGTTCGTCATCCACCGTCCCGGCGGGACGGCGGTCGCCGTTCGGTGCCGTGGTGGGGGCTGCCCCCTGCGCGTCGGCGCGAAGCTACGGCCCGGTGCACTTGTGGACGTGCGCATCGAGGCGAACGGCCAACCACTTATCGGCCGCGTGTACCAGTACCGGATCCGGGCCGGCAAGCAGCCGCGCCTCACGGCGCTCTGTCTGCCGCCGGGCGCCCTCTCACCTCGAGCTTGCTGAGCTAGCCGAGCTGGATCAGCGCGGACGTGAGCACGCCGTCGTCGGCGCGCTGCGCCTTCAGCGTGGTGGGGGCGGGCTGCGTCCACACGACGACCTTCTGGCCCTTCGTCGCGAGCGTGACGCTCGCGACCGTCCGCAGCGTCGGCGCGATCGTCTGGACGAGCGCAGTCGCAGGGACCGTCACCGCGATCGGACGGTTCAGCTTCGTCAGCGTCAGTCCGGACGGCCATGCCTGCGAGGTCGCCACGTTCACGACGAGCCGGTCGGCGGCTGCGGACGCAACCGTGCCGGTCAGCGTCAGCGAGAACGGCGCGCCTGCCTTCGCCGCGAACAGCAGCTTGTACGCCTTCTGCAAATACGGGTACGGGCTGACCGCGCGACCGCCGCCGGGATGCACTTCGAAATGGAGGTGCGACGCGAGGCCGTTCGCGTCGCCGGAGTCGCCGACGTAGGCGATCTGCTGCCCGGCCTGCACGCGCGCGCCGTTGCCCACCGTGTAGGCGGTGCCCTTCACGCACTTGCCGCGGTTGTCGTTCTTGAGCGTCAGGTCGTTGTTGAGATGGATGTAGTAGTAGACCGTTCCGCTCTGGCCATAGAGATAGAGCATGCAGCCCGCGCTGCGCGACGTCGTCCAGTACTTGACCGTGCCCGCCTCGGCGGCGACGGCGGGCGAGCGCTTCGCGGACATCAGGTCGTTGCCCTGATGCGCCCCGCCGCTTCGCGGCGCGCCGAAGTCGTCGACGTACTGCACCGGCCCGACGACCGGGAAGACGATGTGGTCGGGCACTTTCGGCGCCGCTGCACGAGCCGTCCCGGCGACGGCGCCGAGCAGGACGGCGAGCAAGAGAAGTCCTCGGGCTGTCGTCCGGTGGCGTCTCATAACGAGGACGGGCGCTCCGGTTCGCGTCCGAAGGGCAAGAGATTAGCAGCGGTTTCGGCCCAGTAGAGTGCGCCCGGCATGAAGATCGCCGTCTGCGTGAAGCAGGTCCCCGAAGGCAGTCGCCGGATCGATCCCGAGACGAAGCGGCTCGACCGCTCCGGGGAGGGGACGCTCAACCCTTTTGACGCGAATGCAGTCGAGGAGGCTCTGCGCCTGAAGGACGCGGGCGGCGAGGGCGAGGTCGTGCTCGTCTCGATGGGCCCGCCCAAGGCGCAGGACGCGCTGCGCAAGGCGCTCGCGATGGGCGCCGACCGTGCGGTGCTGGTCTCGGACGACGGGGCGGCAGGGGCGGATCTCGTGGCGACGAGCAGCGCGCTCGCAAAGGCGCTCGAGCGCGAGGGCGCCGACCTGATCCTGTTCGGCCAGCAGGCGAACGACTCGGACGGCGCCGTGCTGTGGGCCGCGGTCGCTGACCGCTTGCGCCTGCCGGTCGTGTCGCAGGCCGCCGAGGTGACGCACGCCGACGGCAAGCTGACGGTCAAGCGTCAGACGGAGTTCGGCTACGACGTGATCGAGGCGCCGACGCCCGCCGTGATCGCGGTGTCCGATGCGATCAACGAGCCGCGCTACCCGTCGCTCAAGGGAATCATGGGCGCGAAGTCGAAGCCGCAGGAGACGGTGTCCCTCGCGGACCTCGGCGCGGACGGGCTCGAGTCGCGCACCGAGATCTATGCACTGAACGACCCGCCCGCGCGCGGCGACTCGATGAAGGTCGAGGACGACGGCAACGCGGCGCAGGCGGTCGTGGACTTCCTCGCGGAAAAGCGCCTCGTATGAGCACGCTCGTCTTTCTCGAGCACCACGGCGACGAGCTGCTGAAGTCGTCACTCGGTGTGCTGTCGAAGGCGGCGTCGCTCGGCGACGACGTCGCGGGCGTCGTGATCGGCTTGAACGTGCGGGGGCTCGCCGACGAAGCCGGCAAGTACGGGGCCGCGAAGGTGTACGTGGCCGACGACGCGCAGCTCGAGGCGCCGCTGCCGCAACCGCGCGTCGACGTCCTCGCGCAGCTCGTGCGGGATCAGAGCATCCCCACGGTGCTGTTCGCGAACTCCGTGCTTTCAGCCGACGTCGCCGCCGGGCTCGCCGCGCGGCT
Organism: Actinomycetota bacterium; assembly: GCA_005888435.1. Classification (GTDB taxonomy): domain Bacteria; phylum Actinomycetota; class Thermoleophilia; order Gaiellales; family Gaiellaceae; genus 3-1-20CM-4-69-9. The sequence goes on along the minus strand of VAXO01000013.1, from coordinate 7,068 downwards.
CGATGCCGGCCTGAACTGGGACCTCGTCGACATCGTCCAGGAGGACGGCAAGCTCGTCGGCAAGCGCCCGGCGCTGCAGGACACCGTCTACGTGGACGTCGGCTGGACGTCCGAGCCGCGGCTCGCGCTCTTTCGCTCGGGCTCGTTCGACCCGAGCGAGACGGGCGGCAGCGCCGAGGTCGAGGATCTGCAGGTCTCGCTCGAGGCCTTCTCGACGGGGGCGCGCATGGTCGACCAGGCGCACGAGGAGAGCTCCGGCCCCTCGATCGAGGATGCCGAGGTGATCGTCGCCGGCGGGCGCGGTCTCGGCGGTCCGGAGAACTTCACGCTCGTCGAGGAGCTCGCAAAGGCGCTCGGAGGCGCTGTCGGTGCGACGCGCGCGGTCGTCGACGCCGGCTGGTATCCGTACTCGACGCAGGTCGGCCAGACGGGAAAGACCGTCGCGCCGAAGCTCTACATCGCGTGCGGCATCTCGGGCGCGATCCAGCACAAGGTCGGAATGCAGTCGTCCGGCGTGATCGTCGCGATCAACAAGGACCCGAACGCGCCGATCTTCGAGTTCGCCGACCTGGGCGTGGTCGGCGACGTGCACAACGTCGTCCCCAAGCTGACCGAGCTCGTCAAAGCACGCAAGTCGTGAAGCCCGCCGACTACGCCCCGCCGTTCGACGCGCGCGACTACGTCGCCGCGCCGACCGATCCGGACGACGAGCGCATCGAGGTCGGAGTCCTGATCGTCGGCGCCGGCCCGGCCGGGCTCGCATGCGCGATCCGCCTCGGCCAGCTGCTGGAGGCTGCGCCCGAGGTTCGCGAGCGGCTCGGCGAGGTGCCCGTTGCCGTCCTCGAGAAGGGCAAGCAGCCGGGCTCGCACCTGCTCTCGGGCGCCGTCGTCAACCCGCGCGCCCTCCGGCGACTGTTCAAGGGACGCAAGCGCATCGACGAGATGCCGTTCCACGGCCCCGTCGAGCACGAGTCCGTGTACTACCTCACGCCGAGACGCGCGCTGCGCATTCCGACGCCGCCGACGATGAAGAACGACGGCAACTACGTCGCGTCACTGTCGCAGCTCGCCCGCTGGCTCGCCGAGCAGGCCGAGGCAGGCGGCGCGATGATCCTCCCCGAGACGTCGGCGGTGAAGCTGCTCGCCGCGGACGGGCGCGTGCGCGGCGTGCGCACCGGCGACAAGGGACGCGGCCGCGAAGCTGAGCCGCTCGGCAACTTCGAGCCCGGGGCAGACCTCGTCGCGCGCGTGACTGTGCTCGCCGAGGGGACGCAGGGACATCTGACGGGTGTCGCGCTCAACCGCTTCGGCCTCGCCGGCGAGAACCCGCAGGTCTGGGCTCTCGGCGTAAAAGAGGTGTGGAAGGTCGCGCGGCCGCTCGACCGCGTCATCCACACGATGGGCTGGCCGCTTCGGGGTGCCTCCAAGTACCGCGAGTTCGGCGGCTCGTTCATCTACCCGATGGGCGAGGACATGGTCACGCTCGGGATGGTCGTCGGTCTCGACTACCGCGACGTCGAGCTGTCGGTGCACGACCTGTTGCAGGAGCTGAAGACGCATCCACTCGTCCGCAAGCTGCTCGACGGCGGCGAACGCGTCGCGTGGGGCGCGAAGACGATCCCGGAAGGCGGGTTCCTCTCGCTGCCGAAGCAGCTGCACGCGCCGGGCCTGCTGATCTGCGGCGACGGTGCCGGGCTGGTGAACGTGCCGGCGCTGAAGGGGATCCACTATGCCATCGAGTCCGGTTCGCTCGCGGCCGAGGCTGCGTTCGGCGCGTTGCAGCGCGGGCAGACGCCCTCGACGCCCGGGACGCTCGCGGTCTACGACGAGGCGCTGCGGCAGAGCTTCGTCTGGAAGGACCTCCAGGAGGTTCGCAACATGCGGCAGGCATTCGGCCGCGGCTTCTGGCTCGGCGGCGCGCTCGCCGGCGCGATGACGGCGACGAAGGGACACTTCCCGCCGGGCAGCACGCGGACCGAGCGCGACAGCGAGCAGGAGCTCATTCGGACCGACCGCGCGCAGAGCTACCCGGCGGCCGACGGCAAGCTCACCTTCGACAAGCTCTCGTCGGTCTTCGCGGCGGGGAACAAGACCCGCGACGACCAGCCGAACCACATCGTCATCCGGCGTGACGTGCCGCCTGAGCTCGCGCGGATGTGGGAGCGCATGTGTCCCGCGCAGGTCTATGAGGCGACGGGCAACGGCGTGGATATCACGCCGTCCAACTGCGTCCAGTGCGGCGCGATCACCGCCAAGGGCGGCCGGCTCACCCCGCCGGAGGGCGGGTCGGGCCCGGAGTACACGGTTACCTAAAAGCAAAGGCTGGGGTCAGACCCTGTGGGGTCAGACCCCCGTCTACGATCCAGGTATGGCGATCGCGGGCCAGCTGATCTCGCTCGACGACGTGGAGCGCGCGCGCGGGCGCATCGGCGACCGGCTCCACCGGACTCCGCTCCTGCGTTCCGCGACGCTCTCCGACCAGGTCGGCGCCGACGTTCGCTTCAAGGCCGAGCTCTTCCAGCGCACCGGCTCGTTCAAGCCGCGCGGCGTCCTCAACAAGCTGGCGACGCTGACCGAGGAGGAGAAACAGCGCGGCGTCATCTCGATCTCCGCCGGGAATCACGCGCAGGCACTCGCCTACGCGTCGGGCGTGGAGGGGATCGACGCGCTCGTCGTCATGTGGCAGACCGCCAGCCCGATGAAGATCGCCGCTGCCCGCGGCTACGGCGCGACGATCGATACGGAGGCGCCCGACATCCCGCACGCCTTCGAGCGCCTTGACGAGCTGATCGAGTCGACGGGACGGACGCTCGTCCACCCGTACGACGACCCCCTCGTCATGGCGGGCCAGGGGACGGTCGGCGTCGAGATGCTCGAGGACGCGCCGCAGGCAGACGTGGTGCTCGTGCAGGTGGGCGGGGGCGGCCTCGTCTCGGGGATCGCGACGGCCGTGAAGGGGATGAAGCCCGAAGCGCGGATCGTCGCGGTCGAGCCGGAGCGCTCGCCGGCGCTCCACGAGAGCCTGAAGGCCGGCGAGCCCGTGACGGTGGAGGCGAAGTCGATCGCCGACGGGCTCAACGGGCCCTACGCCGGTGCGAACTGCGTCCGGGTGTGCACCGAGCTCGGCGTCGAGTCGGTACTCGTGACCGAGGACGCGCTCCGCGAGGCCTTCCTCTTCATGTACGGCCGGATGAAGCTGGCCTGCGAGGTAGCCGGCGCGGCGACGGCCGCCGCGCTGATGTCCGGAGCCGTCGAGCTCGAGGCCGGCCAGACGGTCGCTGCGGTCGTCTCGGGGGGCAACGTCGCCCCCAAAACAGCCGCTGCTATCCTGGCTTCAGAACAATGAAAACAGGAATTCATCCCGAATATGTCCTCGCGACCGTGACGTGCTCCTGCGGGAACACGTTCCAGACGCGATCCACGAAGCCCGAGCTCCATGTGGAGATCTGCTCGAACTGTCATCCGTTCTACACGGGCAAGCAAAAGCTCGTCGATACGGGTGGCCGGGTCGAGCGGTTCCAGCGCCGGCTGGAGAAGGCCGGCGGCGCGCGCCGCGGCTAGCGCGACGCTCACATGACAACCGTCGGCGGACAGGCCGTCTTGAGGCGCCGCTTGCGGTGCCGATATCAGGACGGGCGAGCTTTCTGAAATGAGCGAGCGATGACCACAGTCGGGGGGCAGGCAGTCCTCGAAGGCGTGATGATGCGCGGCCCTTCGAACTGGTCGGTGGCGGTGCGGAAGCCGGACGGCGAGATCGCGCACGTCAACCAGCCGATCGCCTCGCCGATGGCACGGCATCGGATCTGGCGGCTGCCGGTGATCCGCGGCGTGATCGCACTCGGAGAATCGCTCGCGATCGGCTTCCGCGCGCTCGCGATCTCCGCGAGCTACGCCGCCCAACAGGAGGGCGAGGAAGGCGAGGCGATCGAGACCGAGCTGACGCGCGGGCAGCTGTTTTTCGCGTTCGCGATCGCGATCGGCTTTGCCGTGCTGCTCTTCAAGGTCTCGCCGGCACTGATCACGGACTGGATCGGAATCAACGCAGGCTGGTTCGTGATCGTCGAGGGCCTCATCCGGGTCGGCATCTTCATCGCGTACCTGACGCTGATCTCGCTCTTCCCCGACCTGCGACGTGTGTTCCAGTACCACGCCGCCGAGCACAAGGCGATCAACGCGTACGAGGCCGGGGAGGAGCTGGAGCCGGAGACGGTGCAGCGGTTCAGCCTCATCCATCCGCGCTGCGGCACGGCCTTCCTGCTCTGGGTGATGGTGATCGCGGTCTTCGTGTTCGCGTTTTTCGGGCGGCCGCACTGGTACTGGCTGATCGCGACGCGGATCCTGCTGCTGCCGCTGATCGCAGGGCTCGCGTACGAGCTGATCCGCTTTGCGGGCAAGCACCAGCGCAACCGCATCCTGATGACGGTGCTCGCGCCGGGCCTCTGGCTCCAGCGGCTCACGACACGGCAGCCGTCGCTCGAACAGATCGAGGTCTCGATCCGCGCGCTCAAGGAAGTCCTCGCGCTCGAGGGCACCCACGACCCGAACGAGCGCAAGGTCGAGGTGATGGCCTGACGTAAGAACCGCCTCCCGGTCGACACAAACGGTGTGTCAATCGAGAGGAGGTCGGAATGTCGGACGATCGCGTACGTGACGCCGCGTACCAAGCCTTTCTGCTGCTGCGCGTCGGCTTCACCGCGGCGCCGATCCTGTTCGGGATCGACAAGTTCTTCAACTGGACGGTGCACTGGCCCGACTACCTCGCGGGCTGGATCAACAACATCGCACCCGGCAGCGGCCAGGACTTCATGTACTTCGTCGGGGTCGTCGAGATCGTCGCCGGACTCGCGGTGGCAGTGGCGCCGGTGATCGGCGCCCCGCTCGTCGCCGCGTGGCTCGCCGGCATCATCGTCAACCTGCTGACCAAGAACCCACCCGAGTACTACGACATCGCTCTGCGCGACTTCGGGCTGCTGCTCGGAGCGCTCACGCTGACGCGCCTCGCGTTCGCGTTCCGCGGCGAAGGCATCCGGGTGGCGCGGAGGGATCGCCGTGCGGCGGGCGAGCGTGACTTCGTGGCGGCGTGACCGGCTGGTCGACGCGGGATTCGCACTGCCGCTGGCACTGCGCCTCGCGCACGATCCCCGCTACGACCTGCATGCGCTGATCGAGCTCGCGGAGCGCGGATGTCCTCCGGAGGTCGCCCTGCGCATCCTGGCACCGATGGAGGAGGGAACAGCGGCGTGATTTCGTGGGCGGCGGACGACGCGAGGGTGAGCGTCTTCCGCCGCCGCGCCGCGCGATCACCTGACGAGGAGGAAGTTTGATGGACCTGGAGCAGTCTCTCGCGCGACTCCTCGGCCCGGCCGAGGCGGAGGTCGAATGCGAAACGTGCTTCACGGAGCTCGACCGCTATGTGGGGCTCGAGTTCGTCGGCGCCGACGCGGATCGAGCGGTGCCGGGCCTCCGTGCGCACCTGGCCGGTTGTCCCGCGTGTGCGGAGGAGCACGAGAGTCTCCGCGCGCTCGTCGCCGCAGAGCGCACGGCCTGACGCATACGCTTCGAGCGTGCCGCGGGTCCAGCGCGAGGCGACGGTCACCTGGGAGGGCAACGTGGCGCGAGGGAGCGGCGCGATCAGCGCGGCGACCGGCGCTTTCGAGGAGCTGCCCTACTCGCTGGCGTCGCGCGTCGAGACGCCTGACGGCAAGACCAGCCCCGAGGAGCTGCTCGCCGCAGCGCATGCGGCGTGCTACGCGATGTCGCTCGCGGGTGAGCTTGCCGGCGCCGGGACGGCGCCCGACCACCTCGACGTCCACGCGACCGTCACCCTCGACCAGGTCGAGGACGGCTCGCATCGCATCGTCGCTTCGGAGCTTCTCGCGCGCGCGCGTGTAAAAGAGATCGATGCGGACACCCTGAACCGGCTGGCCGCGAGCGCCAGCGCCGGCTGTCCGTTCACGAAGCTGATCGAGGCCAGCGCAACCGTGACTGTCAACGCGACCCTGGAGGGAGAATCGGATGGCGACTGACCGGACGGCCGAGGTGACCTGGCACGGCGACCTGATGAGCGGCAGCGGCCGCGTCGACTCCGTCACGAGCGGCGCGATCGGCGGCCTCGACGTCGATTGGCGCGCGCGCTCTGAGGACGCGGAGTCGAAGACGAGCCCCGAGGAGCTGATCGCCGCCGCGCATGCGACGTGTTTCTCGATGGCGCTCTCCCACGGGCTCGCGCAGGCGGGCCACCCGGCGACCGAGCTGAAGACCTCTGCGACCGTCAGCTTCCAGCCGGGCGAGGGAATCACGAAGATCGCCCTGCAAGTCACGGGAAACGTGCCAGGCATGAGCCAGGACGATTTCCGACAGGCGGCCGAAACGGCGAAGGAGAGCTGTCCCGTCTCGAAGGCGCTCGCAGGCGTCCCGGAGATGACGCTGGACGCCCGGCTACAGGGCTAATCTGAGCCGGCGATGGCCGGCAACATCGAGCAGCTCGTCGACGAGCTCGAACGCTCGTACCAGGAAGCGCAGGAGCGCATGTCCGACCCTGCCGTCTACAACGACCACCGCGAAGCGGCGGCGGCGGGACGGCGTCTGAAGGAGCTCGAGGGCCCTCACAAGCTCGCGCAGGAGTGGCGGCAGATACACACCGACCTCGGGGAGGCGCGCGGCGACGGCGTGCTCCGCGAGCTCGTTCCCGAGCTGGAGGAGCGAAGCACCGCGCTCGAGGAGGAGCTCCGGGTCGCGCTCGCCCCGACCGATCCCGCCGACAGCAAGGACGTGATCGTCGAGATCCGACAGGGGGTCGGCGGCGACGAGGCCGCGATCTGGGCGGGCGACCTCTATCGCGCGCTGACGCGGTACGCGGAGCGGCGCGGCTTCAGGATCGAGCAGCTCGGCGCGAGCCCGAACGACGCCGGTGGCTACAAGGAAGTCACGTTCGCGATCAGCGGCGACGGCGCGTACTCCGTCTTCAAGTGGGAGGGCGGGACGCATCGCGTGCAGCGCGTGCCCGAGACCGAGTCGCAGGGACGGATCCACACGTCGACCGCGACGGTCGCGGTCATGCCGGAAGCG
>VAXO01000022.1 GCA_005888435.1 Actinomycetota bacterium | reverse complement strand
TCGGCGTCTCGCCGCGCGCGTACCCTCGCACGAACGGGCCGACGACCGCGCGCCGGAAGTCCTCGCGCAGGTCGAGCGTCACGTGCGGCACGCCGAGCGCGTGGCAGGTTTCGCGCGCGGCGATCACGGCTTCGGGCGAGCAGCACGCGCGCTCGGCGTCAGGCCCGTCGGGATCGAGCCAGAGGCGAAGCGTCACGCCGATGGCGTTCGGCAGCGAGCGGAGCAGCGCGACGGCGCTGTCGACGCCGCCGCTCATCGCAACCGCGACCCGGCCCGGTGAACGCCGCGCACTGAAGGCAGGCCCGATCGCATTCGCGAGCGCGTCGACGGCGAGCGTCTCCCCGCCAACGGCCGCAGCCTCGAGCAGCGTCAAGCCGACGAGCGACCGCTCGAGCCCCGGCGCATCAGCATCGACGATCCGATCCCCGTCGAGCCTCAGCCGAACAAACGCAAACTCAGTCCCCCGAGCCGAGTCTCCAACAAGCTGCATCACGAAGTCAGGCTAGCGCCAATCGCCGCGAGTGCCGGCTTCGCCGGCGCTCGCCCACAAACAAGCTCGAGGGCGAGAAAACATCATGGCGCGCGCAGCGCGCCGGTTTTTTCGCCCCATCCTGCCGTGACCCGCGCCCGCTGTGAACCTGGACTGACCAGGTGGGTGCCCTGCCGGTTTCGGCGAAACGCCTCGCCGGACGCGGGCTCCCTCAGCAGTGTTGTTGGTTCTACGTTGGAATGCGCGGGCCACGAACAGGATCGGGCTCGCTCACAGTACCGCCTATTTCGCGAAACGCCACTGGATCGTCTGCGGGCCGTGGAGGTCGAGCCGGTTCGCGAGGGCCTTGGTGATGTCGAAGTCGCGACCCGGGACCGTCGGACCCCGGTCGATTACCTGCGTCAGGACCTCCCTGCGGTGGAAGCGGATGTACAGGCGGACGCCGCACGGGAGGACGGGGTGTGCAACGCCCTGGGTCTTGTCCGTGAACGGCTGCCCGCACGCGGTCCGCGGATGGTCGACCGACGGCGAGTACGGCGCCGCTCGTCCGGTGTAGTAGCCGTTCTCGGTGCCGGGAACGGGGACGGCGCCGGGAAGGTTCTTCTTCGAGCTGTCATCGCCCCGGCGTGTGATCGCGACTGCCGCGATCGCGGCGACGAAACAGATGCCAACGAGCCAGACCGCGCGCTGGACGAACGTCGAGCTCACGGGGCGACGACGTGCAACAGGTCACCGAACGCGTCGCGGACGAGCCCGTCGAAGTCTGAGGGCAGCGTGCCGTCGGACCCTCCGAACTCCCGCAGGTACATCAGGAGGTACGCGCGCTCCTCGTTCTTCGCGAGGTCGTCGGTGGCGTTCTCGCGCGCGACGCGCTCGAGCTCCCAGAGGTTCCACTCTCGAGGCGTCTCGTTCGCCGGCAGATAGGCGACCGCCGGCTCGGGCTCGGGCTCTGGCTCGGACGCGGGCTCCGGAGCGGACTCGGCCTCCGGCTCAGGGGGCGGCGGAGGAGCGGCGACGATCCTCGGCGCGTCGGGCTCGACGACCTGGCTCGAAAGGCCGGGGTCTGACCCCGCAGGGGTCAGACCCCTGCGCTTCGCTCTGGGCGCGTGCTGCGCCCACACTGCCATCTCGATCAGAGCGACGAGGATCCACGCGGCGGCGACGACGCCGATGATCGCCCAGGTGGAGAGGTCAGCGAATCCCGCGACGAGCGCGACGGCAACGATGAATCCCGCTTCGAGAAGGAACCGCGGGCCGAGGACCACGTGCGGATCCTACGGCTGCTTTTCGTCCTGCGACTCGTCCTCCACGGCCGCGGGCGCTTCGGCTTCCTCGGCCGGTTCGGACGAGACCGGCGGCGGCGCCAGAACGGCGGCCGCCGGGCGCGCTGCCGCGGACTGCGTGCGCGTTGCTTCGATCGAACCCTTCGCCGCCTCGACGATCGACTCGGCGACGCGCTTGATCTCCTGCTCGCCGAGGCCCGCCGCGGCGAGCAGTTGCTCCGTACCGGTCTGCGCGCGGCTGAGAATCGCCCCGGCCTGCGCGCGAGCCCACTCGAGCGTCTGCTCGACCTCGGCACGAGTCGCATTCGTCAGCTCGGTCGCCTGATGCCGTGACTGCTCGAGCAGGCGGTTGCCTTTCGCCTCCGCCTCGCGCAGCTCCTGTGTCGCATCGCGGTTGGAGTTCGCGAGCAGCTCGCGCGCCTCGTTCCGGGCGGCGTTCAGCACCTCCGCGCGCTGGCGCTCGCTCTCCTGCCGGTACCGCTCGATCTCGGCGTCGCGGTCCTGCTGCTCGCGGCGGCGCCGGCGAACCTCTTCCTCCGTCTTCGCGAGCTGCGCTTCGGACGCACGCTGTGCGTCGGCTTCGAGCGTGTCGGCGAACTCGGCGGCGGAGCGAATCAGGTGCAACGCGTCCATGCGCACGGCGTGACCCGTCGGCTCGACCGATTGGCCGCTGCGGCTGGCCGCCTGCAGCACGCGCAGCTGCGCCTGGAGCTGCGCCGAGTGGCGTCGGAACGCGTCGAAGGCACCGCCGACCGCGTCAGCGTCGTACCCGTCGCCCTTGCGCGGCAGATCCTCCAGCCTCGGGAGGGCGGTCAGAGACGGTTGTTGTCCGGGTTCCTGTGCGGCCATGGGGTGACGAAAGTATGCAGGTTTCATCGGCCATGCCCTAATGGGCTTTAGGCCAAGGGGCTCGGATGCGCTTTAGGCCGGAGGCGTTCGGAGTTTGATTCCAAGCTCGGACAGCCGTTCCTCTGTCGTCGGCGCCGGCGCCCCGGTGAGCGGGTCGGATCCGCTTGCGGTCTTCGGGAACGGGATGATCTCGCGGATGTTCGCCTCGCCGGCGAAGAGCGCGACGAAGCGTTCGATCCCGAGCGCGAAGCCGCCGTGCGGGGGCGCTCCCAGCTGCAGCGCCTCGAGGAACCAGCCGAACTTCGCCTGCGCCTCCTCGTCGGTCATCCCCATCGCGCGGAAGACGCGCTCCTGCACGTCCTGGCGGTGGACCCTGATCGAGCCCGAGCCGAGCTCCCACCCGTTCCAGATCAGGTCGTAGTGCTGGCTGAGCGCCGCGCCGGGGTCGCTCTCGATCAGATCCTCGTTGCCGTCGAGCGGGCTCGTGAAGGGGTGGTGGACGAAGGTCCACTGACCCGTGTCCTCGTCCTCGAGGAAGAGGGGAAAGTCGATCACCCAGAGCAGATCGTTGCGAGCGGCGTCGATGAGGCCGAGTCGCTCGCCGAGCTCGCTGCGGACCGCTCCGAGCACTCGTTCGACCATCGCCTGCGTGTCGGCGGCGAAGAGCACGGTCGATCCGGGCGGCGCGGCGAACGCGGCGAGCTCGTCCGCCGACAGGAACTTCGCGATCGGCGAACGCACCTCCCCCGACTCCTCGACGACGATGTACGCGAGGCCCTTCGCGCCCCACTCCTTCGCGAACTCCTCGAGTCGCTGCAGCTCCGCCCGCGAGAAGACCGCAGGGGCGACGACGAAGCGAACGCACTCCGCGTTCTTGAAGACGCCGAACTCGGAGGTGCGGGTGACCTCTGTCGCGTCCTGGATCTCCACGCCGAAGCGCGTGTCCGGCTTGTCCGTGCCGTAGCGCAGCATCGACTCGGCATAGGAGAGGCGCGGGAAGGGCCGCCCGGGCGGCGTGCGTTCGACCGCCTCGAACGACGCGACGACCACGCGCTCGAGCACGTCGATCACGTCCTCGCGCGTCGGGAACGCAAGCTCGAGGTCGAGCTGTCTGAACTCGAACTGCCGGTCGGCGCGAAGATCCTCGTCTCGCCAGCACGTCGCGATCTGGTAGTAGCGGTCGAGACCGCCGATCATGAGGGTCTGCTTGAAGAGCTGCGGCGACTGCGCCAGTGCGAAGAATCTGCCGGGCTGTAGACGGACCGGCACGAGGAAGTCGCGCGCGCCCTCCGGCGTCCCGAGCGTCATCGTCGGCGTCCAGATGTCGATGAAGCCCTGTTCCTCCATCGAGTCGCGAATCGCGCGGATCACGGTCGCAGAGAGGCGCAGGTTCCGCTGCATTCGGTCCCGGCGCAGATCGAGGTAGCGGTAGCGCAGACGGAGCGGCTCCTCGACGTTGTCGTCGTCGAGCTGGAACGGCAGCGGCTCGGAACGCGCGACAAGTTCCAGCTCGTCGACCTGGATCTCGACTGCGCCGGTCGCAATGTTCGAGTTGACCGCATCGGGTGCGCGCGCCACGACCTCGCCGCCCGCGCGCACGACGAACTCGGAGCGGATCGCGTGGGCGGCCTGCGCTGCCTCGGGCGAGCGCTCCGGGTTGACGACGAGCTGCACGACGCCGGTGTGGTCGCGCAGGTCGATGAAGATCAACCCGCCGTGGTCGCGGCGGCGCGCGACCCAGCCGGCGACCGCGACCGTGCGGCCGACGCCGTCGGGCCGCAGCTCGCCGCAATAGAGGTCACGCCAGCGGTTCATCCGGAGATCCTGTCGACCAGATCGTCGAGCTGCGTCGTCCAGTCGTCGCGTCCGGGCTCGCGCACGGTCGCCTTGCCGTCTTCCACGATCACGGTCCACCCGGCGCCGAGCCGGCCCGCCTGGCTCAGCTGTCCCTTCTGCGAGCGGCCGCCGTAGTCCATGTCGGCACGCAGCCCGCGCCGGCGGAGCTCCGCGAGGAGCGGCAGCACACGTTCGCGGTCGGCCGTTTCCTGGCACACGAAGAACACGTCGACGTGCGGCGCGTCGCGCGTCGGGTCGCCGAGCGAGAGGATGAGGCGCTCGACGCCGGCGCCGAAGCCGATGCCCGGCGTCGGCGCGCCGCCGATCTCCTCGATCAGGCCGTCGTAGCGTCCGCCCCCGCAGATCGTGTCTTTCGCACCGATCGCCTCGTCCTTGAACTCGAACGTGGTGCGCGTGTAGTAGTCGAGCCCCCGTACGAGCGTCGGCGCCAGCTCGTACGCGACGTCGTACGCGTCGAGGAACGCGCGCACACGCTCGAAGTGCTCGCGGCATTCGTCGCAGAGCGACTCGCCGATCTTCGGCGCGCCGGCGAGGACGGCCTGCACGCGCTCGCTCTTCACGTCGAACACTCGCAGCGGCGTGGTCGCACGCTTCGAGCGCGCCTCGTCGTCGAGCTCCGCGTCGTGCTCGTCGAGCCAGGCGGAAAGCCGCTCGATGTACGCGGGTCGGCAGTTGCGGTCGCCGATCGAGTTGACCTCGAGCACGTACTGCGTGACGCTGAGTCGGCGCAGCAGCTCGGAATAGAGCTGGATCACCTCCGCATCGACCGCGGGATCATCGCTCCCGATCGCCTCGACCGAGAGCTGCCAGTGCTCGCGGTACCGGCCCTTCTGCGGACGGTCGTACCGCCACATCGGCCCGATCGTGTACAGCTTCTGCGGCTGCGGCTCCCGGTGCAACCCGTGCTGGAGGTACGCGCGGCAGATCGGCGCCGTCGCCTCGGGACGGAGAGTCAGCGACCGCGCGCCGCGGTCCGCGAAGGTGTACGTCTCCTTCTGCACGACGTCGGAGCCCCCGCCGGACGTGCGGATGATCAGCTCGGTGTCCTCGAAGCCGGGCGTGTCGATGCGCCGATAGCCGTACAGGGCGCACACCTCCTCCATCTGCCCCGTCACCCACTGCCAGACCGGCTGGTCGGACGGGAGGATGTCGTGCGTGCCGCGCGGCGCCTCGAAGCGCGTCACGCGCGCAACTCCGCGAGGAACGGATTGCGCGCGAGCTCGCCGCCGAGCGTCGTCTCCGGCCCGTGACCGGGGTAGACGACCGTTTCGGCCGGATAGCGGTCGGCGAGCCTGCGGATCGAGTCGACGAGCGTGTCCCAGTCAGCGCCGGGGAGATCGACGCGCCCGACCGACCCGGCGAAGAGGACGTCGCCCGAGAAGAGGCAACCCTTGGCGTGGTACGCGAGGTGCGCGGGAGAGTGTCCCGGCACCCGCAGTGTCTCGAAGGTGATGCCGGCAAGCTCCAGCGTCTCGTCGCCCTGGAGCAGCACGTCGGGCGTGTACGCCCTCAGGTGAACGCCTTGCGGAACGAAGCTGTTGATGTCCTCCAGCAACGTGCGCTCGTCCTCGGCCATATGGACCGGCGCGCCGGTGCCCTCCGCCAGGTCGGCGACGCCGCCGAGATGATCCCAGTGCCCGTGCGTGATCAGGATCGCCGCACAGCGCGTCCCGAATCCGGCGAGCTCGAGGCGCAGGCGCGCTGCCTCGGCGCCGGGATCGACGACGACCGCCTCGGGCGCGCCTCGCTCGGCGCGAACGACGTAACAGTTCGTCCCGGCGCGTCCGAGTGGATATGCATCGACGACGAGGCTCACTGGGCGTTCGAGTCTAAGGCGTCGCTTGCGGCGCCGACCACAGAGGACGTGCCGGCTCGGACCGGCACGTCCGTGTCTGACGAGGGGCATATTCACTTAGGATCGCGCCGATGCAGAGCTGGAACCTCAACGAGATCGAAACGCCGCGCGGAACACGTTCGCCCGTCGTGTTGCGCTCGGATCCGGGTGCGCGTGCCGTGTTGATCGCGCTCGAGCCCGGACAGGCGCTCGGGGACCACCAGGTGAAGGAGGGCGCGCTGGTCTCGGTGATCGACGGCGCGGTGCGCGTGGAGTCCGGCGGCGAGGCGGTCGAGGGAACGTCCGGCTGCTTCTTCTCGTTCGATCCCGACGAACGCCGCTCGATCTCGAGCGACTCCGGCGCGCGGCTGTTGATGGTCTTCTCGCCATGGCCCGGCGAGGGGCATTACCGGGGCGACGCGAAGAGCCCTTGAGGCCCGCCGTGGGGGTTGCTAGCGGGGCTTGGAGGTCGTCGGCTGCCGGTCGACGCGCTTGCGGTACATCCGGTACGCCATCGAGTCGGTGAAGTAGCTGATCGGGATGAAGAAGGCGACCAGGAACAGCGCCGACGTCAGCCACTGCATCGGCGACACGTTCCGGTTGATCAACATCATCGCAACGACGAGCAGCGGCGCCCAGATCGCGGCGCGCTTCACGGCGCGTCGCCAGGAGGGCGGCTCGATCACCTTCTGACCGGCGCGCGAGCGCGGTCGGCTGTTCGCGCCCTTGGTCGCGCGTGCCTCGGTCTTGCCGTTCTGTTTCTCCTCGCGGCGCTCGCCCGGGTCGACCGCGACCTCGTTGCCCTCGTCGTCGACGTAGATGTATTCGTACTCGTGCCGGCGTGACTTTTGCTGCCGCCGGCGCTGTTTCTTCGTGGGCATCCCCTCTAGGGTAACGCGACCGGTCTGCCCGCGACCACGACCCCGCCGACGACGTGGCCGCCCAGGTGGTAGGCGAGGTAGCGCCAGTCGGGCGCGTCGAGCAGCACGATGTCCGCCGCATAGCCGGGCGCGAGGCGCCCCAGGCGGTCCGAGCGGCCGAGGACGTCCGCCGCGTTGACGGTGCAGGCCGAGAGCGCCTCGGCCGGGGAGAGCCCGAGTTGCGTCGCCGCCAGCGAGCAGACGAGTGGCAGGCTCTCGGAGAAGGCGCTGCCGGGGTTGAAGTCCGTGGCGAGCGCGACGGCGGCGCCCGCATCCACGAGCGCGCGCCCCGGAGGCATCGGCCGGCCGAGGAACAGCGCGCTCGCCGGCAGCAACACGGCTGCGACCCCGCTCGCCGCGAGCGCGCGCACGCCGTCCTCGCCCGTCGCCTCCAGGTGGTCGACCGAGCGCGCGCCGAGCTCGATCGCGAGCGGAACCGCTCCCCGCTCGGTGAACTGGTCGCCGTGCAGCCGAAGAGCGAGGCCCGCGGCGGCGCACGCTTCGAGGTAGCGACGCGATTGCGCGGCGTCGAACGCACCGCGCTCGAGGAACACGTCGGCGGCCTCCGCGAGCTCGGCCGCTTGCGGCAGCACCTCGGACAGCAGGTAGTCGACGTACGCGTCGGCATCCGCGAACTCGGGCGGCACCGCGTGGGCCCCGAGCCACGTCGGCACTCCGCCCGCAGCGGCGATCGCGCGCAGAGATGCAAGCTCGGTCTCGCGGTCGAGGCCGTAGCCCGACTTCGACTCGAACGTCGTCGTGCCCGTACGCAGCATCCACGCTCGGTGCGTGCGCACGGCCTCCGCGAGCCCCGACTCGCCCGCGGCCCGGGTCGCATTGACCGTGGCCATGATGCCGCCACCGGCCGCGTGCAGCTCCTCGTAGGTCGCGCCGCCGGCACGCATCGCGAACTCCTCCACGCGGTCGCCGGCGAAGCACGCATGCGTGTGGCAGTCGACGAGCCCGGGCACGGCGCAGAGGCCGCGCGCGTCGAGCTCCTCGACCTCGCCGTCGACAGCCCGCAGGTCGCGCATGCGCCCGATCGCCTCGACAGTGCCGTCGCGGCACAGGACATACGCATCCTCGAGCACCTCGACGTCGCCGAGAGCGGGGCCGCGGAGCGGCGCACCAGCCCCGCGTGGGGTCGCCAGCTGCACGAGATCGCGGATGAGCAGGCGGCTACCGCCGCCCGTGGAGCTCATTCGGTCGCTGAGCGCGACATCGGCGCGACGAGGCCGTGCGCTTCGGCTGCTGCCGCGGCCTCGGGATAACCCGCGTCGAGATGTCGCATGACGCCGGTCCCCGGATCGGTCGTGAGCACCCGCTCGAGCCGCTCGGCCGCGTCGTCCGTCCCGTCGGCGACGACGACCATGCCGGCGTGGATCGAGTTGCCGATGCCGACGCCGCCGCCGTGGTGCACGCTCACCCATGTCGCGCCTGCAGCGACGTTGAGCAGGGCGTTCAGGATCGGCCAGTCGGCGATCGCGTCCGAGCCGTCGCGCATCGCCTCGGTCTCGCGATACGGCGAGGCGACGGAGCCGGAGTCGAGGTGATCCCGCCCGATCACCACCGGCGCCTTGACCTCGCCCGAACGCACGAGCTCGTTGATCGCCAGGCCCGCGCGCGCACGGTCGCCGAAACCGAGCCAGCAGATCCGGGCCGGCAGGCCCTGAAAGGCGACGCGCTCGGACGCGAGCTCCAGCCACCGCTGCAGGAGCGCGTCATCGGGAAAGAGGTCGCGAAGCACCGCGTCGATCGCCGCGATGTCCGCCGCCTCTCCCGACAGCGCTGCCCAGCGGAACGGGCCGACGCCGCGACAGAAGAGCGGCCGGATATAGGCCGGGACGAAGCCCGGGTATGAGAACGCTTCCGTTACGCCACCTTCACGCGCCTCACCTCGAAGGTTGTTGCCATAATCGAAAACGTAGCTGCCGGCGCGGACGTAATCGAGCAGTGCCTCGACGTGTTGCACGATCGACACACGTGCGCGCTTCAGGTACTCATCGGGATCCGACGTGCGCAACGCCGCGGCGTCTTCGACGGACAGGCCGCTCGGGATGTAGCCGGTGAGCGGATCGTGCGCTGCGGTCTGGTCGGTGACGAAGTCGAAATGCTCGCCGCGACGGGCGAGCTCGGGGACGATGTCCGCGGCGTTCCCCAGGAGCCCGACCGAGAGCGCCCGCCCCTCGGCCGCGGCGGACCGGATTCGTCCCACTGCGTCGTCGAGCGAGTCCGTCGACTCGTCGAGGTAGCGGGTCTCGAGGCGGCGTTGGATCCGGGCCTGGTCGACCTCGACGCAGAGGATCGCCGCGCCCGCCAGCGTCCCCGCGAGCGGCTGCGCCCCGCCCATCCCGCCGAGACCGGCGGTGAGGATCGTGCGCCCGGACAGGTCGGCCGAGCCGAAGTGCTTCTCGCCGGCCGCGGCGAACGTCTGGAAGGTCCCTTGCAGGATCCCCTGGGAGCCGATGTAGATCCAGCTCCCGGCGGTCATCTGGCCGTACATGGTCAGGCCGAGCGCCTCGAGCCGGCGGAATTCCTCCCACGTCGCCCAGCGAGGCACGAGCAGCGAGTTCGCGATCAGCACCCGCGGCGCGCCCGCATGCGTGCGGAAGACGCCGACCGGCTTGCCGCTCTGCACGAGCAGCGTCTCGTCCTCGCCGAGCTCGAGGAGCGAGCGGACGATGGCGCGCAGCGCTTGCGGGTTGCGGGCCGCCTTCCCCGACCCGCCGTAGACGACGAGCTCTTCGGGCCGCTCGGCCACCTCCGGGTCGAGGTTGTTCAGCAGCATGCGCAGCGGAGCCTCCGTCGCCCACGCGCGCGCGTGCAACTCCGTGCCTCGCGGCGCGCGGATGCGCGAGAGATCGCCGCACAGCTCGTCGACGACAGCGTCGAGCGACCGCGCCACGCTCACGACCGCAGCTCCTGCCGGCGAGCGTGTCGACCGGTCAGTTCAGACGGCCGCACCGGCAAAGCCGCTACGGCCTGAAGGAGACGACGTAAGCGTCGTCTCACAGCCGAAGCCCGCTTCCGGCCGGTCTCATGCCAGCTCCCCCACCTCGGACTCCACCGCCGCGATCAGCGAGCCGTCGCCAATCGCCACTGCGACGGCTTCGATGTCCGGGGCGAGCGGCCGGTCGTCGCCGAGGCGCGGCGAGAGCGAGCGCACGAACGCATGCGTCGCGCGCACGCCGGCTCCCGGCTCGAGCGGCGCGAGGAACTCAACCCCCTGCGCGCCCGCGAGCAGCTCTATCGCGAGCGCGCGCTCGCTGTTCGCAAGCACCTGCCAGGCCTTCAACCCGGCGGCATTGCCCATCGACACGTGATCCTCTTGTCCCGCGCTCGTCGGGATCGAGTCCACGCTCGCGGGATGGCACAACACCTTGTTCTCGCTCACCAGCGACGCGGCCACGTACTGCGGGATCATGAACCCGGAGTTGAGGCCGCCATTCGGGGTCAGGAACGCCGGCAGGCCGTCGGAGAGGTTCGGGTTCACGAGACGTTCGACGCGGCGCTCGGAGATGTTCGCGAGCTCGGAGCTCGCCATCGCGAGCGCGTCCAACGCGAACGCGAGCGGCTGTCCGTGGAAATTGCCGTTGGAGACGAGCAGCTCGTCCTCGACGAGCACGAGTGGGTTGTCCGTCGCTGCGTTGAGCTCGACGGCGACGGTCGCCTCGACGTAGGCGAGGAGGTCGCGCGAGGCGCCGTGCACCTGCGGCGCGCAGCGGAGCGAGTACGCATCCTGCACCTTGTCGCACCATTTGTGAGCCTCGTTGATCGCGGACCCCTCGATCAGCCGCAGGACATTCGAGGCCGACGCGGCCTGACCGCGCAGCGGGCGCAGCGCATGGATCTGCGGCAGGAAGCTCGTGCGCGACCCCTGCAGCGCCTCGAGCGAGAGCGAACAGGCGAGATCGGCAGCACGCGCGAGGCGGTGCGCGCGTACGAGGCCGAGCGCACCGTACGCAGCCATGAACTGTGTGCCGTTGATCAGCGAGAGCCCTTCCTTGGCTTCGAGCCGCGTCGGTTCGAGCCCGGCCGCTGCCAGGGCATCCGCGCCCCGCAGCAGCTCACCGTTGTAGTCGGCCTCCCCCTCACCGACGAGGGGCAGTGCCAGGTGTGCGAGCGGAGCGAGGTCGCCGCTCGCGCCGACCGACCCGCGGCTCGGCACGCGCGGGACGACACCGTGCCGGAGGCAGTCGAGCAGCAGCTCGACCGTCTCGACCCGCGCACCCGACGTCCCCTTGGCGAGCGCGTTCGCGCGCAGGAGCATCGCCGCGCGAACGATTTCCTCCGGATAGGGATCGCCGACGCCGCACGCGTGACTGCGCAGCAGCCGCAGCTGCAATTCCTCGGTCTCTTCCTCCGGGATCGACCTGGACACGAAACGCCCGAAGCCGGTGTTGATGCCGTAGGTGTGCTCGCGCGTGCCATGCGCGGCGCGCTCGACGAGCTCGCGTGCGGCGCGCATCTTCGTCCGCGCCTCGTCCGACAGCGCAGCCGATGCGCCGCCGCAAGCGACGGCCCATACGTCGTCGATCCGGAGGTCGTCTCCGGTCAGGCGGATCGCCGTCGCCTGAGCCATCGGCGATCACTCTAGTCTCCGGCGCGGTGGCAGATCCCGTCACGGCGCTCCCGGTCGCCCCGACCGGAACCGTGTTCTGGGCGGCCGCGATCA
Source organism: Actinomycetota bacterium (assembly GCA_005888435.1). Classification (GTDB taxonomy): domain Bacteria; phylum Actinomycetota; class Thermoleophilia; order Gaiellales; family Gaiellaceae; genus 3-1-20CM-4-69-9. The sequence goes on along the minus strand of VAXO01000022.1, from coordinate 30,605 downwards.
GCCTGCCGCTCGTCGCGCCTTGTCAGCCTGCTGCAACAGGCGCAGCTCGAGCACGTGCTCAGCATTGAACCCGGCGATCCGCAGGCTGCTTCCGGCCGCCGCGACCGCCGCGCCTGCCGGCATCAACCCGACGAGCTCCGCGCCCGACACCTCAACGCCGCGCGCGTGCGCCTCCTGCTCGACGCGGCCGAGGATGTCGTGCAGCGCTGCTGCCTCGTAGTCCTCGACGTTCATGCTCACCTGGGCGTGACCCGCGCGCGGTAACGACAGCCCGAGCGCCCGCACCCCGGGAAACCCGCCGCCGCGCTCGCGCACGACGGCCGCGATCGCCCGCGCGGCCTCGACGTCGTCGCTCGCGAGGTTCACGTTGAACGCGATCAACGGACGCCGTGCGCCGACGATCACGCCCCCGGCCCGCGGATCGAGGCGCGCCGGGCCGAAGTCCGGTGCGAGCTCCCCCGCGTCGATCCGCGTCTGCAGCTCGTCGGGGCCGCCGGTGCGAAAGAACGACGGGCCACGCCCACCGCCCGACTCGCCGTAGAGGAACACCGGCAGTTCCAGCTCCGCGCCGATGCGGCCGGCGACGACGAGTGCGCATTCGCGTGCCCGCCCGGCGTCCGCCGGGTCAACGGGGACGACGGGGACGACATCGGCGGCGCCGATGCGCGGATGCGCGCCCCGATGGCCACGCAGGTCGATCCGCTCCTGCGCGCACGCAACGCCGGCGAGCAATGCGGCCACCAACGCGTCCTCCTCGCCGACGAGTGTGAAGACCGAACGGTTGTGGTCGGGATCGGAGTGGACGTCCAGCAGTTCCGCCGGCCCGGACAACGCGCCGGCGAGTGCGTCGATCGTCGCGCGGTCGCGGCCCTCCGAGAAGTTCGGGACCGATTCGAGCACGCTTACTACTGTACGAGCGTTGAAGACCTACTACGACCGGCGCGCGTTCGAGTACGACGACTGGTGGCTCGGCCGCGGCCGCTTCGCCGATCGCGAGCGGCCCGGCTGGGACGACGAGGTCGACGTCCTCGCGGAGCTGATCTCGTCACTGCGGCCCGCGCGCACGCTCGACGTCGCTTGCGGCACCGGTTTCCTCACACGTCACCTGCCCGGTGACGTCGTCGGGCTCGACCAGAGCGAACGAATGCTCTCGGTGGCGCGCGAGCAGGCACCAGACGCACGCTTCGTCCACGGCGACGCGCTCGAGCTGCCGTTCGCGGACGGCGAGTTCGACCGCGTGTTCACGAGCTACTTCTACTGCCATCTCGAAGCGGACGAGCGCGCACGCTTCCTGTCCGAGGCGAGGCGCGTCGCGGGCGAGCTAGTCGTCGTCGCCTCCATCCCCGGTGCCGACGACCCGCTGGAGCGCTACGAGGAACGCATCCTCAACGACGGCTCCCGCTGGAAGGTGCTCAAACGCGTCTTCACGGGCGACCAGCTCGCCGCCGAGCTCGGCAACGGCGAAGTGCTGCACGAAGGGCGCTGGTTCGTCGTCGTGCGCGCGTGACGCGTCGGCGCAGCTCGTACCGCTCGCTCGCATCGCTTCAACGTGACCTCTCCGTCTGCCGCGCGTGCATCGAGGCCGGCTACCCGCTCGAGTCGCTGCCTGTCCGGAACAGCCACACGGACCGGCGTGCGTACATGTACGGCCAGGCGCCGGGAATCGTCGAGGGCGAGGAACGCCGGCCGTGGCGTGGCCGCGCGGGCAAGACGCTGCGCCGCTGGCTCGAGCTCGACGAGGAGGAGTTCTACGCGGCCTTCTACTGCGCGTCGGTCACGCGCTGCTATCCGGGGCGCGCTCCATCCGGTCGCGGGGACCGCACGCCGACGCCGCGGGAGCAGGAGCTGTGCGCGTTCTGGCGCGAGTGGGAGCTCGAGATCCTTCGCCCCGAGCTGATCGTCCCAGTCGGCGGGCTCGCGATCAAGCGCCTGCTCGGCATCAGCGGATTGGCGTCGTGCATCGGGCGCCGGTACGAGCTCGACGGGGCAACCGTGATCCCGCTGCCGCATCCGTCCGGTGCGAGCGGCTGGCTCAATCTCCCCGCAAACCGGCGCCTCACCGAGCACGCCGCCGTTTTGGTGCGCGAGGCGCTGGCTAGATTTCAAGGGTGAAAGAGGCGGACCGACCGCTGCGTCGAAGCACGTTCGCGCGCCTGCTCGGCTTCCTGACGCCCTACAAGGGCTCGCTGACGGTCTCCATCGTCCTCGCGGTCGGGTCACAGGCTGCGGCGATCGCGCTCGTCTGGCTGACGAAGCACGTGATCGACAGCGCCCTCAGACCGCGCGACAGCCGCGCCCTGACGCTCTTCGTGATCGCGGTCGTGGTCGTCGGGGTCGTCCGCGCCGTCCTGATGGCTGGCCGACGATTGATCTCCGGCCGGCAGGCGCTTGCAGTCGAGATGGACATGCGGCAGGGGCTGTACGCGCATCTCGTGCGCCTGTCATTCGGCTTCTACGACCGCCACCAGACCGGACAGCTGATGTCGCGCGCGACCGTCGATCTTCAGGGCGTGCGCTTCTTCCTCGGCTACGGCCTCATCTTCTTCTTCCAGAACGTCCTGACGGTGGCGTCCGTGACGATCGTGCTGCTCGTGTTCGAGTGGAAGCTCGCCCTGATCGCGCTCGCGATCACGCCGGTCCTTGTCGTGCTCGCGTACAGGTACAGCCACATCGCGCACCCGACTCTGCGCGACGTGCAGCAGAAGCTCGCGGACGTTGCCACAGTGGCAGAGGAGAACATCGTCGGCGTCCACGTCGTCAAGTCGTTCGCTCAGGAGGCACAGGAACGAGCGAAGTTCGAGCAGCGCTCCGAGGCCGTCTTCGCGCAGACGATCAAGGCGAACCGGCAGCGGGCGCTCTACGTCCCGCTCATCTCGTGGATCCCGCTCATCGCGCAGGGCGCCGTGCTGCTCGTCGGCGCGCGGATGGTTACGAGCGGCGAGCTGAGCGTCGGCGGCTTCGTCGCCTTCAACCTCTACCTCGGCATGCTCGTCATGCCGCTTCGCTCCCTCGGGATGTGGATCGGACAGGCGCAGCGCGCGACCGCGGCAGGCGAGCGCATCTTCGAGATCATGGACGCGCCCGAGGAGATTGCCGACCGGCCAGGCGCTATCGAGCTGCCGCCGGGCGGGGGCCGCCTGCAGTTCGAGCACGTCGACTTCGACTACATCGAGGGACGGCCGACGCTCGAGGAGATCGACCTCGACGTGCCCGCGGGGCGGACGATCGCGCTGATCGGTCACACCGGCTCGGGCAAGACGACGCTCACGTCGCTCGTCCCTCGCTTCTACGACGTCACCGAAGGGCGCCTGCTCGTGGACGGCGTCGACGTCCGCGACGTGACGTTGCGCTCGCTCCGCCGCTCGGTCGGCGTCATCCCGCAGGACCCGTTCCTGTTCTCGGCCACCGTGCGCGAGAACATCACCTTCGGCGCGCCGGCATTGAGCGACGACGAGATCGTCCGCATCGCGCGGCTCGCCCAGGCGCACGAGTTCGTGGAGCGGCTGCCCGACGGGTACGACACCGTGATCGGCGAGCGCGGCATCACGCTCAGCGGCGGCCAGCGCCAGCGGCTCGCGATTGCGCGCGCAATCGCCGTCGACCCGCGGATCCTGATCCTCGACGACGCCACCGCGTCGGTTGACGCCACGACAGAGGCGAAGATCCGGCTGGGCCTGCGGGAGGCAATGCGCGGCCGGACGACGTTGATCATCGCCCACCGCCTCTCCACCATCTCGCTCGCCGACGAGATCGTTGTGCTCGATGCCGGCCGCATCGCTGCGCGCGGGACACACGACGAGCTGCTGCAGGTGAGCCAGGTCTACCGCGACATCTACGAGCACGGATTGCTGGAGCGGCAGTTCGCGGACGCCGTCGAGGCACGGGCCGCCGTCGAGGAGGTCGCGTAATGCGCGTCTGGCAGCCCGGCGGACACCTGATGGCCGAGCGCGGCTCGAAGGTCGACGACTGGTCCTGGCGGCGCACGCGCCGCCGGCTGGCCACGCTCGCCCGGCTGGCGGCGCCGTACAAGACGCGCACGATCCTCTCGGTCTTCGCCCTGCTCGCTGCGACGGTGACCGCGCTCGCGCCGCCGTTCCTCTCCAAGTACGCGCTCGACTACGGCATCCGTGAGCACGACCTGACCGCCCTCAGCTGGATCGTCGCCATCTTCCTCCTCGCAGGGCTCGCGAACTGGGGCATGAGCTACCTGCAGACGTATCTGACCGGCTGGGTGGGCGAGCGGATCCTCGCCGACCTGCGCAACAACCTCTTCGGCCACCTACAGCGCCTCTCGCTCGGCTACTTCGAGCGCAACCGCGCCGGCGTGATCATCAGCCGGCTGACGAACGACGTCGAGGCGCTCGACCAGCTCGTCACCGACGGTGTCACGAGCCTGGTGCAGAACACGCTGACCCTCATCGGCACCGCGATCCTCCTCTTCGTCCTCGACTGGCGGCTCGCGCTGGCGACGCTCGCGGTGATCCCGCTGATGTCGGTCGCGACAGTGATCTTCCGCGTCCGCTCGACGCGCGCGTACCGCGCCGTCCGGGAGCGGCTCGGCCTGCTCACCGCGACCCTCGCAGAGGACATCGCCGGGATGCGCATGGTGCAGGCATTCACGCGGGAGCAGCAGAACATCGAGAACTTCCGCGCGGTCGCCGACCGCTACCGCGAGTCGAACATGCAGACGGTAGTGCTCAACGGCTGGTACTTCCCCTTCGTCGACCTGCTCTCGTCGATCGCGCTCGCCGTGGTGCTCGGCTACGGCGGGCACCTGTACTTCCAGGGAAGCGTCACGCTCGGCACGCTCTTCGCGTTCATGCTCTACGTGCAGAACTTCTTCGATCCTGTGCAGCAGCTGTCGCAGCTCTACAACACGTTTCTGTCTGCAACCGCGGCGCTCGACAAGATCATGGACGTCATGGACGAAGAACCCGCGATTACCGACACGCCGGACGCGATCGTGCTTCCCGAGGTCCAGGGCCACGTGCGGTTCGACGACGTGCACTTCAGCTACGGCACCGGCCCGGAGGTGCTGCACGGGCTCGATCTCGACGTGCCGCCGGGAACGACGGTCGCGCTCGTCGGACACACCGGCGCCGGCAAGTCGACGATCGCGAAGCTGCTGGCCCGCTTCTACGATCCGACCGCGGGGCGCATCGCGATCGACGACCACGACCTGCGCTACGTGACGCAGGGGTCGCTCCGCCGGCAGCTCGGCATCGTCCCGCAGGAAGGCTTCCTGTTCGCCGGCACGGTCACCGAGAACATCGCGTTCGGGCGGCCGGATGCTGCGCCGGAAGACGTCGTACGCGCGGCGCAGGCGGTCGGCGCGCACGACTTCATCACGCGGCTCGAGGAGGGGTACGAAACGCAGCTGCAGGAGCGTGGCTCGCGCCTCTCGCTCGGCCAGCGCCAGCTCGTCGCGCTTGCGCGTGCGTTGCTCGCCGACCCGCGCATCCTGATCCTCGACGAGGCGACGTCGTCCGTCGACATCGGGACGGAGCGAAAGATCGAGCGGGCGCTACGCCTGCTCCTCGCCGGCCGCACCGCGTTCATCATCGCGCACCGCCTCTCGACGATCCGCGACGCCGACCTGATCGTCGTCCTCGAGCACGGTCAGATCGTGGAGCAGGGGTCGCACGACGAACTGATGCAGCGGCGGGGGCTCTACACCTCCCTGTACGGGGACTGGGCCGCCGCCTAAAGCCGCACAGCCCGCGCGCCGATGCCACGAGCATGCTCTCGCTTCCTGCTGTTCTGCGGGACACTGCCAGGCTCTACCGCGCGCTGTTCTGGCGCACGCTCGTCATGGCCGCGCTCGTCTTCGCCGTCGTCTGTCTCGTCGAGACGGTCGGGCCGTGGCCGGTCGTCCTGCTGTCGTTCGTCGGGACGGCAGTCGTCCAGGGCGCGCTGGTCGAGGCGGTCGAGCAGGAGCGCAGGGAGCGCGGTTCGATCGGCGGCCTCTTTCGTGCGACGTGGAAACGAGCCGGCGCGTTGCTCGGTGTCTCAATGCTGACCGGCATCGGCGTCGGCCTCGGCCTGTTCCTGCTCGTCGTGCCCGGCTTGATCCTCTTCACGCGCTGGTCGCTCGCTGTGCCTGCGGTGATGCTCGAGGGGCGCTCGCCCATCGACGCGATGCGCCGGTCGAGGGAGTTGGTCAAGGGCCACGGCTGGCCCGTGTTCGCCGTCTTCCTCACGGTGACTGTGGCCGCAGGCCTCACGAGCCTCGCGCTGGAGCTCCTGTTCGTTGACGTACTCGGCCTCTGGCCGGCGCTGACGCTCGCGAGTGCATTGACGACGCCGTTCGCGGCGCACGCGCTGAACGTCGTCTACTACCGCATCGTCGATCCCGGGAAGCCCCTCCTCCACACATAGACTCGCTCCAGTGTCCCTGGATCGCGAGACCGAAGACAGGATCGAACAGCCCGTCTCGGAGGAGGCCGAGCGCGAGACACGTCTGACTCCTGCGCAGGCGGTCGCGCAGATGAAGATCAACGTGCCGGTTCGCGGCAACCGGAAGCTGCGCCGGATCCTCGAGCGTGTCAACGAGGACGCACAGCTCAAGGGCTGGTGGCACGCCGCAAACGTCAACGCCGTTGTGCGCATGCGCATCAACGACCACTCGTGGGTGCACATCCAGATCGTCTCGAACATCGCGCTGAAGCTCCTGCGCCAGCTGACGAAGCACCATGTCGAGCCGTCGCTCGTCGGCGACTACGGCTACGAGAACGACGACGCCGAGGTCGTCGTCCTGCTCGGCGCGCTCACGCACTGCATCGGCATGGCCGTGCACAGAGAAGGCCACGAGGACTTCAGCCTTTTCCTCGCCGAGCCGAAGCTGCGCGAGCTCCTGGAGGGGATCTACGAGGAGCCGGACATCACGGTCCTCTCGTCGGAGGTCCTGCAGGCGATCACGAGCCACCGGGACTACGGCAAGCCGCTCACGCTGGAAGCCGGCATCGTGCGCGTCGCAGACGCGCTCGACATGGAACAGGGCCGGTCGCGTATCCCGTTCGCCCGCGGCTCGATCTCGATTCACTCGCTCAGCGCCGCTGCGATCGAGGACGTCGCGATCAAGGACGGCGAGCGGCGCCCGATCCTGATCGAGATCACGATGAACAACTCGTCCGGCATCTACCAGGTGGACAGCCTGCTCAAGGCAAAGCTGCAGGGCTCCGGGCTCGAGCCCTACGTCGAGGTCGTCGCGCACATCGACACCGAGGCGGAGAAGCGGCTCGTGCCGATTTACCGGCTCGAGACCTGAGACGCCCGACACCCGGCGGCGGTGGCCGTCGAGAGGCGGTCGAGATGCAAGCCGACGAGGCGGCCGTCGGGAATGCGAACCTCGGCGTGCGTCTGCAGCGTCACGTCGACAAAGCCGCCGTGCGGGATGCAGAAGCTCAGCCGCACGGGCGGCCTTGCGCCACCCGGGTCGACCCAGCCGACGCGTTCCACCCCGCCGCCCTTCAGGCTGAAGTCGAGCGGGAGCGCGGCACGGTTGGACGCCGCGAGCACGACGACGACCCGCCGGCGCCCGCCGGCGCCGGCGTCGTAGAAGCGCAGCGTGGCGGGTCGGCCTGCGACCGTCCAGCCGTCCGGCGTGAGGCCCCGCGTCGCCCAGTCGAGCCGGTACGGACGTGCGACACGCACGAGCTGCAGCACGTCGGTGCCGGCGACTCGGCGCGCTCCGACCGGATGGAAGCGCTTCTCGCCCCCCGACAGCACGAGGAAGTCGCTCGGCGGCGCGCCGGTCAGGGCTCCGTGGCGGAAGTCGACGCGTACGTCATCTGCAGGAAACGGAGTGAATGTCGGCCCGCTGACGCGCAGCACGTGGTCGACACGCTTGTTCCAGAGCTCCGCCTCCCACCAGTAGGTGGAAGTGTCGCGGGGCGACGGTACGAGCGCGACCGACGCTGTGCCGGGAACGTGCCGGTCGATCCAGTCACGCGCAAGCGGCAGCGCCGGCGGCCGTGTCATCGCCGGATCCTCATAGCGCTCGAACACGTACACCGCCTGTGCTGCTCCGACGGCCGACACGAGCGTGGCCACCGAGGCGAGCGCCGCTCGCGGGGCGCGCCACATGAGCGCGAGCCCGAATGCGACGAGGACGGCGGCGCAAAGCGCGAGGACGCCGTCGTTCGGGAAAATCGTGTGGATCGCGGCTGCGGGCGCCGCCCAGAAGATCACGGACCGGTCGTCGTAGTCGCCGAACTGCAAGAGCAGCCAGACGACGCTCGCCGTCGTCACAAGCGCGAGTGGCGCGAAGTGCCGCAGCGCCTCCCGAAAAGTCAGCGCGGCCGTCGCACCGACGGCGAAGAGCGGCACGAGATAGAAGAGATAGCGGTCCTGATTGAAGCCGTGCGGCGTGAAGCGGAGGTCGAAGGAAGCCACCTCGAGGGACAGGAGCGGCACGCACACGGCGAACAGCGCGGCGAACGCGTGTGCCGCGTCCCCTCGGCGGCGGGCGAGCGTGAGCACGGTCCATGTCGTGGCGAGCACAAACGGCACCACTGCCGCGCCCACGACGACGTGGACGAGGTGGGACGCCGTCGCAGCCCACACGCCATGAGGAAGCACGTTGCCGCTGAACGGGACTGCGTAGTTGCCGACGACAATGCCCAGGGAACCGACCGAGACGAGCACGCCGGCAAGCAGGAGCCCGGCGGCGTACGCGCATGCGAGCAACGGATGCCTCTTCAACGCGCGACGCGGGCCGGCGTGTAGAAGCAAGGCGAGCGGAAGGACGACCGCGAGCACGAGCAGCTGCGTGCGCGCGAAGAACGCCAGCCCGAGCCCGGCAAGTGCGAGCGCGTCGTTCGCCCTGCTCGGCGCGTTCAGCGCCCGGTGCGCGAGATAGATCGCCCACACGAAGGCCGGGTAGGCGGCGTTCTCCGTCAAGAGCGTCGAGGTGAGCACGAGCCAGGGCGTGAACGCCGTCAGAGCCGCGGCCGCGAGACCGGCCGGGCGCGAGCCGGTGACCGAGCGCGCGAGCAGGTACGCCGGCCACGCTGCGCTCGGCAACAGGACCGCGTTCAGGGCATGCGCTGCAGTCTCCGCGGCAGGCGCACCGAGGAGCCCGAACGCAGGCGCCAGCAGCAACGGGTAGAGCTGGGCGAGCGCGCCGTAGTACGTCCCGTGGATGTGCGGCACCGGCGACATCCGCGCCGCGATGCTCTCGGCGAGACGGACGACCTGCAGCTCGTCCGTCATCACGGCCCAGCTGGTCGAGCGCAGCGCGTAGTAACCCGCGATCCCGGCGGCGATCAGGACCATGGAGCTGACAACCGCCCAGTACGCAGGCACCGAGACGGACGCTGAGCGGGTACGCCGCGGCAGCCGAACGTCGGAATTGACGGCGAAGCGTTCGATGGAGTGCGCATCCCCCCACTCCGGGCCGCCCAATCCGGTCGGAGGAACTGCCCAGGCCCCCATTTTGACGTGACCTACCCGACAGCCCTCTGCCGGTTCATCGATTTCCGGTCCAACAGGCAAACAAGCTGCCATCGCGCCGCGATGGGCACCGATGCCTCCCCTGGTAGTTGGATTCCGTCGGTGGGAGGCGCATACTTTGATCGTGCTGCGATTCCGCAAGCCTCCGGCGTCGTTCGTCTGCTTCCTGCTCGTTGTTGTAGGGCTAGGTGCTGCCACGGGGTATCTGATCGACGCCGTGGGGGTCGCAGCGTTCTGCTTTTTCGTCGCATCGATCGACGCGAAGCCGTCGTGGAAGTTCTGGTACGACCCGCCCGCGAAACGCGAGACGGGGCGCGCCAGCTGCGCCGTCAGTAGCTGGCAGCGCGTCGGCGCTACGTCACCGAAGGAGATTCGGCAGCTTCCCGAGCACTACTTTTCGCTGGCGCCGCGCCCGCGCCGCCGCTAGCCCTCAGCCCACCATGCTCGCGACGACGGCGGGCTTCACGCCGCCGGGCGCCGGTTGTAAAAAGCGGCTATGTCGTGAAGGGTGTCGTCCGCTAGGACAGTCGCGGCGCACGTGTCGCAACCGGTTTCGAAGCCGATTACGACCGACGGAACCTAGCCCCGCCTGCCCGTGGGTCCAAACCGGATCCATGACGGCGGTGCGTTCCAACCACCGGGTGCCGTCGTTCCTCCAAATCGCGGGGACGACGGTGAAGGCGCATACGGGATTCGAACCCGTGCCGCCGCCGTGAGAGGGCGGTGTCCTAGGCCACTAGACGAATGCGCCGGGGGGTTCAGTGTAGCCGGGGCCGGGAAGAATCGATCCCATGCTGGGACGATGGCTCAAACGCGGTGAGAAGCATCGCGCAGACAAGCAACAAGGCGACGTGCACGCGCTCGACCGCGCCGGCGATCCGCGCGGCGGGGCTCAGAGCGACGAGTACCGAACGGCCGATCCGCGGGACGTCGTGGAGGAAGACGGCACCGTGATGGCAGCGCCGGGTGGAGCTCCGCAGGAGGAGACATCGCCCGAAGAACGGCGCACCCAAGATCGAAGCTGAGCGCGGCTACAATGCCGTCCGCCCTGCGGGGTCGTCTAATGGTAGGACGCCTGACTCTGGATCAGGTAGTCGGGGTTCGAGTCCCTGCCCCGCAGCTAGAAGAAAAGCCCCGCGTGAGCGGGGCTTTTGTGTTACTGGCGCGGATCGCGCGAACTCGCTCGGCTCGCCGTTTTCTAACCGACTTCTAAGCCGGCTCGAGCACGAGCACTGCGACTACCCCGGCGGCTGTCTCTTGCATGTCTGGGAGCGCGTCCGTGTATTCCGTCGAGGGTGAAGGCGACGGACGCATGGCCTAGTCGCTCTGAGACGACCTTGGGATGCACCCCGGCGCGAAGCGCCAACGTCGCGTGCGTAGGGCGCAGACCGTGCAGATTCAGCTTCGGCAGCTTGGCCGCAATCACGTGGCGCTCGAAGCCCTCCGAAAGCCTTGCGGATGGAGTGGCGTCCCTTCCTCCCTGGGTGAAGACGAGATCGAGCTCGTTGCCCCACGCCTCGCCCATCGCTATCCGCTCGTCGAGCTGGCGCGTGCGATGCTCGCGAAGCGCTGCAACGGTCGCGGCATCGAGCGCGATCACACGCCGGCCGCGCGATGTCTTCGGAGCTGGCGTGCGCGAGCGAACCCTCTGGCCGCAGAGTGCTCACCCGCGCGACGCCACGCAAAACGCTAGAGGCTGCGCGTGCCGACACGCAATGGGTCATTCGGCCCATTCTGAGAGGCGCAACGGAGCGCAGCATCACGCGATCGGCCGGCGGCGCAAGCGGCGCCTAACCCGGCCACTCTCCGGATACCAACGCCGTTCCGGGACTTCGTGACCCCCGGGCCATTGAGCCTCGGGCAGATCGGAGACGCGATGCGTTACGACCCGCAGAAGCTGGCGCAGGAATGCGACGCCACGATGCGACGTGAGGCTGCGGAAATGCGGAAGAAGGCCGGGCGCCAGCACGTCCGGTCTGAACTGCTCCGCACCCAGAACAATCAGCTACGGGCACGCAATAAGCAGCCATGGGCACGGCTAGCCGCAAAGTTCAGCCGTTTCGCCAGACACTTCTAGTGGTGCACAACTTGCACTAGGGCTGAAGGCGCGGACGGTCCCGCGGGGGGGATTTCGGGAGCGCACCGTTTGCGGCCCTACGGTCGCTCACCGACACGAAGCCGCCCGCCTCACCAGCAAAGCGCGCGTAACCACCGAAGTCATCCGCGGAAACACTGATCGCAGCCAGAGGCCGGCGCGCGAGACGCTGAAACCTAGGCTCCCATCCCCCGGTCGAAAGCGAAAGTTCAGCGGCCCCAGTTTGAGTACCGCCGCGACGCACTCGATGAGGACGGGCAACGATGTAAACGCAAGCTGGCACGGACACCATTGAGGCCCGAACTCGCCCTTTAAAGGTAGGTCTCGTCTGCCGACAGGAGCAATGGCGCACCGCAAGGTTGGGGCTAGGGAGCCGCAGCCCTTGGCTCCGGTCCGGCGCGGTGCGCCGACTCTGAGATGGACGATGCCGCCTCCTCGAGCGCGGACGAGTACCGACCGCCGCGCGGCCCGGACTAGGGGCTCCGGAGGGGCGGCGGGCCGCCCCTCCGGAGACTCAACCGCTCAGCCGGTGGTGGCCGACCAGGTGTCAGTGTTCCCGAACGTTGCAGGGCACATCGCGAGCGGCCACGGCGCCGGTAGCGCCAGCTCGCCCGCCGCAAGCGACGCAGCCCGATACGCCTGCACGGGCCCGCACACTGTCGCATTCTGCGCATCCGTCCAGACTGCTGCTCCGTAGCTCGCGGTTGCCACGGCGTAGACGTAGTCGCCGACCCGCTCTTGATAGATGTCGTGGCCGGGATATGTTCCACGGAGGTCGTTGTGGCCCGCCGACGTGTCTGTCGAGCCGTTGTAGACGGTCGACCAGCCGGCGGGCGCGCCGCCTGCGCCGACGGGAGCCGTCAGGAAGACCCCGTGGTACGGCCGTGGCGACGTCATGTCCGCACCTCGCCACGGAGCCGTGTCCGCCTCGTACACGACGTACATGCGGTCGCCCGTTGGTGAGATCGCCGGTGCCCCGTACAGCGGCCGATCCCCCGCCAATGACACCGTCGCTGCGGTGCTCCATGTCGTGCCGCCGTTCAGCGACCAGCTCAGGAGCGTCTTGTTGTCGTTGATGTTCGACCCGCCGTCGGCCCACGCATCGACGATCTCGTTCGTCGCACCCGCGCCCGTTGGGGCACCGTTCGCGATGTCGACGCTCGGGGCAGCCGACAGGTCGGTGCGGGCGCCGGCGAAGCCGTCCATAACGCAGCGCCCGTAGACCGGATCGACGACGAAGCAGGGATCCGTGATCTGCCGGACGATCTGCTGCTTCCCGAAGCTGCGGCCGCCGTCCGTCGACGTGAACATCACGTGGAACCCGTGTGTCGGCAGCCCGACCAGCGTCGGGTTCTCGAACATCTCCGCGAAGACGTAGACGACGCCGTGGCTGTCGGTCCGCACGGTGCAGCCGCTGAGCCCCCAGAGCGTCGGGCCCTTGCCCGTCGTTCCGGCCGGCGCGATCTGCTTCGTGCTCCAGCTATCGCCGCCATCGGTGGAGTACGAGAACGTCAGCGGCGCCGGGAAGTTGCCGCCCAGGCCGGGATGCCGACCGTTGCTCCGAAACTCCGGATTGCAGAGATAGACACGCCCGAAGAACGGGCTCGTCCCGACGTTGTCGGCCCAGATCTGCTCCTTGTCCTCGAACGCCGTCTGGCCGGTCTTCGTGTTGACGATCACCGGCGGCTTCCAGCTCGCTTTGTTCAGCACGCTCGTCGGGGTCGGGTTGTCGATCCGCGACACGCCGACGCCGAGGAAGCCGTGGAACTCAGGGTTCGGGAAAGCGAAGCCGGACGGCCATGCGCCGGTCAGGTTCGCGTAGTACACCCGCGACCCGTTGCTCCACGAGAACTGGCCGTTGACCGCGATCGGCCCGACCGCCACAGCCGGGTCGCCAGACGAGACCAACCGGTTCTCGTAGTACCACGGCAGCGTGTTAATCGGCCCCTCGTGTGCAGCACATGTGGCCGTCGGATTGCAGTCGGCCGCCGTCCACCCCGTGTATCTCGGCTGGATCCAGCTGTGACCGCGGTCGAACGAGAATGCGACCGCGGAAAGCCCTACACCGTCGTCGGCCGGGTCTGCACACGTTCCGAAGGTCGTCGCGTCGGCCTGCGGGCACGGCGCCCAGTCGACGAAGTCGTTCCAGCCGGCCACCAGAACGTTCGGATGGTTCGCGTCGACCGCGACGGCCGGCTCGTTCTGATGATTCTGCGGTGTCGTGCCCGACGGACTGCCGACGCTGACGTTGCCCGCAATGGCGGGGACCGCGGCGAATAGCATGCACGCGACCACCGTCACGAAAGCGCTGAAGCGATGCATAGGCATCTCCCCCATTCGGCGGGCGAGCGCGCTCGCCCGCGGCTCATCCCTCTCTCGACGGCGCATCCTCCCTCCGCCGCCGCCGGAGGTCAAGGCGGAAACGGGTTGGCACGGTCGCTGGTGCGACGGCGGCGCTAAGGCTAGCCGTGCACAGCCTTGCAAACAGCCCCGCCTCCCGACAGTGCGAATAGGAGAGGGTCGGGTCGATGCGGCTAGAGGCGGCGAATCTCGGTGAGACGACGCAGCTCTCCGCGAGGAAGGAGCGCGCCTTCTAACACGGCTTCTAACGAACGGCGACGAAGTCGTTGGACGTCCTGCACGAATTTGGCTCACCCATGCAAGCCGAATGGACTCCCTGGCACGAGTTGGATGCCTTTCGGGTGACTCTGGATCAGGTAGTCGGGGTTCGAGTCCCTGCCCCGCAGCCTCACGAAAGCCCCGCTCCGGCGGGGTTCTCGTTGGTCTGGAGACGCGTGGGTATACACGCGCGACGAAGTACTACCTGCCGGCCGACGCGCCGCCGCCGCGCCCGTCCGATCTCGGAGTAGCTCATGGCACGGTGGCGCAGATGACGCGACCGACGAGCGCCGAGTATCCGTCCTGCGCGCGCGCCGTCTGTACCAGCCAGCTGTTGCCGTCGACGGAAGGCTGACTGACGACGATGTACGGGCCGTCGCCGGGAATGATGCCGCCGGCGGTACCCCCGCCGCCTCCGATCGCCTTCTTTCCGGGGGGACAAGCGATGCTGAGGCTGTTGTAAGTCTGGTTCATCACGATGCTCGTCTGGCCCGTGACCACCTCATAGCCAGGGATGCCGGGCAGCTGGCCCGGCTTGAAGTCAACGGCGAGCAGGGAATGGTTCTTCACCTTGGCTGAGATGACGGCGTTGTTCTTTAGCTGCACGGTGCCAACGCTGTTAGCCGGCAGCGCGAGGATCGTTGCGTAACTCGTACCGCTGAGCGCGACGGCCAACGCGAGGCAGGCGACGAACATTGCCGGCGATGGTTTAGGGATCAGTCGAAACATGACTCTCCTTTCCCGCCGCAGCACACGTAGTTTCGCGGGAGTCTTGCACCGACCGCCCTCCGCGAACATGAGGTCGCGGTCGAACCGGCGCCAGACGCCAGGCATTAGCGCGGGTTAGGACAGCTCTTTGACGAGCTCGGCGCCGGCGCCGCGCTTGGCGACGATCAGATAGCCATCGTCCTCAGCAACGACGTCCTCGACGTCGAGGTCTTCGTGTCCTCGAAGCACCATGAATCGATTGTCCATGCGGTCGATCGCGTCGAACTGCTCGATCGTCATCGTGATAGGGCTGTGGCACTCCGGGTTGTCGCACTCGCACGCGAAGTCGAGTTCTGAGACGGCGTTCAGCACCTTCTCACCGAGCTCTTTGATTCGCTCATTCACGGAGCGAAACATCAACTGGTTCTGCGCCGCTCTTAGCTCTCGCTCTGCGTTGGGCATGAGGACCCCCGATCGATAGCCGGAACCAAGCCGGCCGGGGGAAAGCCCTATGGCAGCGAGTCGCCCTCGGTCACAAACATCGTACTGCCAATCTCCCTAGTTTCGACTGGCCGCGTATCGGACAGGCCCTTCTTTAAGTGCCATATCTCCCGGCCAAGACCCAGCTCGGGCTGATCCAGATGTACACCACGGCAATCGTCGACCTGCGTGCGCTGCGCGATCCGGCAGTGGATGGGCTAATCCGGCGACTCACGCTTCATCGTGACGAACTCGTTGCAGCGCTCGCGGCGGTGCCCGCGACAGCATCGAAGCCGTAGTTCTGGACGAGTTGCCGCAAGCTCTGCGCATCGCGAGCCATCATGACTCGGCGCGCACACTCAAGCCGGATCGCGCATAGGCCGATTCCTCGATGGCCGGACGGCCGCCGCGGGGAGAGGAAATCTGCGTCGGGCGTCCGGCAAAGAGCGGTAAAATTCGGGTGTTGCGCCTCTGACCGACCTTTGGGATGACACTCTCCCCTTGTCCTAAAGGAATCGCTGCGGCGCATCTGCGGCCCGTTCACCAAAGGGCGGGCCGTTTTATTTGGCGGCACGCGGGCTTTCGTGCACGGCGCCGATTCATCCTTCGCGGGTGACTGACGCCGCCCCGGCGATGCGAGAACGTCTCGCCTGCGGCGGGATCTCTAGCGCCTGGAGGGCATCTGCATGGCCACGGAAACTTCGGTACTCGCGGGAGTCGAACCGCGTTCATTCTGGAATCACTTCGAAGCGCTGACCCGCATCGCGCGCCCCTCCCGGGCCGAGGAGCCGGTCATCGAGCACGTGCGCGCCTGGGCGGACGCCCACGGGCTGCCTGTGCGCGAGGACAGCGCCCGTAACCTCGTGATCGACGTGCCGGCGACCGAAGGGCGCGAAAACGCACCGGCCGTGACGCTGCAGGGACATCTCGACATGGTCTGCGAGCGCGAGCCGGACAGCCCGAACGATCCGGCCGAGGGCCGCATCGAGCTGATGCGCGCCGGCGACTGGCTCAAGGCCAACGGCACCACTCTCGGCGCCGACGACGGCGTCGCCATCGCGGCGATGATGGCGCTCGTCGAGGACGACTCCCTCCCACACGGCCCGCTGCAGCTCCTGATGACCGTCGCCGAGGAGGTCGGGCTCGAGGGTGCGAACGGGCTCGATGCGGCGCTCGTCGACGGCTCGATCCTGATCAACCTCGACAGCGAAGAGGACGGCCGGCTCACCGTCGGCTGCGCCGGCAGCACCGACACGTGGGTCCACATCGAGCAGCCGCGAGAGCCGACCGACTCTGGCGCGGCCACCCTGCGCGTCACCGCGAGCGGCGGCCTCGGAGGGCATTCGGGAAGCAACATCGCCCTCGGTCGCTCGAACGCCGTCAAGGTCCTCGGCCGCGCGCTGCGCGAGGCCCACAAGGCGGTGCCGTTCCGGCTCGTCTCGCTCGCCGGGGGTAAGAGCCGGAACGCGATCCCGCGCGACGCGTCTGCCGTGGTCTCCGTCGCCGCGGACAAGGAAGCCGACCTCCGCAGCGCGCTCGAAGAGGCGACGGCGACGATCCGCGACGCCTATGCGAAGACGGACTCGGGCGTCAACGTGAAGCTCGACGCGGCCGATACGGCAATCGACGCGTGGACCGAGGACGGGACAGCCACGTTGCTGGACGTCGTCTCGCTCGTCCCGACCGGGCCGCTCGCCATGAGCCCCGACTTCGACGACCTCGTCGAGACCAGCACCTCGCTCGGCGAAGCGGTCACGGAAGACGGCCGGCTGACGCTGCACAGCCTCTCCCGCTCGTCGAACGACTCCGCTCTGCCGGAGGTGATCGCGGCGCTCGACGCGGCGGCTCGTCTCGGCCGAGGCGAGCTCGAGGTGAAGCACAACTACGGCGGCTGGAGACCGAACCTCGATTCACCGGCGCTCGCCGCCACGAAACGCGTGTACGAGCAGACGTTCGGCGAGCCGCCGATCGTCACCGCCGTGCATGCGGGGCTCGAGACGGCGGTGATCGGCGACAAGGTCGCCGGCCTCGACATGATCTCGTTCGGCCCGCAGATCGAGGCGCCGCACTCGCCCGACGAGCGTGTGAGCATCCCGACCGCCGAGCGCTTCTGGCGGCTCCTGGTCGGCGCCGTCGACGAGCTGTCCAAGCAATGAGAGGCTGGGTCGCCGTCCTCGTCGTCGTACTCGGCGTTGTCGTTCTCTGCGGCGTCGTCGCAGCCGCGAGCAACGGGCGCGACCATACCGGCGACACCGTCCGCGCGTCGACGTGGGCGGATGCAGCATGTGGCGCTGTGGGCGCGTGGGAGGGCGACCTGCACGCGATCCGCGACGAGTACCAGCGCAACAACTACGCCGCGCGCCAGCACGACGGCGGCAGCGGCGACTCGGTCGAAGGACGGGTCACGCTGCGCGAGGCGATCGACCGGGCGATCCGCGCCACCGAGGACACGCTCCAGGAAGGCCTGAAGCGCGCAGGCAATCCAGATGTCTCGAACGGCGCACAGGCATCGGCCACGCTCCGCGCGTGGGCGCAGCGCACCGAGCACAACCTCCGGGTCGCGAAGCAGGAGCTCAAGCACAAGCCCGGCTCCACGAGTGAGGCCTACGCGCTGGTCGCGACGCAGGCGAGCGCGCTCGTCCGCTCCATCCTCGACGGCCAGGCGGCGTTCAACCAGGTGGCGAACGTCGACCCGGCGCTCGCGGACGCGCTCAACGGCAGCAAGAACTGCCAGGAGCTGAAGGAGGGGCAGCCGTGAAGCGGTTCCTCGCGATCGCAATCGCCGCCGCGCTGCTCACGGCCGCCGGCTTCACCGCCGCCTCCGCGCTGAGCGGCAGCTCTGCGGCAGCTCCTGCTGCAACGACGACAACGACGACCGCGTCGACCACGACCACGGCGACCACGACGACGAGCACCACGCCGGCTCCAGCTGCAGCCGGCGCAGAGGCATCGACGTCGACGAGCGGCGGCGACTGGGTGCTGATCGCGATCGAGGGCCTGGTCGTCGTCGGCTTCATCGCCCTCGGCGTGCGCACGGGCGGCATCGGCCTCGGTCTCTGGGGCGGCGTCGGGACGCTCGTCCTCGTCTTCGGCTTCCAACTCGACCCCGGCGAGCCGCCGTTCGATGCGATGCTGATCATCATCGCCGTCATCTCGGCCGCCGCGGCGATGCAGGCGGCCGGCGGTGTCGACTACATGGTTTCCATCGCCAGCCGGGCCCTGCGAGCGAGACCGAAGGCGATCAACTACTTCGCGCCGTACATCTCGTACCTGCTCTGCATCCTCACCGGGACGAGCAACACCTTCTTCTCGATCATCCCGGTGATCAATGAGGTCTCGTACGCGAACAAGATCCGCCCCGAGCGACCGCTTGCCGCGTCGACCGTCGCGTCGGCCATGGGCATTACCTCGAGCCCCGTTGCGGCGGCGATGGCGACGCTTCTGCCGCTCGTCGAGGTCTACCACTACAACCTCGTCGACGTCCTGCTGATCACGATCCCGGCGAGCATCATCGGCATCTTCCTCATGTGCCTTGTGATGGCGCGGCACGGGAAGGACCTCGACCAGGACGAGGAGTACCAGCGCCGCGTCCAGGCGGGGCTGGTGCAGGCACCCCCGTCAGCAGCCGCAATCGAGATCAAGCAGTACGCGAAGCGCAGCGTCGCGATCTTCCTGGGCGCCGTGCTCCTGATCTGCATCTTCGGCCTGTTCGAGGGCATTCGCCCGACCGTCACCGGGGAGGACGGCGGCACGGAACCGCTCGCCGTCACCCCGATCATCCAGATGCTCATGCTCACTGCAGCGGCCTTGATCGTCCTCTTCGCCAAGGTCGGCGCGGGCGACATCCCGAACACGTCGATCTTCCGGTCGGGGATGGTCGCGATGATCGCGCTCTTCGGCATCGCGTGGATGGCGGACACCTTCATCGCCAACAACGAAGACGCGATCGTCTCGGCGCTCGGCGACCTGGCGCAGAAGTGGCCGTTCATGATCGCCGTGTCGATCTTCCTCGTCGCGGCGTTAACCACGAGTCAGTCGGCCGCGACGAGAACCATGGTCCCGTTAGGCCTGGCGCTCGGGATCGGCGCCGGCTACATGATCGCGATGTGGACCGCGGTGATGGGCGTCCTCTTCCTGCCGGCCAACGGCACGCAGATCGCGGCCGCGGAGGCGGACACGACCGGAACGACCACGCTCGGCAAGCGCGTGATCGACCACTCGTTCCAGTTACCGCTGCAGATCGCCTGGATCACGACCGCGATCGTAGGGATCGCCATCGTGGCGATCTTCCACTGACGCGCCGGGCTAGGACTTCATCCGCACCGCGACGTCGTACTTGGAGACGGATGTGCGCTGGCCCGGCGTGTCGCCGGCCGGCATCGCGCCGAGGATCTCATCGCCCTTCTTGTAGTCCTCCTCGTTGTCGAAGATCACGACGGCGAGCGACTTCTCCGCGTCGGCATCATGCAGGACGATCACCTCGCTCTGCGGGAAGCCTTCCGGCGGCGGGCCACCCTCCATCTCCTTCTGCATCTCCTGCATCCGGTCCTTGCTGACCCCGTCGAACGTCACTACGCGTGCGAGCGCCATTGCGCACCTCCAGGTCGTTGAAAGGCAAGCCTACGCCTGCTCGACGGACTCGACCTGGTCCCGCAGCTCTCCACCTGTCGTGCGCCAGCCGCGCGCACGGACGGTCTCATGGAGTATCGGCACCACGGCGTCCGACGAAGGAGCCTCGTTGGATGAGCCCGGCAGCTGAGACAGCCGCCGGGCTCAGTCAGACACCGTTACGGTTGCAGCGAGTTGATCGCTGCGGAAGAGGCTGCGGGTTGGCTGCCGACGCCGTCGCCCGCGCTATCCGCCCACGAAGCGTCCGCCCACGAAGCGTCTGCCCAGGAAGCGTCGGCCCACGAAGCGTCGGCCCAGGAAGCATCCGCCCAGGAGGCATCCGCCCAGGAAGCCGCGCTCCATGACGCATCCGCCCAGGAAGCATCCGCCCACGAGGCGTCGGCCCACGAGGCGCTCGCCTGCACCGTCGCCAGCCAGGACGCCGCGTCGAACCGCTGGTCACCGGTGACGAATCTCCGCAGTACGAGGTTCGGGTTCGGTGCAGAGGTCAGCATTGCCGCGCGGTAGGCATTGACGCCTCCGACGCCGAGCGATCCGCGCACGGCGCTCGGGAGCGACCTTGCGGTCAACATCAAGGCGCCCTTCACCTGGTCGGGCGTCCAGTTCGGATGCCGCGCGAGGACCTGCGCCGCGGCGCCCGCCACGACCGGGGCGGCGAACGATGTTCCCGACAGTTCCATGTAGCCGGGTGAGACGATGTGATCGGGCCTCTCGGCCACGAGCGTCGAGCCCGTCGGAACGGCTCCGATCATGTAGCGGCCGGCTGCGCCGATCTCCGGCTTCGAGAAGCCGTCCTCTGTGTAGCCCCACGCCGACCACGGCGCAGCGGTGTCGTCAGTTGCGTAGACGCTCGTCCCCAAGTCGATTGCGCCGACGGTCATGACGAAAGGATCGTTGCCCGGCGCGTACATCACGCCGCTCGGACCCGACGCCGTGCCGTAGTTGCCGGCAGCGGCGACAACGAACACGTTGTTGAACCAGAGCTTCTCGACCGCCCGATCGAGCGGGTCGTTATAGAAGTTGGTTCGGGCTCCCGAGTGCAGCGAGAAGTTCGCGACCCGGATGTTGTACGTCCCTTTGTTCGCGAGGATCCAGTCACACGCTGCGATCACGTCACTCGTGCGTGCGGTGCCGGTGTCGTCCATCACGTCGAGGGAGACGATCTTTGCGTTGGGCGCTGCGCCCGCGAACCCTGGTGCCGACCCTGCCGCGATCCCGGCGACGAACGTCCCGTGACCACGGCCGTCACCCGGCGAGTTCGGCGTCATGCTGCTCAGGTTCACCTGGGCAGCGACGCGATTTCCGCCGTCGAAGTCGGCGCGCTTCGCATCGATCCCCGAGTCGACGACCGCGATCGTCGGCGCCTGCGGCGCAGGGTTCGTGTACGAGCCCCATAGGTAAGCGTTCCCCGACGTGTACGGCCAGAGCTGCGTCGTCGAAGCCGTTGCGCTCAGCTTCACCGTCGAGTCCGGCGTGATCGTCAGCCCGGACTTCTTCGCGAGCGAGGAAAGCTTGCCGGCCGTGATGTCGACCGCGACCGCGTCGGCCGACTGCAGGCGGCGCCGGATGTCGGCACCGAGACCATTGACGCTGTCGACGGCTCCGGAGGTTCCGGCTGTGCTCTGGATGATGACGTGAAGCTTCTGGTTGGGCTTCTTGTCGGCGTTCTCGAGCAGACCGGGGCTGATGTACGTCCCATTGCCCTTGCCGCCCTTCCCACTTTTGCCGCCGCCGTCGTCAGCCGCTGCCGACAGCGGAACGACGAGCGTGAGAGCCACGAGTGCCGCCATTGCAAAGCGCCGTCCATCGCGCCCACCCGATCCCCAAAGAGCGTTTTTGCGCGACTCGCCCCGCGATCCACTGCCCCAGAGGGCATTGGAGCGGACGCCACGCTTCCAGCCGGTCGATTCTCGCATGAGTTGGTGTTCCTCCTGCCGCGCTCACGCGCAGGCCGCAGTTCCGCATTGGCCGAGGGTCGCCCCGGCCGTCGGAACGTAGGCGCGGCTTCTCCGCAATGCCTCCCCCGGTGGGGGGAGGAACGTGCCTCCCTCGATCGAGGGAGGCACGCTGCTTACGTCAGCCTGACGCGCTTGCGGATCGTGCCGGCGCGCGGGTGGCGCGCCTCGATCCCGATCTCGGTTCCAGCCGGCGCTTCGATGACCCACTCGAGCTTCGCGAGGTCGGTCGTCGACTCGTCGTTCCCCCACCAGGTCGTGGAGCGCTTCTCGACGCGGCCTCTGAGTTGGCCGGCCGTCGTCTTCACCTCGCCGCCGACGAGCCGCGCATCGTCCGGCAGCTCGAGCTCGACCTCGAGGTCCCGCACCGCCTGGCGCTCGACCGCCTTTTGCGTGACGTTCGTCGGCAGCCAGCCGGAGTTCTGGAGCACCAGCCGTACGAGGAACGACGTGTCTCCCAGCTGCTCGACGTCAAGCGTGCGCACCTCGAGCAGTGGCGAGACCAGCGTGTGGAAGATCGCCCAGTCGGAGTGAGGCGCAACCTCCTGCTCGAGCCGGTCGAACGGGACGTTGAACCAGAAGTTGATGATGTCCCAGCCGCCGAGCTCGACCTTGCCGAGCTCCGGATGGTCGAACTCGTACCAGTCGACGTACGCGTTCGGGTAAGTGTCTCGCGCCCACTTGATCAGCGCGAGGTCGTCCTCGATCGGATGCTCGCGCACCCAGTCGGTGAAGTGGTAGTCCGAGAGCCCGGCCTGGCGCTGCGGGCTCCAGAACTCCGTGGTCCACGAGAAGACGCCGAGGTGGTCGTACATCCAGTCGTGCGCGCCGCCCTTGATCGTCTGCTTCGGGTCGTACTTGAAGTCATGGAAGACCGACACGGCGGGGTAGCCCGTCAGCTCGGTCCCGCGCTCGCCGATGATCTTGTACGCACGGAGGTCGATCGTCGGGAAGTCCTCATCGGGCCGCCCGGCATAGGGGCGAAGGTGAACGCCGCTGAAGGTGTGGTACGCGACATGGCCCGTGATGTTGGGACGGTCGGTGACCGCCTGCACCATCGCCCGCACCTCGGGCTCAGACGTCGGATACGGCCCTGCGCCGCGCTGCTCGTGCTCGGGCGCCCACTCCGCGGGGAAGTTGCGGTTCAGATCGAGGCCTTCGAGCGGCGGCGGCACCTTGATCGTGAAGCCGTCGTAGTTCTGCAGCCGACCCTCGTAGAGCAGCCGGTAAAACGGCCCGTCGTCGGGCCCGTCGACCGGGTCGCGCCGAACGAGCAGCTTCCGCTCGTCGGGATGCGGCCGCCACGCGCCGTTCGGATCCTCGATGCGCATGTCGAGCACCCGCCCATCGCCGTCGAGGTCCTCGACCTGCAGACCGTCCTCGGGCTCGTCGCGCGGATACGGCCGCACGCTCGAGCGGATGAAACGGCGCTGCTGCAGCCCGCGTTCCGCACCGTCAGGGTTCAGGCGCGGGATGACGTAGAAGGTGCGTGTGCCGAGCGCGCGCGTGACGAGCTCGTTCTCCCCGTGCTCGCTCAACAGCTTGTGGATCAGATGGAGCGCGGCCGTGCAGCCGGTCCACTCCATCGAGTGGATGTTCGCCTCGATCAGGAAGCCGGGCTTGTCGGCGTGCGCCCCGGTCTCGGTGTTGGTGATCGTGACGAGCCAGATGTCGCGGCCCTCGTACGACTTGCCGATCGACTCGAGGGTGCAGAGCTTCGGAGCTTCGTCGGCCCACGCGCGCAGCGTCTCGCTGAGCTCGTCGTACGCGTAGAAGTGGTCGTATGCGACCGGGCGCAACTCAGGCGAGCAATTCGTTGATCAGCGGCGTCGTGTCGTACGGCTGGTAGCCGAGGCGGGCGGCGATTTCCTCGCTCGACGGCTTCGTCCCCTCGGCGAACAGCTCGCGCAGCAGCTCGCCGGTCTGCTCGCTGCGCCACCAGTCGTCGCCGACCTCAGCGATCAGGTGCGCGCGTAACTGCGCATGTCGGATCCACGCGCGGAGGTAGTCGGCTGAATAGAAGCCGGCATCCATGTCGGCGAGGTGGCCGTCGCTCGGGTAGCGGACTCCGGTCGCCGCCGTCAGCTTCTCGGCGTAGTCGTCGCTGGTCGTCCCGGCCTGCTCGAATGCGGACCAGAAGCCGAGCTCGAACCGCAGTTTCGCGGTGTAGCGGCGGAAGAGGAGCGCCTCGAGGAACGTCGTCGCCTGGGCGTTCGTGCGCGCCTCTTCCTCGGAGAGACCGAAGTACTCGGCGTGCCAGCCCGGCTCGCGCGTGATCGCCTCGCAGATGTAGGAGTAGATCTCCGTCAGGGCGTGGTCGCGCGAGATGCGACGGAAGGTGTACGGCAGCTTGGGATCGACACCGGCGTAGTGGAGCGCGTGGCCGGCTTCGTGCATGAACGCCTGGTAGTCGTGCAGGCCGCCCTGCGCCCGCGTGATCAGGTGCACGACCTTGGGCGGATCGGACGCGATCACGCACGCACGCGGCGACTTCTGCGGACGGTCGTCGAGATCGAGCTTGATGTTGGTGTCCGACGCGAGGTCGAAACCGAGCGCCGAGAGCGTCTGCAGGCACACCTCGGTGGCACGATCCTTCGTGTACGTCGCGTCGAGGGGGGACAGCCGTCGCACGTAGCCCATGTGCGCGGAGGACGGCTGCGGCTCGCGGTCCGGGCCGAGCAGCCGCTCGAACCACCTCTCGCGTAGCTCGATGAACGCCGCCTCGATCTGGTCGCTCGCGGCCACGAGCACCGACTCGAGCTCGCGCAGCGAGATCTGCTTCTCCTCCTCGTTGCGCGCGACCGGATCGGGCTCCTCGCTCAGGTCGGCCTCGAGCTCCTCGTATGCGCGCAGCAGGTCGAGCCGCTGCTCGTTGAACTCGGCCGACCTCTGCCTGTAGAGCTCGCCGAGCTCGTCACGGTCTCTGTAGTCGGGGATGACAGAGAGCTGCGCGAGCGCCGTGCGCAACGGTAGCTCCTCGCCCTTGAAGGTCACGCGTGCGGCCAGCAGGGCGTTCTCGAGCTCGTCGTCGCGCTCCGCCAGCTCGGCGGCGACGAGACCGCCCTCGCACGTCTTGCGCAGCCGGTAGAGCCACTCGCGCCGGTCGCCGTCGCTCGCCTGCTCCTCCTCCTCGCGCATTGCCTCGAGCTGCTCGCGACTGAAGAGGTCGGCGTAACGGGCGACGATGGCTGCCTGCTCTGAGACTTCCTTCTCCCCTACGCGGACCGCGCGGCCCTCTTCGGAGCGTTCGTAGAGATACCGCTGGAGCTGTTCCTCGAACTCCGCGGCGCTGCGGACCGCCGTCGTCGACACCGAGAAGACTCTATCCGGCGAGCTTCGCAACGGTCGACGTGAGCTGCTCGATCGTGAACGGCTTCGGGATGATGCCGTCGCTACCCACGTCGCCGACGTTCTCCGAGCCGGTCAGCATCGCCACCTTCAAGTGAGGCCGGTCGCGCCGAAGCTCCTGCAGGAACTCGAGGCCGTTGCCGGAGCCCACGTGCACGTCGAGCACCACGACGTCGACGCGGTTGGCGTCGAGCAGCGCGCGCGCCTCGGTCAGCGTCCCGGCCTCTAGCACCTGCCAGCTCTCGAGCTCGAGGTTGAGCCGACAGAGGAGCCGAATCGACGCATCGTCGTCGACGACGAGGACAGTGTGGCCGTTCGAGGGCACCAGGACGCCGAGTCTAGCCCCGTATCTCGATCCCTTCCCCGGCCGTTTATTATTTGAAAATGAGAATTCAGAGGCGACACTCCGAGGACGCCTTTCTCCGCCCGAGCCTTCCGCGGCCGACGCCGCAGTTCCGGCGCCGCGCCTGGCTCGCCTTCCAGCGGCGGCTGGACCCGTTGGGTCCACCTAGGCCACTGCGACGGCAGCAGTAAGACGGCGGAGCGTCTCGTCCTTCCCGAGGAGCTCGAGGCTCTCGAAGAGCCCCGGTGACACCTTCGAACCCGTGACCGCGACGCGGATCGGCTCGAACGCCTTGCGCGGGGAAAGCTCCAGCTTCTCGGCGAGCCCGCGCAGCGCGGCTTCAATCGGCTCGGCCCGGAAAGGCTCGACCTCTGCCAGCGCGTCGCGCGCGGCCTCGACGACCGCCTCCCGTCCACCCAGCAACACCGGCTCGGGGTGCACGTCGCGGAAGAGGAAGCCGGCGAAGTCGGGGTACTGGCCGAACCGCTCGATCTTCTCCTGCACGATCGGGACACTGCGACGCACGAGCTCCTCGTCCCAGTCGTGCCCAGTCTCGCGCAGGTAGCGCACGAGCTCCTCCGCATAGTCGTCCCGGGAAAGCGCCCGGAGATAAACGCCGTTCAGCCAATCGAGCTTCTGGTAGTCGAAGGTCGCAGGGCTCGGCACCACCCGCTCGAGGTCGAAGCGTCCGACGAGCTCGTCGCGCGACATGATCGTCGTCTTGTCGTCGTAGCTCCAGCCGAGCAACGCCAGGAAGTTGACAAGCGCCGGCGCGTAATAGCCCTGATGGCGGAAGTCGTCGACCGTCACCGACCCGTGTCGCTTCGAGAGACTCTTCCCGTCTGCGCCGAGCACGTGCGACACGTGCGCATACCGAGGCGGCTCGGCGCCGACGGCGCGAATCAGGTTGATCTGCTTGGGCGTGTTCGAGATGTGATCCTCGCCGCGGATGACGTGCGTGATCCCGTCCCACACGTCCTCCATCGGCGATGCAAAGTTGTAGGTCGGACGTCCGTCCGAGCGGACGAGCACAAGATCCTCGAGCTTCTCGTTCGGAAACTCGACCCGGCCGCGAACGGCGTCGTCCCACGCCGTCACCCCCTCGTCGGGCATGCGGAAGCGGGTGGCCCCCTCGTCCTCGTACGCCTTCCCTTCCTCGACGAGCTGCCGCGCGAGCGCGGCGCAGTCGGCCATCCGGTCGAGCTGGAACGTGACGTCGCCATCCCACTCGAGCCCGAGCCAGCGCAGCGACTCCTGGATCTGCTCCGTCGCCGCGACGACCTCCCGGCTCGTGTCGGTGTTCTCGATCCGCAGCTTGAACTCGCCGCCATGATGGCGGGCGAACAGCCAATTGAAGAGCGCCGTCCGAACGTTCCCGATGTGGAGGAACCCCGTCGGCGAAGGAGCCATCCGAACTCTGACCATGTCCGAAAAGCTAGACGCTTTCGGACATCGAGGTTGGCCGCTGCGCGGGCAACGCGCGTGGGCAGAGCCGGCGCGGGCGGGGTCGTGGGCCAAGCGTTTTAGCTGCGGCTCGTCTACATAGGATCGTCACGTGTTGTTCGGTGCTCATTGCTCCGGTGGGATCAAGAAGTCGCTCGACAAGGCGGAGGCGATGAACGCCGACTGCGTCCAGCTTTTCGTGCAGAGCCCGCGGACATGGCGTTTCCCGAATCACGATCCGAAAGATTTGGAGGCGTTCCGCACCAGGCGCGATGAGCTGGGCATGCCGGCGCTCGTGCACGGTCTCTATCTCGTCAACCTCGCGGCCCCCGACGATGAGATCTACCGGAAGAGCGTCGACACCATGCGCTCCACCGTCGATGCCGCCTGCGCGATCGACGCGGACGGGGTGGTCTTCCACGTCGGGTCGCATCTCGGCGCGGGTTTCGAGGCCGGGCTCGAGCGGGCGGTGCCGGCGCTCGAGCAGGTGCTCGAGCGCTGCAACGAGCGCACGTGGCTCCTGATGGAGAACTCCGCTGGGGCCGGTGGGACGATCGGGCGCTCTGTCGACGAGCTCGCCGTTCTCTTCGACGGGCTCGGGCGGCACGAGCGGCTCGGCATCTGCCTCGACTCCTGTCACCTCTACGTCTCGGGTGTGGACGTCACCGACGAGCAGGCGTGGGACGGAGCGCTGCGCGAGGTCGACGAGCGGATCGGCCTGGATCGGCTGCGCATGCTGCACGCGAACGATGCGAAGGCCCCGCTGGGCTCGAACCTTGACCGCCACGACAACATCGGCGACGGGCTGATGGGCGAGGGCCTCGGAGTCTTCCTCGCGAATCCGAAAGTGCAGAAGCTGCCGGTCGTGCTGGAGGTTCCGGGCGCGGACGGGCACGGGCCCAACGCCGAGGAGATCCAGAAGTTGCGTGACGTCCACGCCCGCGCGACCTCGTAGCTACCGCTGGACCGTTCTGTCGGCCGGCGTGTGCGCGCAGGCGGCGTATGCGGTGACCGGCCTCGGGCTGCCCGCGATCGCACCGGCGATCCGGCGCGACTTCGGCCTCACGCTGACGCAGACCGGCGTCGTCCTTGCGGCGAGCTTTCTCGGGTCTGTGCCGACGCTCCTCGCGTGGGGCCTCGTCGCGGACCGCATCGGTGAGCGGCTCGTGATGGCCATCGGCCTTGCCTGCGCAAGCGCCGCGCTCGTCTGGGCGGCGTACGCTTCGTCATTCGGCATCCTCGTCGTTGCGCTCGCGGTCGCCGGAGGAGTGGCCGCCGGCGTGAACTCTGCGACCGGACGCGCGGTGATGGCGTGGTTCCGTCAGGAGGAGCGCGGCCTCGCGCTCGGGATTCGCCAGATGGCCGTTCCGCTCGGCGGCGCAATCGGGGCGGTTGCGCTGCCGCTGCTCGAGCAGCGCGTCAGCTTGCGCGCGGCTTTCCTCGGGCTCGCGGGCGCGTCGCTGGTCGGCGCGATCGTCGCCTTCGTGTTCATCCGTGTCGAGCCGACCGACGACCAGTCCGCGCTCGCGCGTCCGTTGCGCGACCCGCGCGTGTGGCTGATCTGCGTCGGCAGCACGTTCTTTGTAACGACACAACTCAGCCTGCTCGGCTTCTTCGTGCTCTTCCTGCACGACCATCGCGGCGTCTCGACCGCGGTCGCCGCGGCGGCCCTGGCCGTCACCCAGGTGCTGGGAGGGATCTCACGCATCGCGCTCGGGCGCTGGTCGGACCGGATTCGCATGCGGATCGTGCCGCTGCGACGCGTCGGGCTGGGGATCGCCATCTCCGTCGCCGTCACGACCGTGCTCCTCGACGCGTCCACGTGGATCGTCGTGCCGGCACTCATCGTCGCGGCGACCTTCGGCTTGTCCTGGAACGGCCTGTCGTTCACCGCGACCGCCGAAACGGCCGGACGCGCGCGCAGCGGCGCCGCCATCGGACTCCAGCAGACCTTCCTCGCGGCCGGCGGGATCGTCGCTCCGATCGCGTTCGCCGCAATCGTTCACCACGCATCGTGGCGGCTGGCGTTCGGGCTCGCCGCGGTGAGCCCCCTGATCGGCTACGTGTTACTCAGTCCGTTAGCTGAGCGAAGACCTTGAAGGTCGGCCTGCCGACGGGGAGCTCGTGGAACTCCGGGTTGACGCAGCCGATGTCGCCGGAGCGCTCGCTGCCGAAGCACTCCTCGATCTCGACCCGGCACATCGGGAGCGGCGCACGGGTCGCCCGCATCGCGCCAAAACCCTCCCGGTGGGCCTCCGCCTCGCGGAGCATCTCCAGGTCGATCTCGACGCCGTACACCTTCTGCATGCAGCCGATGTAGGTGTGCCCGAACTCCTGGAACGCGTACAGGAACGGACACGCGCGATCGATGCACGCGGATGGGTATACGACCTTGTCGCAGTGAACCTCGCAGCGCCGGCACTCGAGCTCGTCCTGCGGCCGGAGCGGAAGCTCGGTCGCCGGTGCGGCGCCGTGCGCTGGTTGCGTCATGACGGAATTTTCATGCCCAAAACCGCGCGGCGCAAGACTTGACATCGCGCTGCTCTATAAGCTAGGGCCGGCGTGGCGCGACGAATCCTCTGGGCCTCGCTTGCCGTTGCGCCTGCCACCTGGATCCTCGACGCCGTTGCCCACCCGGGCAAGGTCACGCTGTTCGTCCTCTCGGCGCTGTCGCTCATTCCGCTCGCCTGGCTGATCGGCGAGGCAACCGAGCATGCGGGCGAGCACACCGGTGCGCGGATCGGCGGCCTGCTCAACGCGAGCTTCGGCAACGCGCCGGAAGTGATCATTGCGTTGATCGCCATCGCCGACAATCTGCCGGACGTCGTCCGCGGCTCGCTCGCGGGTAGCGTCGTATCGAACATCCTGCTGGTGCTCGGCGCCGCGATGATCGTCGGCCCCGACCACTCGCAGCTGCAGCGCCGCTCGCTGCTCGCGCAGCTCGGCCTGGTCGCCGCCGCCGTCGTGCTGCTGCTGATCCCGTCGATCCCCGGCTTCCACGGCGACCCGAACCGCCACTCGCTCGCGCTCCTGAGCATCGTGCCCGCGATCGCGCTGCTCGCGCTCTACCTCTTCGTCACGATCCTCGGCATTCGCCGGCGCGAGCGCGACGAGGAGCCCGGCAACCCCGGCTGGAGCATGCGTGCCTCGCTGCTCGCACTCGGCCTGGCGACCGCGGCCACCGCCGTCACCAGCGAGATCCTCGTCCACTCGCTGCAGGACTTCGCCAAAGCGGCCGGCCTTTCGCAGTTCTTCATCGCCTTCGTGATCGTCGCGGTCGTCGGGAACGCGGCCGAGCACGGCGGCGCGGTCGTGATCGCTAACCGGGGGAAGATGAAGCTAGCGACGCAGATCGCGATCACGTCGAGCGCTCAGGTCGGGCTCTTCGTCGTCCCGGTCGTGCTGCTGCTCTCGTTCGCATTCGCACATCCCCTGACGCTGGCTTTCCGACCGGTGGAGCTGATCGCCATGGGCGCCGCGGCCGTGTTCGTGGGATTCGTCATCCGCGACGGCCACTCGCGCCGCTGGGAAG
>VAXO01000012.1 GCA_005888435.1 Actinomycetota bacterium | reverse complement strand
GTTCGAGTTCAAGCCCGGCCCAGTGTTCGCGAACCTCTTGCTCGTCGACGAGATCAACCGGGCCTCACCGAAGACGCAGGCGGCGCTGCTCGAGTGCATGCAGGAGCAGCAGGTGACGATCGACGGAGTCTCGTACGAGCTCGCGCGTCCGTTCATGGTCATGGCGACGCAAAACCCGATCGAGTACGAAGGGACGTATCCGCTGCCTGAGGCGCAGCTCGACCGCTTCACGATGCGCATCTCGATCGGCTATCCGCCGCTCGCCGAGGAGGCGCAGATGCTCACCGAGCAGACTGCGGACCCGCCCCTC
Source organism: Actinomycetota bacterium (assembly GCA_005888435.1). Taxonomy (GTDB): domain Bacteria; phylum Actinomycetota; class Thermoleophilia; order Gaiellales; family Gaiellaceae; genus 3-1-20CM-4-69-9. The sequence goes on along the minus strand of VAXO01000012.1, from coordinate 12,670 downwards.
GACGCCCTCGAGCCCGTGGCGACCGCCGCCGACGCAATCGCGCTCGCCGACGACGCAAAGGGGATCTACGTCGAGGACAGCCTCAACCGCTACGTCGTCGCGTTGCTCCGCTCCACCCGCGGCGACTCACGTCTCTATCTCGGCGCGAGCCCGCGCGCGGGGATCGCGCTGCTGCGCGTCGCGAAGGCGCGCGCGCTCGGGGCCGGCCGCGCCTTCCTCGAGCCCGACGACGTGAAAGCGGTTGCCGTCGCAGTGCTCGCGCATCGCCTGATCCTGGCGCCCGAGGCGCGCTCCAGCGGTCTGACGGGAGAGCAGATCGTACGGGAGACGCTCGAAAAGACTCCCGTCCCGGTCTAGTGACATGTTGACCGCGCGCGGGCGCTGCGTCCTCGGGCTCGGCCTCGGCGTCTACCTCGCGGCCTGGGCGTTCGGCTCGAAGCCGCTTTACCCGGTCGCGACAGGGCTCCTGCTCGTCGTCGCGCTTGCATGGGTCTGGGTGCGGCTCGCGAACCGTCCGTTCCGGATGCAGCGCGGGTGGGGGGACAGCGAGCACCTCGAGGGCGACGACGTGCCGGTCGTCGTGCAGCTTGACGGCTCCGCGACCGTGCCGCCGGCCGCGGCGACGATCGTCGAGCGCGTCGGCCGCCTCGGTGAACAGCGCCATGGGTTGCGCCGGAACGGAAGCCGCCTGAGCGTGCGCTACCTTCTCGCAGGGCTGCCGCGCGGGCGCTACGCCTTCGACGACGTGCGCGTGGAGCTCGCAGACCCGTTCGGGCTCGAGCGTGTCACCCTGCCGCTCCCCGCACCGGGTGCGCTGCTCGTGTACCCGCGGCTGGTGAAGCTGGACAGCCTGTTCTCGGAGACGGGAGCACACTCGCACGACGGGCGGCGGCTGCTCCTGCGCCGTCACAGCGGCTTCGAGCTCCACGGCGTGCGCGAGTATGCGCAGGGAGAGTCGCTCCGGCGCGTGCACTGGCGCTCGACCGCACGGCGCGGGCAGCTGATGGTGAAGGAGCTGGAGGACGCGCCGCGCGACGAGATCGCCGTGCTGCTCGACGCGGACGCAGCCGCCGTCGTCGGCGAGAGCTTCGACGTTCAGGTACGCGCCGCAGGCTCGATCCTCGAGTCGTACGTGCGCCGGGGACGGCGCGCCGTCCTCGTCGTCAATTCCGAGCGGCGCGACGTGCAGCAGGTGCATTCCGCGGCAGCGGACTGGCGGCGCGCGCTCGAGCTCCTCGCGGCCGCGGAGCCGACAGGACGCTCGGCCGTCTCGCGCCTGCTTTCAGAGCACGACGGGCCGGCCGCCCGCGCGCTCGAGCTCGCGGTCGTGACTGCGCGCCTCGAGCCGTCGCTTGTCGACCGGCTCGTGCAGCGGTCCGTCTCGCATCGGAAGGTCTCGCTCGTCTACGTCGATCCGACGAGCTTCAACGGTGCGCGGCGCACACCCGAGCCGCTGCTGCTCCGCTTGCAGAACGCCGGGATCCCTGTCGTCATCGTTCATGCGGGGGATGACCTCGCAGCCGTGCTCGCCGGATCGGCGGCGCCGGAGGCCGCGCATGCGTAGAACCGCGCTCCTCTCCGGCGTGGCGGGGCTCGTGATCGCCGTCGACTGGCTGCGCTTCGAGGAGCCGCGGTCGGCCGGGGGCCGGCCGTTCGCGCTCGTCGTGCTGGCGATCGCGCCCGCGCTCGTGCGTCCGCTCCGGGCACGCCTCTGCGCTGTGGCTTTGGCGGCCTTTTTAGCGGTCTGCGTCGCCTTCTCGGCTGCGCCGTTGCATATCGGGCGGGCGGGCGTGCGCTTCGAGCGCGGCTTCCTCGACTTCTATGACTACCGGCTCCCGTTCGACCCGCGCGAGCTTCACCGCATGCACCAGGTCGTCCTGATCGCGATCTTCGCGTTCACCTTGGCGGTCGCTCTCGCGGTCGGCGCGCGCAGGGCCGTGCCGGCGGTGATCGCATTTCTGGTGGGCGCGGGTTGGCCGGCGACGCTCCTCGCCGGAGGCAGCGAGCTCGGCCGCGGCGTCGTCATCCTGGCCGTCGCGCTGCTGCTGCTCGCGGGATTGACCGAGCGTCCGAGCCGCCTCGCAGTCGGTGCCGCTGCCATGGTGATCTTCGGTGCCTTCGCGCTGTCGAGCTCCGCCGCGGTCGCGAAGAACGCGTTCCTCGACTGGCAGCAGTGGGATTTCTACACGCGTCCGCAGAAGCCGGTCAGCGTCCGTTATGTCTGGGACGCGAACTACAACGGCGTGCGCTTCCCGAAGAAGGTCACAACTGTCCTGTCTATCGAGGCGCCCCGCCGGCCGATGTACTGGCGCGCGACCGTGCTCGACAGCTTCGACGGGACGCGTTGGCGGGAGCACCTCTCGCGCTCAGCGCCGGCCGAGCCGCGCGCCATCCTGCCGAGCGGCGTGGAGGATCACAGCAAGTGGATCCGTCAGGACGTGACCGTGCGGGCCCTCGAGGACAACCACCTCGTGGGTGCGAGCATTCCCGTGGCGTACAACATCAGCGAGCCTGCCGTGCCAGCCGGCGATGGCATCGTCACCGTCGTCGACGGGCTCCATCGCGATCAGCGCTACTCGATCTGGAGCTTCCCCGCGCGCCCGACGCCGGCGCAGCTCGTCCGCGTCCCGGCGGTGTATCCGCACGCTCTCACGCAATCTGGCCGCGAGCTCGAGCTCGCGGGCCGCATGAACGCTCCTCCCTTCGCGACGCCGCGGCGCGAGCAACGGATGTTCTCTCTGCTGACCGGCCGCTTGCAGCCGTACGCAGAGCTCTATGACCGCGCGCGGGCGGTCGCCGGGCAGACCCGCTCGCCGTACGCGGCAGCGGTCGCGCTCGAACGGTGGTTCCGCGTCACCGGCGGCTTCACCTACTCCGAGCAGCCGGGCACGACGCCGGGGCTGCCGCCGCTCGTAGGCTTCGTCGTCGACACCCGGACCGGCTACTGCCAGCACTTTGCGGGCGCGATGGCGCTGATGCTGCGGCTTCTCGGGATCCCAGCGCGCGTCGCCGCCGGCTTCGTGCCCGGGCACTACAGCGACGGGACGTGGACGGTCACGGACCACGACGCCCACACGTGGGTCGAAGCGTGGTTCCCGCACTACGGGTGGCTGCCGTTCGACCCAACTCCCGGCCGGGGACGGCTGAGCGGCTCATATAGCTCGACCTCGCTCGGCTTCAACCCGACGGCGGCAGCGAAGTTGCTGGCGGGTGTAGTCAAGGGCGGCGAGGTGTTCGGCGGCGGGGCTCCCGCGATCGTCGGTCACGACGACCGGATCAGGACGCCGCGTTCCGCCGCGGACGTCCCCGTGCGCGGACTCGATGTTCCCGCACCGGCCGAGCACCATACGCCGAGCCTGCCCCTCTTCCTCCTCGTGCTCGCCACGGGCGTGGCGGCAGTGATCGTGCTGCTCAAGCTCGCGCGCCGGAAGGTGCGCTATCTGACGCGCGACCCGCGCCGGATCGCGTCCGCCTGCGCGCAGGAGCTCGCCGAATTCCTGCACGACCAGCGCGTGCCGTCTTCGCGGGCGGCGACGCTGCACGAGCTGGGGGAGACGATCAGCGAGCGCTTCGGGGTCGATGCGGATCCCTTCGCCCGCGCCGCTGCGGCCGCACGCTACGGGCCGCAGGCCGACGCGCCCGCCGCCGCCGGGCGTGCGCGCGTCGAGCTCCGCGAGCTGAAGCGAAAGTTGCGACGCGGCATCTTCGTGCTCGACCGTGCACGCGGCCTCGTCTCCGTGCGCTCGCTCGGGCTCGGCTAGTCGTGGACGGCGTCGTGATGGCTGCCGGGCTGGGGACCCGGCTCCGGCCGCTGACCGAGCGTTGGGCAAAGCCGGTGCTGCCGATCGACGGCCGTCCGGTGGTCGCCGTGCTCCTGCGCGAGCTGGCCGCAGCCGGGTGCGAGCGCATCTGGGTCGTGACCGGCCATCTCGCCGAGCAGGTCGAGGGGCTGGTCGGTGACGGCTCGGCCTTCGGCGTCGGCGTCCGCTTCGTGCGTCAGCCGGACGTGCTCGGATCCGCCGACGCAGTGCGGCGCGCGCTCGACGACGGCGCCCGGGTCCCGGCGGTTGTCTCCGCCGCAGACACGGTGTTCGCGGCCGGCGACATCGCGCGCTTCGTGGCGGCGTTTGCCGACTCGGACGCGGCGGGCGCGATCGCGATCAGGCTCGATCCAGGGCGCGATTCGGGCCGGGCCGGCGTCCTGAGGAAGGGTGTGCGAGTCGTGCGGATGCGGGACGACGACCCGGCTTCGGTCTGGACGGCGGCGCCGCTCTGGGGTCTCGGCCCCGCCGTCGCGGAGCGCCTGTGCCTCGACCGGCCCCCGTACGAGCTCGAGAACGCCTACCAGTCCGCGATCGACATCGGGGAGCCGGTTACAGCGATCGAGATCGGGAAGACGCGGGATTTGACGGATCCGCTTGACTTGGTGGAGGAGAACTTTCCCTATCTGAGAGCGACATGAGCGAGACCTACGACCTCTTCCAGCAGGGACGAGCGCACCTCCTCAAGGGCCGTGCCGCGCAGGCGACCGTCGCCCTGGAGAAGGCCAAGCGGCGCGAGCCGCGCAAGGCGTCGATCCGCGAGGCGCTCGGGATCGCGTACCTCCGCATCCAGCGCTACGAGGAGGCGGAGGAGGAGTTCCGCGTCATGCTGGAGCTCTCGCCGGCCGACCATTACGCGCACTACGCGCTCGGTCGCGCGCTCGAGAAGCTGGGAAAGGACGCCGAGGCGAACGGCCACTACAAGCTCGCGAGCTCGCTCCGCCCCCAGAACGAGCATTACGCCTCGCGCATTCTGGATCTAGACCAGTCCCGCCCGGACGACTCGGGGTAGGAGGACCGAATCGGCACGCGCGCGTGACAGACGCGTGCGGCATTCCGCGGTAGCGTCGACCGCAGTTGGGCGGTGGGTGACCCCCTCCCGGGTGGGGCCGCGCGCGCGTCGCGCGTGTAACCAGATGCCGGCGATGTGAAGATCACGGGCCGAATGCGCGCCGTGTGTCAGCGAGTCTCCCGAGCGCGGGTCACCGTTGCCCGGGAGACCGTCGGCGCGATCGGCCCAGGCCTGGTTGTTCTCCTCGGCGTCGCCCAGTCCGACGAGGTCGCCGACGCCGAGCGGATGGCCGGCAAGGTCGCCCGGCTTCGAGTCTTCGAGGACGAGGAAGGGAAGTTCGCCCACAGCGTGCTCGACGTCGCCGGCGCGGCGCTCGTCGTCAGCCAGTTCACACTCATCGCGGATACCCGGAAGGGAAATCGCCCGAGCTTCACCGAAGCGGCGGCCCCCGACCGCGCGCAGCCCGTGTACGAGGCCTTCTGCACCGCCCTCGAAGGTGAGGGAGTCTCGGTCGAACGCGGCATCTTCGGCGCGCGCATGGCGGTCGAGCTCGTCAACGACGGGCCCGTGACGATCGTGCTCGACGGCTAGTTAAGGCTGGGCCTTCTGCGCGGTGCGCTAGCGCAGCCTCGGCCGCGCGACCGCCCAAAGCGACAGCCCGAACGGCAGGCGTAGCCTGTCGAGCTGCTTCAGCAGCGGGACGGCGGTGTCGTAAAGCCGCAGCGCGCCTTCTGGAATCCGGCTGCGTCGCACGAGGAACCGCGACACGATCCAGCCGGCGGCGCCGGCGGGATTGACGAAGCGCAACTCTTCGACGCGGAAGTCGCAGCGGGCCAAGAGGGCGCTCAGCCCCTGACTCGAATACCGACGCTTGTGTCCGAGCGCTTCGTCGATGTCGCCGAAAAGCGCCGGATGCGCCGGGACCAGCAACAACAGGCGCCCCCGCGGGAGTCGCTCCCGCAGGTCGACGAGCGCCGCCTCGTCGTCAGAGATGTGCTCCAGGACGTTCAGGCAGATCGCCGCGTCGAACGTCCCCGTCGCGTCCCTTGCTTCGCCCTCGACGATGGTGAACCCCGGCGCGTTGCCGAGCCGTCCGCGGAGGACTGCCGCGAGCTCGGGGTCAGGCTCGACAGCGACAACGGTACGGCGGTCTGCGAGTAGCCGCTTCGCGAAGGTGCCCGTGCCGGCGCCGACGTCTAGCACGCACGGGCCGAGATGTGGACGGCAGCGCTGATAGAGCCACTCGTTGTATCGCTCGGCTCGCTCCATCGTCCTGAGCGTCTCACGGACAGCGGCTGCGTCCTGAGTGGCCACGGGCCCGAAACCTACCTCCGGTCGTCGCTCCGACTTGATCCACCCACCGACGCGGCAATGGCGATCGTTTTCGAGTAGCCGCTTGCTATCCTCTTGACACCACATTTCGAGCGGTTCGCGAAATGGGCCTGCGGGCCCATTTTTTGTGACAGGACTGGAGCGATGGCAGCCACACACAACAAGGAACGACAGCTGATCCGGGAGATCACCCCCAAGGTCGAGGGTGCCCTGCCCGGCACCGAGGTCCTTGCCGTGGAGCTGACCAGCCCCGACCGGTTCACGGTCTACGTCGACCATGTCGGCGGCGTCGACCACGCCCTCTGCGAGCGCGTGACGAACGTGCTTCGCGACTACCTGCGCGACTACTCCGTCGACGTCTCGTCGCCGGGGATCGAGCGGCCGCTCCGCACGCAATCGCATTTCCGAAACGCCGTCGGGCACAGCGTCACGCTCCGCACGGAGGGACGCAAGCGCGTTCGCGGCGAGGTCGTCGCCGCCGGCGAGCGCACCGTCACCCTGAGAACGGACGGCGAATCCATTGACGTCCCGTACGACTCGATCGTCCGGGGCAACCTGATCGAGGAAGTGGGGACGAGATGACGCAAGAGATTGTCGAGGCAGTCAGAGACATCGAACGCGAGAAAGGGATCGAGAGCGGAACACTCGTCTCCGCGCTCGAGGACGCCCTCCTCGCCGCCTACAAGAAGACACCGGGCGCGTCTCGTCATGCCACCGTCGAGATCGACGAGCAGGGCGACTTCCGCGTGTACTCGATCGAGCTGCCGTCCGACATCGAGGAGCGCCTGCTCGACGAGGCGCGCGAGCGTGCACTCGAGGAGCTCGAGCGGATCGAGGCCGAGAACGGCGAACGATCGCACACGCTGCTGTCCGACGACGACCTCGACATCGATTGGTCCGACATCCCCGCGGATCAGGTGAAGCGCGAGGACGTCACCCCCGAGAATTTCGGCCGCATCGCCGCGCAGACCGCGAAGCAGGTCATCCTGCAGCGGATCCGCGAGGCCGAGCGGATGATGATGTATGACGAGTACAAGGATCGCGAGAGCGAGGTCGTGACCGGCATCGTCCAGCAGGCCGGCGACCGCAACAACGTGCTCGTCGACCTCGGCAAGGTCGAGGCGCTGCTGCCGCGCTCTGAGCAGGTCGACGGCGAGCGGTACGAGCAGGGCTCGCGGATCAAGGCCGTCATCACGGAAGTTCGGTCCGGGACGAAGGGACCGCAGGTGATCCTCTCCCGCCGCGACCCGGAGCTGATCAAGACGCTGTTCGAGCTCGAGGTTCCCGAGATCGCCGATGGTCTAGTCGAGATTCGCGGCGTCGCGCGTGAGCCGGGCTACCGATCCAAGATCGCAGTCGAGTCGCATGCCCAGGGTGTCGATCCCGTCGGCGCGTGCGTTGGCCCGCGCGGCTCGCGTGTGCGCATGGTCGTGTCCGAGCTGCGGGGCGAAAAGATCGACATCATCCCGTGGAACTCCGAGCCGGCGCGCTTCGTCGCCAAGGCGCTCTCGCCTGCGCGCGTGCGAGAGGTCTTCGTGGACGACGAGACGAAGGAAGCGACGGTCATCGTGCCGGACGACCAGCTCGCGCTTGCGATCGGCAAAGAAGGGCTCAACGCACGGCTGGCCGCACGGCTGACCGGGTGGAAGGTCGACATCCAGTCCGACACCGAGTTCGCGCAGGCCGAAGCTGCCGCTGCGTACGGCGGGGGCGAGGGCGAGGAGTTCACAGGCCGCTGCGCGGCCGTGCTCTCCAACGGCAAGCGCTGTCCGAACGAGGCGTTGCCCGGCTCGCGCTACTGCGGCCTGCCGGCGCACCAGGAACTGGCGCTGCACGACACCGACGACGTCGAGCCGATCGAGGCAGAAGACGAGCCCGCGCTCGAGATCCGCTCCGACCTGGAGGCGGCGGAGGCGGAGAGCATCGGCCCGGAGAGCTTCCCCGCCGAGAGCGAGGAGCCGCTCGAGTCGGAGGCCCCTGCCGATGTCGCCGCGACCCACGGCCCCGACGCCACGGAGATCGCCGCCGAGGCGGGTGAGGTCGACCTCGACGTGTCGCATCCGGCCACGGCTCCGCCGGACGAAGTTCCGGCCGGGATCCCGATCGAGCACGAGGAAGGCCGCGAGGGCGCGCCCCCTGCGTGAGCGAGCCGATCAGGAGCTGCGTCGGCTGTGGCCGGAAGGCACCGCAGAACGAGCTCCTGCGGTTCGTCGCGAAGGACGGACGGCTCGTGACAGGCGCGCGGGAGCCGGGCCGAGGCGCCTACACCTGCCACCGGCTCTCTTGCTTCGAGCGGGCCGTGACCCGGCGAGCCTTCAACCGGACCCTGAGGCGAAACGTCAGGGTCGAACCGGAACTGGCATCTCTCTACACTTGAACACGTAATGGCGAACGAATCTGGATCGAATAAGCCCAATCGGCCCATGCGGCCCCGTCAGGGCGGCCCCGGCGGACGCCGGAAGCGGCGCGTGGTCATCGACAACGCGGCCGCTCGGCCGCGCGACGCCCGGCAGCAGCAACGCGAGCGTGAGGCGTCGCGCCCGAAGCAGCCGCGCGAGGTGGCGCCCGTCACCGGCCCGGTCTCGGTCGAGTCCGGCCTGACCCTTCGCGACCTTTCGCAGGCGCTCGGCGTGCCCGCGCCAAAGATCATCATGTTCATGATGGGCCTCGGGAAGGTCGTCACGATCACGCAGTCCCTGGGTGACGACGAGGTCGAGCTCATCGCCGCCGAGCTGGCGCCCGAGCGCGAGCTGAGGATTCGGCACGCCGCGGACGAGGAGGAAGAGCCGGAGGTCTTCGAGGACACCGAAGCCGACCTCGAGGCGCGCCCGCCGGTCGTGACCATCATGGGACACGTCGACCACGGCAAGACGACGCTGCTCGATGCCATCCGCGAGACCTCTGTCGTCGAGACCGAGGCCGGCGGCATCACGCAGCACATCGGTGCGTACCAGGTCGAGCACAACGGGCGGAGGATCACCTTCCTCGACACGCCCGGCCACGAGGCATTCACGGCGATGCGTGCGCGCGGGGCAAAGGTGACCGACATCGCCGTGCTCGTCGTCGCCGCCGATGACGGCGTCATGCCGCAGACGAAGGAATCGATGTCGCATGCGCGCGCAGCCGAAGTACCGATCGTTGTCGCGGTGAACAAGATCGACGTCGCGGACGCAGACCCGAACCGCGTCCGCAACGAGCTCTCCACCGAAGGTCTGCAGCCCGAAGAGTGGGGTGGCACAACCCAGTTCTCGGACGTATCCGCGAAGCAGGGCCAGAACCTCGACGACCTGCTCGAGAAGGTCCTGCTGGTCGCCGACGCCGAGCTCGAGCTCAAGGCGAACGCGAAGGTCGAGGCATCCGGCCCGATCATCGAGTCACGCCTCGACGTCGGCCGCGGCCCCGTCGCGACCATGCTCGTCCATCGCGGCACGCTCCACGTCGGTGACGCGGTCGTCGCGGGCGATGCGTGGGGGAAGGTGCGCGCGCTTTACAACTTCCGCGGCGACAAGGTGAAGGAGGCGCGGCCGGGAGAGCCGGTCGAGATCCTCGGCTTCGACAAGCCGCCGCCCGCCGGTGAGCTTTGTCGCGTCGTCGAGAACGAGCGTCGAGCGCGCGATCTCGCGAATACGCGCGGCGAACGTCTGCGCCGCGAGCAGCTCGCGCAGGCCTCGCGCGGGGTGTCGATCGAGCACCTGTTCGAGCAGATGCAGGCCGGTGCGGTCCGCGACCTCAATCTCGTGCTCAAGGGCGACGTGGTCGGATCGGTCGAGGCCGCGGTCTCGGAGCTCGCGAAGATTCAGCACCCGGAGGTACGCGTCAACGTCATCCACCAAGGCGTCGGTGGGATCACGGAGAACGACATCATGCTCGCGTCCGCCTCGCGCGCGACGGTCGTAGGCTTCAACGTGCGGCCGAACGCCGAGGCGCGCACCCTTGCCGAGCGCGAGGGTGTCGAGATCCGTACGTACCGCGTCATCTACCAGCTGACGGAGGACATCGAGCAGGCGCTCGTCGGGATGCTGCGACCGGTCGAGACGGAGGAGACACTCGGCGAGGCCCAGGTGCGCGCCCTCTTCAAGGTCTCGCGGCTCGGGACGATCGCGGGCTGCATGGTCACGAGCGGGTTGATCCGCCGGGGTGCCCAGGTGCGCGTGGTCCGCGACGGCACTGTCATCCACGAGACGACGATCGCGCAGCTCAAGCGCTTCAAGGACGATGCGCGCGAGGTGACCGAGGGCTTCGAGTGCGGCATCCTCCTCGAGGGCTTCAACGACGTGAAGGAAGGCGACGTCCTCGAGGCGTACGAGACCCGCGCGGTCGAGCGCACAACGCTCGACGAGCCGGCGCCTGCCGCGACGACCTAGTCGCAACCGCGGGCGTGAGCTCGGGCTACGTCGGGATCCTGAGCGTCGAGCTGCACTTTCCCGAGGCAGGATCGCTCAAGGGGAAGCGCAAGTACGTGAAGTCGGCGAAGGCGCAGCTGCAGAACCGGTTCGGGGTTTCCGTCGCCGAGGTCGACCATCACGAGCTCTGGCAGCGGGCTCGGCTGACCCTGTCCTGCGTCACCAGGGAGTACCGCGAGGCGGAGCTGCTCCTGGACGAGGCCGAGCGCTACCTCTCGGGGCAGGAGTTCGAGCTGGTTCGCGCAGACCGCGACGTCGTCAGCGTCGACTAGAGGAACGCCTGCAGCAGCATCGCCACGCCGGCGACGAGGAGCACCATCCCGACAGCGCGTAACAGCTGGCGCTCGTCGAGGCGTCCTGTCAGGCGCGCCCCGACGAGGGCGCCCGGGACCGAGGCGGTGGCGCCGATGGCGAGCAGCCTCCAGTCGACTCCGCCCGGCAGGTGTCCGAACACGCCGGCGACGCCGAGGCAGAAGCCGACCGAGACGTTCGTCCCGACCGAGCGAAACGTGTCGCCGCCGATCAAGCGGATGAGCGCGCCGATCCGCAACGACCCGAGGATCAAGCCGACGAACCCTCCGAGAACGCCGATTGCGGCCCCGGCCGCGACGGCGGCGGCGGGGCGAAAATCGCTCGCTCGCCGCATCGGCTCGCGGCGCGGTCGCAAGAGGTCGAGGCCGAAGACCAGCAGCGTGACGCCGATGGTCCCGAGCAGGATGTTGCCGGGTACCTCCCCCGAGAGCAGCCCGCCGAGCACCGCGCCGACGACCGACGGCGGGGCCATCCACGCGAAGATGCGCCAGTCGATCCGGCCCGCGCGGATGTGCGTGACGGCTGCGGTCAACGCCGCGACCGCCGAGATGCCGATGTTTGCCCCGGCTCCGGCGGCCGGGCTCGACGCGGCCAGCACGACCACGGGCAGCCGGATGTTCCCGAGCACGAGCCCGACGAGACCCCCGGCAGCAGCCGTGACGAAGCACCAGAGCGCGACAAAGACGAGGAGCAGCGTGTCCAGGCGGTTGAATATCGCCGATGACCGAACGCATGCGACGTGTGAACGAGTCCATCCGGCAGGTCCTGTCGGAAGGGGTCGGCCAGCTCAAGGATCCGCGAATCGGCTTCGTGACCGTGACCGGGGTCGAGACCTCCCCGGACCTGCGTCATGCACGCGTGTTCGTCTCGGTTCTCGGGGCCGAACGGAAGCGGGAGCAGACGCTCGTCGGACTGCAGGCCGCGCACTCCGTCCTGCAATCGCGGCTCGCGCGCGAACTGCGCATGAAGCGAACTCCGCAGCTGGCATTCGAATACGATCCGTCGGTCGAGCGCGGGGTCCGCATGACAAAACTGATCGATGAACTCGCCCCAGACGACAGCGAGTGAGCTGACAGCGGTCGCCGAGGCGATCCGCGGCCACGAACGATTCATCCTCACGACCCACGAAAACCCCGACGGCGACGCGCTGGGGTCGTTGCTGGCCACAAAGCTGGCGCTCGACCAGCTGGGCAAGGACTCGGTGATGGTGCTATCGGGCGACGCGCCGCTGCCGGGCGAGTACGCCTTCATGCCGCTCGCAGAGCTGCGGCGGCGCTGGCCGGACGACGTCTCCGAGCGGGTCCTGCTCGCCGTGGATTGCGCGAACGAGAGCCGCATCGCCGATCCCGAGGTCCTCGGACGCGTGCCGCTCTCGGTCGACATCGACCATCACCACGACAACACCCGCTTCGGGCAGATCAACCTCATCGTCGCGGACGCGTCGTCGACCGGCGAAGTGCTGCGCGACCTCTTCCGCGAACTCGACGTCGAGCTGACGCCGGAGATCGCGGAGGCGCTCTACATCGCGCTCGTCACCGACACGGGGCGCTTTCAGTACACCAACACGTCGCCGAAGGCGCTGCGTCTTGCGGCCGAGCTCGTCGAGGCCGGCGCCGACGTGCATCGCGTCTTCCAGGGCGTGTACGAATCGGTTGAGTTCGCCAAGCTGAAGCTGCTCGCGCGTGCGCTCGAGCGTGCGCAGGTATATGAAGGCGGGCGGATCGTCGTGTCGTACCTGCTGCGCACGGACTTCACGGACGTCGGTGCGGCGGAGCCGTACTCGGAGGGGA
>VAXO01000011.1 GCA_005888435.1 Actinomycetota bacterium | reverse complement strand
TCAGCTTGTCGAGATGCTGGTACGCGCGCGCGAAGACTTCCTGGAAGACGTCCTCGGCGTCCGCCTCAGGCAGGCGGAACGCCTGTACGGCAATGGCGTAGACGTAGCGCGAGAACCGCTCGACGAGCTCGCTCCAAGCCGCCTGATCGCCGGCACGGCAGCGAGCAACGAGCTGCGAGTCGCTCAGGGTCGAAGCCATCAGTGGGATTGTGACGGGTGCGAACTGCTGGGGTCAGACCCCTTCGGGGTCAGACCCCCTCAAGGCCGGAGCGTAAGCCGAAGCGACGCGAGGCTTACGCGGAGGCGCACTGATGCGAGGCGAGCACGCGCAGCATGCTCGCGCGCGCGTTCCCCCCGAAGGGGCGTAGCTCAAATCGGCTAGGCAGCCGGAGGCTGGCTAGCCGAGCCCCCGAGCTGCTTTGACCACCATTCGGCCTCGCGGCGGTCGAAGTTCTCCTGCAGCTGGGCGACGTACATGGAGAGGTCGCTCTCCCGCGTGGAGAGCTGTGCCTCGAGCTCGGCGCCTGCCTGCTCGCGCTGCTCGAGCCGCTGCTCGCGCACCTCGAACTCCGCCTCGAGCTGCGCCTCGCGGAGGTTGAGGGCGGCCTCCCGCTCTTCGAGCTCTTTCGCGCGGGTCGCCAGCACACCCTCGCGCTCGTCGAGAGCCTTCTCCTTGCCCTCATAGCGGCTGCGCGACGCGAGGATCGCCTGCTCCGCCTTGTTGAGCCCAGCCTCACGGGCCGCCAGCTCCTCGTCGCGCGCCTTCAGGCGCCGCTCGGCGAGCTCGTCGACCTCTGGCTTGCGCGACTCCTCGAGCTCGCGTCGCAACGACGCTTCGGTGCGGTGGAACTCCGCCTCGCGAGCGATCAACTCCGCTTCGCGCTGGTCGATGTTCGCCAGCTTCGCCCGCGCCTCGTTCGCCGCAGTCTGCGAGTGCTGCGCCTCGCGCTCGAGCTGCTCGATTCGCGCCGACAGCTCCGTCGCACGGGTCGACAGCTCCAGCTCGCGCTGGTCGAGCTCCCGCGCACGCGCCGTCAGGCGCTCGTCGCGGCCATTGGCGCCGGCCATCTCCGCTTCGTGCTTCGCAATCATCTGCTCGCGCGCCTGCAGCTGGGACCGGCCCTGCTCGAGTTCGCGCTCCATCGCGGCCACCTGCTGCTCGCGCTGTGCGAGCGCCTCCTGCAGCGAGCGGACCTCGGCTTCCTCCGCGCGGGTCTTGTCGAGCGCGGCTGCGCGTCCCGATGCCTCCTGCTCCATCTGCTCCATGCGCGCGGCGAGCTCGTTCGCCTTCGTCGTCAGGTCCAGCTCGCGCCGGTCGAGCTCACGCGCCCGTGCAGCGAGCTCGCCGTCGGCGCCGGTCGCCGCGCCGAGCTCCTGCTCGCGGTTCGAGAGCATCTGCTCGCGTGCTTCGAGCTCGGCTCGTGCGTGCGCGGCATCCTGCTCCAGTGAGGCGACCTGCTTTTCGCGCTCCTCGAGGCGCTGGAAGATCGTCCGCGCCTCCTCGCCCTGCTTGCGCGCTTCCTCGAGCGTCTTCGTGTGCTGCTTCGCTTCCTGCTCGAGCTCCTCGACGCGCGCGGCAAGCTCGCTTGCCTTCGTCGTCAGCTCGAGCTCGCGCTCGTCGAGCTCGCGGGCGCGCGCCGCGACGCGCTCCTCGCTCTTGCCGGTCTCGCTGGCGACCTCCGCCTCACGCTTCTCGAGCACCTTCACGCGCGCTTCGAGCTGGACGCGTGCCTGCGTCGCCTCCTGCTCCGCTTTCGCGAGCTTCTGCTCGCGCTCCGAAAGCTGCTTCTCCAGGCCTCGCGCCTCGTCCTCGGCCGCGCGCGCCTTCTTCTCGCTCTCTTCGAGGGCCTTGATCAGCTTCTCGTGGCGCTTCTCCGACTCGGTGCGGGCCGTCTCGATCCGGGCCTCTGCGTGCGCCAGCTCTTTCTCGCGCTGGGTCAGGTCCTCGACCTTCTCCTTCCAGCCTTTCGCCTCGCCCGCGCGCTGCTCGTCGGCCTTCTTGAGCTCGTGGACCTTCATGTCGACGAGGTGCTCGCGCTCGGCGATCTGCGCCTCGAGCTTCGCGAGCTTCTCCTTCTCATCGAGCGCGCCGTCCAGCTCGGCTAACCGCTGGGCGATCTGGCGCTCTCGCTCCTCGAGGGCCGCCTCGGTCGCGGCCAGCGCAGCCGCACGGGCGTCGAGCGCGGCGGCCTGGCCGGCGATGTCCTGCTCGAGACGCACTTCCCGTCCCGACACCTCGACCTGCTCGTGCAACGAGGAGCGTAGGCCCTGCTCCCGCGTGAGCGAGGCCGTCAGCTCGGCACGCATGAGCTCGACGTCCGGGCTGCCGTCGGCGGCGGCGGCGATCGCCTCGGCGGGTGACCTCGGCTCTTCTTCGGTCTCCTTCGCGAGCTTGGCCCGAAGGCCAGACCCGAACCCGCCTTCGCTGTCAGACACGGCGACCGGCTCCCTAGAACTTGAAGATCTTGGACAGGTTCAGGAACGCCGGCCCGAGGATGACGATGAACATCGCCGGAAAGATGAACGCGACGGTCGGGAAGAGCATCTTGATCGGCGCCTTCATCGCCTTCTCCTCGGCGAGCAGCTGCCGCTTCAAGCGCGTGTCGCCGGCCTGGATGCGGAGGATGCGTCCGAGCGAGATACCGAGCTGGTCGGCCTGGATGATCGCGCGGACGAAGCTCGACATCTCCTGCGACGCACTGCGGTCGGCCATCTTCTTCAACGCCTCCACACGGCTCTCGCCGATGCGCATCTCGCCGAGCGCAAGCTCGAACTCCTCGATCAGCGGGCCCTTCATGTGCTCTGTCAGCTTCTGCACGGCGCCGTCGAAGCCGAGCCCCGCCTCGACGCTCACCGAGAGCAGGTCGAGCGCGTCCGGTAGCTCGGCGGCGACTGCCGCGGAACGCGACCGCACCTTCGAGTTGAGCACGAAGCCTGGAGCCATGAAGCCGAGCACGCCCATCCCGAGCGCGAACAAGGGCGCCATCGCAGGCTTCGCCGCTCCGAACAGCACGAGCCCGACGAATCCCATCGCGAGGGCGAAGATGCCCTGCGATGCGATGAAGCCGTTCGGCGACGCGTTGCGCATGCCCGCCGCCATCAGCTTCCTGGCGACGGTCTCGGTCGAGGCCTTCGGGTTTACCTTGAACATCACCTTCGCGACCTGTGTGGTCAGCGGGGCCATCACCCGTTCGCGGAACTTTGGCAGCTCCTTGCCGGCGACCTTCTCCCGGCCGTAGTTGGCGGCGCGATGCACGAGATTCCTGCGGGTGCGCATCGGCGCCGTCGCCAGCTCTGCGAGGTAGTACGCAGCAAGGCCGACGGTTGCAACAGCGACAATCAGAAGCATGGCATCAACCTCGGAAGGAGACGATCTTTTTCAGGACAAGGGAGCCCAGCCCCATCATCACGAGACCGAGCACGATCAGGAACCGGCCGGTCGTCGTGAAGTAGAGCGGGCGCATGTAGCTGCGGTTCAGGAGCGTCACGGCTGCCGCGATGAAGAAGGGGATGCCGATCAGCGTGTAGGCCGACATTCGGCCCATCGCCGTCAACGCACGGATCTTGCGCGCGAACTGCTGACGCTGCCGCACCGTGTCGGCGACCATGTCGAACAGCGACGCGAGCGAGCCGCCGACCTGACGCTGGATCGTCACGGCGGTGATCGCGAACTCGAAGTTTGCCGAACCTACGCGGTCGGCCATCTCGGCCAGCGCGTCGTCCATCGGACGGCCGAGCGACGCATTCATCAGCACCCGCCTGAGCTCGACGTTCGCAGGCGGATGCCCTTCGTCGACGACCGCCTGCAGGCCCTGCTTGAACGAGTGGCCCGCCTTGAGCGACGCCGCGATCGTGATCAGGAGATCAGGCAGCTGATCCTCGAACGTGCGCAGCCGCTTGCGCATCTTCATCCAGACGACGACGTACGGGATCGAGCCGGCGACGACGACGAGCGCCAGCACCAGCGGGATCGCGACGCCGATCAGCGTGCCGAGCACGAATGCAACGACGACCGCGCCGATCTCGATCCAGAAGAACTCGACCGTCCGGAGCGGGACGTCGGCACGCTCGAGCATCTTGCTGACTCGGGACCAGACCGCGAGCTTTCCGAAGAGCTTCTCGGTCATGCGGAAGACGTTCGCGAGCATCTTCAGCCGCTTTTGCTTGCGCGCGGCCTTCGAGGTGACGCGTGTCTCGCCGACGTGGACGGAGATGCGACTGCGGACCCATGACCCGCGGATGCCCGCGAACGTGAACAGCGTCGCCAGCAGCACGAGGAACGCGACGAGGGCGGCGATGCCCAGCGGGCCGCCGGGGCCGTACGCGCCCTTCGGGACGATCTTCGACGGCGCCGCGTCCGTGGGGGGCGAGCCCGGGACGGTGAACACATTCGTCACCGTGCCGTGGCCGACGACGGCCGCCTCGACGTGAATCCGGTCGCCCGGGCGAGCCGCCGTCAGGTACTGGACGCGCCAGGTGCGCTTCAGCGTATCGGCGATCTTCGCGTAAACAGCCGCGAGTGCGGACGTCGACGAGGCGCCGTAGTACTGGCCGCCGGTCTTGTCCGCGATCTCGATCAGCGGATCGGGTGTGAAGCCGGTGCCCTCGATCCCGATGGCGTAGATCGCGGCGTTCGCCTGGCGAGCCGCGGCGATCGCATCGTCGATCGAGTGCTTGCTGCCCTTGTCCGCGCCGTCGGTCAACACGACGATCACGCGGCCCGGCAGCTCGTTGGCCTTCAGCTGGCGGGCGGCGACGACGATCGCGTCGTACAGCGCGGTGCCCTGCACCTTGTCGGCGGTCATGCCGGTGAGCGATTCGGTCGCGTCGAGCCCGGCCGTCGAGAAGGGCGACAGCGTCTGCGGCTTCGAGCCGAAGGCGATGACCGCCAGCTGGTCGGAGCCGTTCTTCTTGCCGACGAACGTTCGCGCCGCGGCGATTGCGTCCGTGAGCGGCTTCCCGTGCATCGACTGCGAGCGGTCGATCAGCGTCGAGATCGCCTTGATCTTGCCGAGGTTCTGCTCCTGCAACCCGGCGACCGGCTGCCCGTCTTCGGTGATCGCCGGCGTGACCGACGCGCCTGCAGGCGAGACGATCGAGACGCGGATGGTCGGATAGGCGGTCGCGTCGGGGTGCCCGAGCTGCACGGCCGCCGCTGCTGCGGTCGGCAGTGCGAGGACGGTGAGAGCCAGCCCGGCGGCGGCAAGCCGGAGCTTCGTCACGAGAAGGCTCCCTTGAACTTCGACGCCTGGTGGCCCTGACCAACCGCCGGCGCGTCGCCGTCCTCCTTTGTGAAGAAGCTCGGCTGCAGCATCACGCCGTTCGCCGCCATCTTGTCGAGGAAGTTCGGCTTCAGGCCGGAGCACGACATCGGCGACAGCAGTCGGATCGCGCCGTGTGAGGCTTCGGCCTCCTCCGTCGGGGGCTTCGCGATGAAGATGTCCTGGAGGGTGATCACGTCGGACTCCATGCGGAGCACCTCGGTGATGTGCGAGATCCGGCGCGAGCCGTCGACGAGACGCGTGATCTGCACGAGTACGTCGAACGCGCTTGACACCTGCTCGCGGATCGCACGCAGCGGCAGCTCGACGCCCGCGGTCAGTACCAGCGTCTCGAGACGAGAAAGCGCGTCGCGAGGCGAGTTCGCGTGGATCGTCGTCAGCGAGCCTTCGTGGCCAGTGTTCATCGCCTGGAGCATGTCCAGGGTCTCGGGTCCGCGGACCTCGCCGACGATGATCCGGTCGGGGCGCATACGCAGAGCGTTCCGGACGAGCTCGCGGATGCGTACCTCGCCGGAGCCCTCGATGTTCGGCGGGCGCGACTCGAGCGTGATCACGTGCTCCTGCTGGAGCTGAAGCTCTGCCGCGTCCTCGATCGTCAAGATGCGCTCGTCGTTCGGGATGAACGCCGACATCGCGTTGAGGGTCGTCGTCTTACCGGTGCCCGTACCGCCGGAGATGAGGATGTTGAGCTTCCCCTTCACGCAGCTCGCAAGGAACTGCGCCGCCTTCGGCGAGATCGACCCGAAGGAGATCAGGTCGTTCATCGTGTACGGGTCGCGCGAGAACTTCCGGATCGTCAGCGTCGGGCCCCTCAGGGCGAGCGGCGGGATGATCGCGTTCACGCGGGAGCCGTCGGGTAGGCGAGCGTCGACCATCGGCGACGCCTCGTCAACTCGCCGTCCCACCTGCGACACGATCTTGTCGATGATGCGCAGCAGGTGCGAGTTGTCGGCAAACGCCGCCGGCGTGCGCTCGATCTTGCCGAGTCGCTCGACGTAGATCCGGTCATATGCGTTGACCATCACTTCCGTCACGGAGTCGTCACGGAGGAACGGCTCCAGCGGCCCGTAGCCGAGGATGTCGTCCGTGATCTCGCGGATGATCTGGCGCCGTTCCTCGCGCGTCAGCGGGGTGCGGTCGAGCACCAGCTGCTCGGTGACCGCGCGCGTGACGCGCTCGTTCAGGTCGCCCGTCGCCTCGCGCTTGAAGAGCTCCGCACCCAGCGTCGCGATGCACGCGTGGTGGATGCGGGTCTTCAGCTCCGCGTACGGGTCCTGGATCTTGAAGTCGGCCGCGACTTCCTGGACGGCGCCGCCGCCCAGGTGCGTTTCGGCGGTCGCCCCGCCCGCTCCGTTGGAGGTCTTGAGCCTGTCGTGGAGGCCCATGGCCTATGCCTTCGAGAAGGCTGGGATGATCCGACGCTTCTTGCTCGCCGCCTCCTCCTTCGGTGCCCGGAACATCTCCTTGGCCATCGACTTGATGGCGCGGGAGACATCGGCGGACTCCTCGGCGATCACAACCGGGTTGCCCCGGTTGACCGCCAGCGGGACCGCGCGATCCGACGGCACTTCGAAGCGCACCTTCATCCCCAGCGCGCCCTCGACCTCGTTCGGCTTCATGCCGACCTTCGAGTTCGAGCGGTTGAGGACGATCTTGACGCGCGACTTCGGGAACGACAGGAGGTCGAGCGTCTGCAGTGCGAGGCGGAGGTTCTTCAGCGTCGGCACGTCGAGCGAGCAGAGGAGCAGCAACTCGTCCGTCCGGTCGAGCGTCGCCAGCATCGGGCCGTGGAAGAACGGGGACGTATCGACGACGATCACGTCGAACGACTCCCGCGCAACCTCGAGCAGCCGACCGAGCTTCGCCTCCGTGACGAGCTCCGCGTCCTCCGGGCGCAGCGGTGCAGGCAGCACCGACAGGCCGCACGCGTGCTTCGTCGTGTAGCCAGCGAGCTTCTCCGAATCCAGCTCGCCAGGAGCGACGACCAAGTCGTAGATCGTCTTCTCCGGCTCGACGCCGAGCATGATCGCGGCGTCGCCGAACTGGAGGTCGAGGTCGAGGAGCAGCGTCTTGCGCCCCTCGAACTTCGCGCACGCGGTGGCGAGGTTCGTCGCCATGACGGTCTTGCCCGTCCCGCCCTTCGGCGAGAACACCGTCACGATCTTGCCGTGGCGGCCGCCGCCGCCGTTCGAGCTGGCGTGCCGGCGACCGCTGTGGGTCGACTTGCGGATCGCGAAGACGACGTTCTCGACGAGCTGCGGGAGCAGCAAGACGTCGGACACGTCTGCGTCCAGCGCCTGCTCCAACAGGCCAGCCGAGCCGCTCGAGGCGACCAGCAGGATCGGCGCCCGCGTGTGCGAGCGGATCGCGTTGATCTCGTCGGCCGGGAAGCTCGTGCTCCGCGTTGCGTGCAGGACCGCCTCGAGGTGGCCGCCGGCGAGTGTGCCGGCGCCGCTCGCGACGTCGGTGCTCGAGCCGACCATCTCGACCTCGGGATGGCTTGCGAGTGAGTCGCGCAGCTTGTCGAACCCTTCGCAGGATCCGGTGGCGTACAGCCGCACGCGGTGTGTGTTGTCAGTGGCGGACATCAGTGAGGCCTCCCAAAGCTCCCAGCCCACGCCGGCGGGCGCTTACCGGGCCCGTCGAACAGCATCAGGGCTGAATCCATGTACGTGTTGGCGCTGTCGAGCGAGCCGTTCGGGGGACGCAGCTCGAGATGCCAGCCGGCCCCGTTGTCCTCGCTGTTCTTCTGAATCCAGATCATCTTCTGGGCCTGCCAGTCGGTCATCCGCAGCTGCACGAACGCGGACTGCTGGCTCGACGATGTGACCGCGCCGCCGCCCGTGCCTTCTGCGGCCGGCGTCAGCACGAGCAGGTCGCGCAGCACGACGCGGCTGACGATCGCCTCCTCGCTGTTTGAGCCCTGCCCGGGGTTCTTGATGCCCCACGTACCGACGACGTCGACATGGTCGCCGGCTTTCAGCGTGCCGGACATGAGCTGATGCTGGTCACCCTCGACCTGGTAGGCACGCTGCGTGCCCTTGATCTGTGCGCGGATGCCCTGCTCCCTCGGGGGAGCGAAGCGGCGCGTGCTGACCTGCTCGCCCTCGTACACATCCTGCGTCGCGATGTACTGCGACAACTGCTCGGGGCTCGAGATCGCACCGGCGACGATGGCCTTCTTCGGCACCGTCACCTTCTTCAACATGTGTTGGTCGACGACTTCCGCGCCACTCGTGCCCGCCGGGATGTCCTTGGCGGCGACGTACACCGGAACCTTGTGCTCGCCGTTCTGCACATGGCGCTTGTAGTTGACGACGTAAACGCTCGTCAGGATGGCGGCGAGAGCGGCCAGCGCGACGGCGATGCCGATGTTTTTGACGCGGTAGTTCATAGTCCTTTCTCTTTCGTGTGAAGGGCCTGAGGACTTGAGGTGCGGCTATTCGATGAGTTGAATCGACTTAACGCCGAAAAAGCTTGAGGGCACGCCGCCGGAGCCCGGGCCGTGCTTCGAGAGGATTCCTTCGGCGATGTACTGCGTGAAGTAGCCGTGCAGCGTGGCGCTGTTGCCGTGCACGTCGTAACTCGTCAGGTAGAACCCGATCCAGCCGATGATCTCGTACTCGGCGTTCTGCCCTGTCCCGTCCAGCGTCTTGAAGACCGGGAAGAGCAGGACGGTGCCGATGCGGTCGTCGAGCGCCCCCTGCAGGTTCTGCGATGAGAACTTCGCACCCGGGTCGGACTTGTACTTGCCGAGCCCGAGGTACTTGTCGAACCCGTCGGTGATCCACGCGGACTCGGTCGACGAGCCGATCGTGCCGTTCTCGCCGTCGAGGTTCAGCATCCCGAAGGCACCCGGGGCGCCCATCGGGTCGTAGTCCATCGTGGTCGGGACGTTGAACTGCGGGGTGTGGTCGTTGTTGCAGTTCTGGATCAGCGAGTGGCCGCAGTAGACGACCATCGGCGCGACGTGCAGCGCCTCCGTCGGCGGGCCGACCCGCGCCGTCGCCTTCGCCGTGAGGTCGGCACCGGGGATGGCAATGACCTTGGTGAAGATCCCGGGGTCGTTCCGCCGGCCCGTGACCGTGATCGTGTCGTTCGGCTGGTACTGCGAGGTGATCACGATGTCGCCGCCGGCGACATCGCCGCCGTTCCTGTTCGCGTAGCTCATCGCCTGCGACGCCGCGCCGGCGGAGTCGTCGGGAAGCTGCTGCGCGCCCGCGAGTGCGGCGGCGTCGGCCGTGCCCTGCAGGCGACGCTTGTCGCGGAACCAGTTGCCCACGTCCAGGACGAGGGCGGCCATGCCCATGCACATCACCATGGCCACAGCGGCCAGCACGAATGCCTGGCCACGCTCGGACTTCAGGCGCGCGAAGCTCATTCGACTCGCTCTTTCATCGTCGTGTTCAGCCGTCCGCTCGCCACGACCCAGCCCAGGAGGCTGATCGAGTACGGGTAGGAGGCCGTGACGGTGACGTCGGAGCCGATGCCCCAGGAGGAGGAGCAGGTCACCACGAAGTCGGTGCCGGGGTTGTTGAGGTTCTGCCCGGCTGCGTAACCTGCTGCCTGGCAGTCTCCCCGCGGATCTCCCGACTCCCGAGAGACGGCGCCCTTGCGCGCCGCCGCACGTGCGGCATCGGTGACCGTGACGTAGTTGTTGAACGCGACGCCGAACTGCGCGATCGCGAGGACGATGACGACGAGGATCGGGAGCACCAACGCGAGCTCCGTCATCGTCTGACCCCGTTCGTTCTTCAACTTGTTCGTCATGTGCGGCACGTTGTCTCCGTGTTGAAAAAGTTCGCGGGGCCCTCACCACTGGGGGAGGGCCCCGCCTGATACCTGGGGCGGCTACGTGAACAGCCGCACCAGCCCTGTCAGTGCTGTCACAGCGCTGCCCGGCACCCTTGTGACCGCCAGGAGCGAAGTCCCGGAGATCACGGAGAGAACCACCGTGTTGTCAGGCTTCGCCTGGGCAGCCTCGCGCGAGAGAAACGCGAGCGCCTTTTCGATTCGCCTTCCGTTGTGCTTCGTCACGATGAACTCCTTGTGCCGATCGTTTGCTGTCTGGCTTACAGGTAGCCCCGAACTGCGTTAAGCGCGTTAGCGATGGCGCCCGAGAGGGCGAGCAGCGCCGCCACGACGAGAGCCGTGATCACAGCCAGGACGACGCCGTACTCGGCCATCGTCTGGCCCTCCTCGACGCCGAAGCGCGCGCGGTAGTAAGCGACCATGTCAGTGAACGTCACGATGGATTCACCCCCTTTCGCGTCTCGAGGGCGCTCAGCGCGCCGGTAAGGGCAATGGTGCTGGAGGTCGTTGAGGTGGAATCGACTGGAATTCGGGCGAACATGTGGAACACGCCGCTAACGTCCTTTCTCTCTGAGGCGCGCCGCTTCGCCTGTCCGGTCAATCTCGTCCGATTCATCGTTTCGAAGCGAGCTTGCGTGCATCCCTCGGCCGGGTGATCCGTTCGCAACTTCACTTGGGTGAGGGAACGACCGCGGGGCCCTTTCGGGCCCCGCTGAGATCAACTCCATCCGAGCTGCGATCTACAGGTAGCCCCGAACAGTGTCCAGCGCGTTGGAGATCGCGCCCGAAAGGGCGAGGATTGCTGCGACCACGAGAGCCGTGATCACTGCGAGGACGACGCCGTACTCGGCCATCGTCTGGCCCTCCTCGACGCCGAAGCGTGCGCGGAAGTAAGTAACGAGATCAGTGAACGTCACGAGTTTCTTTCACCACCTTCTCTAGTGCTCGGGCGTGCGCCTCGACACGCGGCGCATTCGCGTAACGGCCATTTCCCTCGCTACATCGCCCTGCGTGCGCATCGGCGCGTCCCTCGGTCGGGTGATCCGGCCCACCGTTTCCCTTAGGTGAGGGAGAGGTTCCGGGGCTGAGAACCGATACCGGGAGCACCGCAAGCGGCTGCGGAGGAATTCAACAGGCCACATTCCGCGCCCCTCGTGGCGGCCAGGGGCTCGATTCCAGAAGGAGCAAACGGCAATGCCACGATGGTTCACTCGCAACGAAAACTGGGATTTCGGCGGCAAGCCGTCTCCCGACGAGGCAACGTCCGGTGAGCCCATGGGGCGCAAGCGCCGGCTCGCCAAGACCTTTGTCTTCACCACCCTCTTCTTCGCGGGCGCCTCGCTCGCGGCAGTCGCGGGCAACTTCTCTGCCTCGATCGCCGAGGACAACTCGTCCGCGATCGAGGCCACCACGACGACGTCTGACGATTCGTCGTCAGCGGCCGCTCCCGCGGCCGACGAGTCAGCTGCTCCTGCGGCCGACGAGTCCGCCTCGTCGAGCGACACTTCGGCTGCTGCCGATTCCTCGGCGCCGGCCACCGATCCGTCCGCGTCGACGGACTCCGCGAATGTCGCGGATTCGTCCGCCGGCACATCCGACGGCGGCTTCACGCAGGTGAGCAGCGGCTCGTCCTCCTCGTCGTCGCCGCAGGGCTCGTCCTCGAATGCGACCGGCAACTCGTCCGGCTCGACGGGCCGAAGCACACGCTCCGGCGGGCGGCGCAACGACGCGCAGCGTCAGTGGGTGCAGCTCCGGAAGGTGCTCCTGCCGAAGTCGAAGCCCGCCCCGAAGCCCGAGATCGAGGGTCCGGCGAACGCGGCCACGATCTGGCTCAACTCCCCGCTGCCCGATCCGACCCCGCCGGCTGTCCGCCTCTCGCCGAAGTTCGCCGCGAACCTGAAGCAGGCGGCCAAGAGCGGCGGCGTCGACTGGGCCGTGATGCTCGGCATCCTCCGCGCCCGCGGCGCGACGGGTCACATCCCCGCCGACCGTGTGACGCTCGGCCGCCTCGCCTCGCGCCTCGATTCGTTCGGCCCGTCGCGCGGCGACTGGTCGCGGGTCGTCGCGTACTCGGGCGACTCACGCTTCGCCGACAAGGCGACGGCACTCGCACGGTACGACCGCGCGATTGGGCTCGACGCGCTCGTCAACGGCCTGGAGGCCTCGAAAGCCGCGATCGCGAGCAAGGTCCTCTCGGATCCGAACATCTCGATCTATCAGGGCGGTCGCAACGACATCGTCTCGAACAAGATCGATGTCCGCGTCCTCGCCATGATCGCGTACCTGCGCGAGTCGTTCGGCTCGGTCACGGTGTCCTGCCTGCTCTCCGGCCACCGCCTGTACGCGCGGCCCGGCGTCGTCTCGGCGCACATCTACGGCCGGGCGGCCGACATCTCCGCCGTCGGGGGCGTGCCGATCCAGGGCCATCAGCAGCCTGGTGGCATCACCGAGCGCACCGTTCGTGAGATCCTGCTCCTGCCGCAGGAGGTCATGCCGCGGCAGGTCATTTCACTGCTCGGCCTCGGCGGACCGTCGTTCCCGCTGGCAGATCACTACAACCACATCCACATCGGGTTCTAGTTGCAAACAGTCGCGCTTCGTCGCGAAGACGGAACGATCGTGTGTGAGCGCTGTCTCCTCGCGGAGACGGCGCTCACGCGCATGAGGGGACTGCTCGGCCGGCGCGGCCTGCCGAGCGGCGAGGGGATCCTGTTGAAGCCGGCGTCGTCCGTGCACATG
>VAXO01000010.1 GCA_005888435.1 Actinomycetota bacterium | reverse complement strand
CACTCCGGGCTGAGGGAAGCACCACGCCTAACCGCGAGCGAAGGAGCACCCATGAGGTTTCTTCTCACTTCCGCTGGCATCAAGAACGCGAGCATCCACGACGCGCTGGTCGACCTTCTGGGCAAACCGATTCCCGAGTCCAACGCCCTCTGCATTCCGACGGCGACGCACGCCTTCGGGCAACCCGAACTGGCATGGAGGTTCATCAGCGGACAGGAGCCCAGAACACCCATGTGCGAGTTGGGTTGGAAGTCGTTGGGGGTGCTCGAGCTCACGGCGCTGCCCAGCATCGATGAAGAGCAGTGGGTCCCCCTGGTCCAGAAGACGGACGTCCTGCTGGTGAATGGCGGCGATCCCTTGTATCTGTGCTACTGGATGCGGCAGTCCGGACTGGCGGACCTCTTGCCGTCGCTGCGCGCGGTCTATGTGGGACTGAGTGCCGGGAGCATCGTGATGGCCCCCAACATCGGAGAGCACTTCGTCAGGTGGAAGCCGCCCACCGGTGGCGATGAAACGCTGGGGGTGGTCGGCTTTTCGATGTTTCCGCACCTCGATCACGAGGACCTGCCGAAGAACACCATGGCCGACGCAGAAAGGTGGGCCGCCGGTATGCAGGTGCCGGCGTACGCGATTGACGATCAGACCGCCATCAAAGTGACCGACGGCACCGTCGAAGTCGTCTCCGAGGGGCACTGGAAGCTGTTTACCCCCAGCCCGGAAGCAACGCTACCGTCGAGCGCATGACGATCCAACGCATGGATCACGTGGGCATCGTGGTCGACGACCTCGCGGCCGCGAAGGCGTTCTTCGTCGAGCTCGGACTCAAGCTGAAGGGCGAGGGCTCGGTCGAGGGCGGTTGGGTGGACCGCGTGGTGGGTCTCGAGGGCGTCCGCTCGGAGATCGCGATGCTGGAGACCCCTGATGGCCACGGACGGCTCGAGCTGTCGAAGTTTCACGCCCCGTCGGGCCGTGGCGGCGACCGGCGCGCGCCGGCGAACACTCCGGGCATCCGCCATGTCACATTCGCAGTCGACGATATCGACGCCGCCGTCGCCAGCGTGCGAGCGCGCGGCGGGGAGCTCGTTGGCGAGGTGAGAACTACCAAGACATCTATGGCTCTGCTACGTCGCGGCCCGGAGGGGATCATCGTCGAGCTGGCGGAGAAGATCGGCTGAGGGCTCCGGCCGGGCCGCCAAAGGCTGCGCGAGCGTGCTCTCCCACGACGCCACCGCCGTGAGCGCCACCGCCGACTGGCCTATCGGCCGCTCTTGAGTAGTCACTAAGGCTCGGGCGCGAGGCATCTCTCGCCGTCGACCCGTCGGGTGACGGCGGCGTTAGTAGCCGGCAGGCACGTAGATGTACACCGCTGGCAATCTCTGCCCAGAACCGAGTCGGAGATGTGTGTCCACGTCATCCCCATGAACGGAGACCTCGGCTTCGACTTCCTGACTTTTCGCGCTCGCAGGGATGCGGAACACCGCGGTCGCAAGTGCGCGCCGCGGAGGAATCTCAAATCGTGCGAGCAACTCGGCGCCGTCCGGCGTCGGCCCGATCTCGAAGCGCTCGCCGTCGCCGATTGCGTCGCCCATCGCCTGCGCGATCCCCGGCGCCGAACCAGACCGCGCCCCGGGTCCGCGCAGCGTGATGGTGAATGGTTGTGATCCTTGTGCCACCTTGTTGCTGCACATCGCGACGGCGACGCCGCCGCCAAAATACGAAGAGCAGCTCGACTTCGGTGGCACAGTCGAGACGGGTGGGGAGGATGCTTGCGGCGTCGTCGAGCCGCAACCGACCACGAACGCGGCGCTGACGGCGACGAGCGGGAGAGGCGGGCTCTTCATGGCGGCTCATATCTCTTTCGGTGCTGAAACGACGGTCGGCGACCCCCCGAAGGGGCTCCGATTGGGCGCGCCTTGGGTTTTGAGATAGTTACCAGGCGGTGCACGTCAACTCGCTCGCCTCAGCGTCGCCGTTCACGACCAAAGACGGATCGACGATCCGCGAGCTGCATCACACGCAGGGGCAGAGCCTGGCCGAGGCCACCCTGGCACCGGGTCAGACGACGCAGCGGCACTACCACCGGGCGAGCGAGGAGATCTACTTCGTGCTCGAAGGAGAGGGTGAGCTCGAGATCGACGGCGAGCGCAGGCGCATTCGGCCCGGCGACGCCGCCCTGATCCGACCAGGCGCGTGGCACGAGTGCGTAGCCGTGTCGCAGCTTCGGTTCCTCTGCTGCTGCGCCCCGGCGTACAGCCACGACGACACCTTCTTCAAGTAAGAATCGGCGCGTGGCTGAACCGGCGCGCATGATCTTCCTCGGATTCGGCAAGTACGCACGCGCGGACCGGATCTACGCACTCGAGCCGCTCCCCGAGGGGGAGCGGGGACACGGCCGGCGCACACGCGTCTGGATCGAAGGCGTCCCTGATCCGATCGTCGCCTCCCGGACCGAGCGGACGATCCTGCACGACATGGGACACGACACGGCCGCCAACTCGGCGCTCGTCGACGAGGCGCTCGACCTGGCGGAGCGCCTTGCCGAGCAGGCGCAGGCCGGCCGGGTCGACCTCACGGATCTCGGACGCCGTGCACGCCGCCTCCTCGAGGCGAGCACACGGGCTCCAGACGAGAACAAGCTCTTTTGACGGACGAGCCGGGGGTCGCCGCCGCGGAACGCCGCGGCTTCATCGCGCGCTTCGCGCTCGACCTGACGCCGCTCCGACGCTACCCGGCGTTCCGGCGCCTCTGGTTCGGCCAGGGCATCTCCTTCATCGGCACCGAGATCGCGGAGGTCGCGCTGGCGTACCAGATGTACCAGCTGACCGGCTCGAAGCTCGCCGTCGGGCTGATCTCGCTCACGCATCTCGTGCCGCTGCTCACGCTCACCGTGATCGGCGGCGCGATCGCCGACGCCGTCGACCGAAGGCGCCTGATGCTGGTCCAGCAGCTCGGGATGGTCACCGGCAGCCTCGGTCTCGCTCTGAACGCCGCACTGCACGACCCGCACGTCTGGGCGCTCTACGCATCGCAGCTGATCATCTCCTCCTCCTTCAGCATCGGGGCGGGCGCGCAGCGCTCCATGACGCCGCAGCTCGTCGACCAGGCGAACTTCATCTCCGCGTCGGCCCTGAACAGCGTCACGTCGCAGCTCGGCGCCGTCGCAGGTCCCGGCGTCGCCGGCATCCTGCTCAAGTTCGTCGAGCTGAAGTGGATCTACCTTGGCGACTCGCTCTCATACGTCGCTGCGCTCTTCGCCGTGTTCCTGCTGCCGCGCCTTGTCGCACGCGAGGACGCAGAGCGCGCGAGCTGGGGTTCGATCAAGGCGGGGTTCACGTACGTGCGGCACCAGCCCGTGATCCTCGGGTTCTTCCTCGTCGACACGGTGGCGATGATCTTCGGGATGCCGTCGGCGCTGTTCGCACCCATTGCGAGCGACCGCTTCCACGATCCGTCGCTCGTCGGTTACCTCTACATGGCGCCGGCTGCGGGCGCGCTCCTCGTGTCGCTGTTGTCAGGGCCGCTGCGTCACCTGCGGCGGCAGGGCGTCGGGGTGATCCTGTCTGCCTCGCTGTGGGGAGTCGCGATTTTCGCGTTTGCCTTCGCGCACCGCTTCTGGCTCGCCCTGTTGCTGCTCGGTCTTGCCGGCTTCGGCGACCAGATCAGTGCGATCCTGCGCTCGGTGATGCTCTACCGCATCACGCCGAACGAGATGCTGGGGCGCGTCTCGGGCATCGAGTTCATGCAGGTGGCGGCGGCGCCGTCGGTCGGCAACCTCGAGGCGGGGGCGCTCGCGAATGCGACCAACCTCACGGTCGCGATTGCCTCGGGCGGCATCCTCTGTGTGGCCGGTTGCGGGATCCTCGCGCTCCTGTTCCCGGCGCTCGCCCGCTACGACGCGAGCAAGCCAATTGCTCGGGCGTAGCTTCTTCGCGCGCAGCGTGCACGAGGTCGCACCCGACCTCATCGGCGTGACGCTGCTCGTCGACGGCGTCGGCGGCCGCATCGTCGAGGTCGAGGCATACGACCAGGAGGATCCCGCGAGTCACGGCTACCGCGGACGCACGCCGCGCAACGAGTCGATGTTCGGCCCGTCGGGGCACGCCTATGTGTATCGCTCGTACGGCATCCACTGGTGCCTGAACCTCGTCTGCGGACCCGACGGCGTTCCCGAGGCGGCGCTGGTCAGGGCTCTGGAGCCGACCGCCGGCATCGACGAGCAGCGCCGCCGCCGCGGCGTCGACGACCTGCGTGCGCTCTGCTCCGGGCCCGGAAAGCTCTGTCAGGCGCTCGGCGTGACGCGCGCGCACGACGGCCTGCCGCTCTACCGTCCGCCGTTCAGTCTGCGCGAGCGCAAGGACGTGCCGGAGATCGTGACCGGCCCGAGGATCGGCATCACGCGCGCGACGGAGCTCAGCTGGCGCTACCTGGAAGCGGACAACCCATACATCAGCCGGGGCCGACCACGAGCTTGACCTGCATGCCCGGCGCGGCCGCAACGCCCGGCACGGGGAACTGTGCAAGCACGCGGCCGCCGCGCCCTTCGGCGAACCGGGCGATTCCGGGGACGAGGCCGCGCGCGCGTAACCGTCCGCGCGCCTGCGGAACCGAGAGCCCGATCACACGCGGCACGACACCGTGCAAAGGCTTGGCGAGCACGAGTGTGACGGTGTCCCAGGAGGAGGCGCGGCCGCGGCGCGGGAACTGGTCGAGCACCAGGTCGACTCGCTGTTTCGGCTGCGCGGGCTTGTAGACGATGTTCGGCGTCAGCGGCTGGCCGGCGAGGCGCAGCCTCGCGCGTGCCAGCGACATGCCGACGACGCGCGGGATCTCGACCTCGTTCTTCTTGCAGTTGGCCGTATGCGCCGGCCCGCGGCCCGCGAAGTACGACACGAGCGCCGTCTCGCGGCAGAGCCCGTTGTCGAGCTGCAGCCTGCCGTCGCGCCAGACGACGCGCTTCGAGGTCGCGTACGGGTACGAGTAGTTCGGGAACGACTCCGGCGTCGTTCCGGCGAGGGCGAGCTGCGTGAACACGCGCCAGATCTCTGCAGGGAACGTCCCGCCCGCGACGGCCTCACCGTGGTAGTCCGTCAGCATCGGCTTGAGCTTGTTGGGATAACCGACCCACACCGCCGTCGCGAGCTGCGGCGTGTAGCCGACGAACCAGGCGTCGCCGTAGTTCTCCGTCGTCCCTGTCTTGCCTGCCGCAACGCGGTCCGGCAGAGCTGCGAGCTTCCCCGTTCCCGAGCGGATGACGCCTTCGAGGATGTTCGTCAGCAATGCGTCCTGGTCGGGAGTGAGGGCGGCGCGGTAGACGGGACGGTTGTTGTCGATGAGCTTGTCGGTCGCATTGGAGATGCGCGCGATCGCGCGCGGCCGGTTGCCGAAGACGCTGCCGTCGACGCGGCGTCCCTGATTCGCGAACGTCGAGAACGCGCGCGCCATCTCGAGCGGGCTGACGGCATCGGCGCCGAGCCCGATCGCGAAGTACGGGTTCAGGTGCCGCGTGATGCCGACCTGGTGCGCCGTCTTTGCCACGTTGGCCGGCCCGACGAGCTTGGTCAGCTGGGCGAAGATGCTGTTGTCGGAGACTGCGGTCGCGGTCACGAGGTCGCCCGACCCGATGTAGTCGTTCTCGTAGTTGTGCACCGGCCAGTACTTGTCGCCGATGAAGATGCTCACCGGTCTCGAGGGGAACGTCGTCGACGGTGAGATGCCCTCCTTCAGCGCTGTCGCAAGCACGAACGGCTTGAACGAGGATCCCGGCTGCCGCTCGCCCTGGACGGCGAGGTTGAACTGGCTCTGGCGGAAGTTGTCGCCGCCGTACATCGCGAGGATCTCCCCGGTCCGGGGTCGCACCGCGACGAGCGCGGCGGACGGGCCGTTCGGCTCCTTCAGCACGCTCTGGATCGCGTGGCGCGCGAGCTTCTGCAGCCGGAGGTCGATCGTCGTCTGGACGTCGAGCCCGCCACCGAACACGTGACGCGTCCCGTACTTCTCGATCAGCTGCTGCTTGACGTAATTGACGAAGTACGGGGCCGGGCCTTCGATGCCCGGCAGGTGGACGTCCTGCGCGCGCGGCAGCGGGGCGGCGTCGGCGCGGTGGAGGTCGGTCGGCGAGATGTCGTCCTGCGAGAGCATCGCCTGCAGCACCTCGAGCCGCCTTGCGCGGGCGGCCTTGGGGTTCGTCACCGGGTCGTAGCGGCTCGGATCGGACGGGATTCCGGCCAGCAGTGCTGCCTCGGCGAGCGTCAGCCGCGAGGCGGTCGTGTTGAAGTAGGTCTGTGCCGCGCGCTGGATCCCGTACGCCCCGTTGCCGAAGTAGATCGTGTTCAGGTAGGCGGTGAGGATCCGCAGCTTCTGCCAGTGCTGCTCGAGCTGCCATGCGAGCGCGGCCTCCTTCAGCTTGCGGCTGATCGTGCGCGCGCTCGTCACGCAGGAGTTCTTGACGAGCTGTTGCGTGATCGTCGAGCCACCCTGGACGACGCCCTTGTGCGCGACGTCGGCCCAGACGGCGCGCGCGATGCCTCGGAGGTCGACGCCGTTGTGCTCGTAGAAGCGCTTGTCCTCGACCGCGACGATCGCCTGCCGCATGATCGGGGAGATCTGGTCGGAGTCGACGAGGATGCGGCTCTCCGCCCCGCGCAGCGTCGCCAGGATCGTGTGGTCGTCGTTCGCGTAGATGTGACCGTCGACCTCGTGCGGCACCTGCCGGGGGTCGCAGTTCGGGACCTGGCTGGCGACGGCCGTGATCAGCCCGAAGCTGAACGCCGAGAATCCCAAGAGGAGGAGCAGCAGGAGGAGGACGAGGAGGCGGAGCTTCCGGATCCGGCGCCTGCGTCCATTGGCTGGGGACGCGGATGTACTACGTCTGCGACGAAGCAAGCGGGGGATTCTAGCTCTGAGCGGAGTTCTGGACGCTCAGAAAAGGCTGCGTCGTGGGAGCGTCCGAGCCGCCGGAGTGCTCCACCGTCACGAGCACCTTCGCGGCCTGCGGAACGCGCTGGCCGAGCAGAACGACGCTGTGCTGCGGGCCGCCCTCGAAGGTCCCGGCGGGCTGCGGGCTGCCGCCGCGGGCGACCCACGCCTCGTAGGTCTTGCCAGGCGGCGCCGCCGCGAGCCGCTTGAGCACGAGCACCGCGTCGCCGTTCGCCGACACGACAAGGGTGCCGCGGTCGCCGGCCAGCCCGTTCCGCGCGGCCGCGGGGTCGCCGAGCACCGCTGCGACTCGCTGCTGCCGATCGAGCTTGCCGTGCAACGACACCGCCCAGGCTCCGAGCGCGATGGCGGCGCAAGCGGCCACGACAGCGGCTGCCGCAGCGGCGGGAAGGGCCCACCGCGGGCGCAGCGGCACGACGTTCCGCCGCTCGCGTTGTGCTTGTTGGAGGATCCGCGCGCGGAGCTCCGCCGGCGGCGCGGGCGCTTCGGTCGCGTACGCGAGCGCGCCGGCAGCTTCCGAGAGCGACGCGAGCTCGGCCCGGCAGCGCTCGCAGCGGGCCAGGTGCGCCTCGTACTCCCGTACGTCGCCGGGATCGAGGGCGTCGAGGGCGTACGCCGCCGTCAGGTCGTGAAGGGCGTTGGCTTCCATGCGCTTTCTCCGTTGGGCTCCGCGAGCAACTCGCGTAAGTGCGCGAGCCCCGCGAACATCCTGCTCTTGATCGTACCGATGGGCTGCCCGAGCCTCTCTGCGAGCTCGGACTGCGTAAAGCCTCCGTAGTAAGCGAGCTCGAGCGCTTCGCGTTGCTGGTCCGGGAGCTGCCGTAGCGCGGCCTGCACGCGCTCGCGCTCGAAGTGGAGCCACGCGTCCTCCTCCGCGGAACCGCTCGGCGCGGGCTCGCCCGTTTTCGGAAGCGGTTCGGCGCGGCGGCGGTCTTCGCGCCGGACGAGGTCGACCGCGCGCCGGTGCACGAAGGTCAGAAGCCACGTGCTCGCCTTCGCGCGCTCGGGCATGAAACGGTCCGCGTTCCGCCAAGCTGCGAGGAACCCTTCTTGCACCGCGTCCTCGGCGAACTTGTCGTCGCGCAGGACGCGTAGCGCCAATCCGTACGCGACCCGTCCGAAGCGGTCGTAGAGCTCGGCCAGCGCCTCCTGGTCCGAGCGCGCGACGAGCGCGACGACGGCTTCGTCGGAGAGGTGCGCAAACGACCGGGGCATCGCCGGATATTCGCGCATGGGTCCGAACCGGTTCGTCGGCCGCGGCGAATCAGCGCCGACATGCAGGTCTCCACTGAAAGGAGCGACAGGACGATGCGAAAGCTCGCAGTCGTTCTCCTGGCGGTCGCAGCCTCGGCAGCGCTTGTCACGGCGCTTGCGTCGCGGGGCGGAAGCCCCTCGGCAGCCGAGGCATCGAGCCACCGGGAGGCGCCGCTGATCTCGGAGGACCCATCCGCGGACAACACCGATACGTACGCGTTCCGCAGCCCGGATCGGCCGGGCACGGTGACGGTCATGGCCAACTACATCCCCGGCGAGGATCCCGCCGCCGGGCCGAATTGGTACACGTTCTCGCCTTCAGCGCGGTACGTCGTGTACGCGGACAAGAACGGCGACGGGAAGCCCGACGTCACCTGGCGGTTCCGGTTCGCGAACCAGGCGCCGGTTGCGTTCCTCCAGAACACGCAGCAGAAGTACACCGTCACGCGGCTCGACGGGAAGTCGTCGCGGGTGGTGGGCAGCGGGCTGCTGACGCCGCCCGACAACATCGGGCCGCGGTCGACGGCGAACTACCACGCACTGGCAATGGCGGGGGTCCATGACTTGAATGACGGTTCGAAGGTCTTCGCCGGCCAGCGGGACGACGGGTTCTTCGGCGACATCGGCTCGATCTTCGATCTCGTCGCGATTCGTCACGGGACAGGTGCGACCGGCGGCGGCAAGGACTTCTTCGCCGGCTACGCGGTGCACTCCATCGCCTTGCAGGTGCCGCTGTCCCAACTCGACAACGGCGGCAATCACGTCGTGGGCATCTGGGCCGCGGCAGAACGCCCGAAGATCACCGTCGAAGGCAAGCGTGCCGAGGCGAAATGGGTGCAGGTCTCTCGGCTCGGGAACCCGTTGATCAACGAGGTGCTGATCCCGACGGCGCTGAAGGACAAGTGGAACGCGTCGACGCCGGACAAGGACAAGCAGTTCGAGCAGTACTACTCGAGCCCCGTTCTCGCGCACCTGCTCAACCAGCTCTACCCGCAGTTCGGGCCGTTCCAGGAGACGAACCGCAGCGACCTCGTCTCGGTTCTGCTCACCGGCCTGAAGGAGCCGAACCTCAACTACACCGGGCCGACGGATGCCGACGAGCTCCGACTGAACCTCGCCATCGCACCAACGGCGCCGGTCGGCAAGGGCAATCGCCTCGGCGTGCTCGGTGGCGACCTCGCAGGCTGGCCGAACGGGCGACGCCTCGAGGACGACGTGATCGACATCGCGGAGCGTGCGGTCGGCGGTGTCCTCATCGGGCACAGCCTGCCGCTCGGTGACGGCGTGGACGAGAACGACGTGCCGTACATGACGACGTTTCCGTACCAGGCCGATCCGTTCAGCGGCTTCGAGAATACGAAGGGCCAGCAGAAGCCGTGAAGTTGCGGTTGTTGCTTGGGGGCGCGGCGGCGGCGTTGACCGCCGCCGCCCTCCTGTTCGGCGGGGTCTTCTCGGGCGGTGGAGCGGCGTCTACGCCGCAAACGCTCTCGGCGGAGAAGCTCGACCGGCTCGGGAACGCGTTCGCCCAGCGGGCGCGCTTGACGGGGGACGCCTCGTACTACGCGCGTGCGGAGACTGCCTATCACCACTCGCTCCGCCTCGTCCCGAACGACCTGGCCGCGACCATCGGGCTCGGGTCCGTCGCGCTCTCCCGTCACGATTTTCGCCGCGGGCTTGCCCTCGGACGCCGGGCGCTCGCGCTTTCGCCGTCGACAGCGGCCGGCTACGGCGTCGCCGGCGATGCGCTGGTGGAGCTCGGCCGCTACCGGCAGGCATTCGCGACGTTCGACCGGATGGTCTCGCTCAAGCCGAGCGTCAGCTCGTACGCCCGTGTGTCGTACGCGCGCGAGCTGCTCGGGGATGTCGCCGGCGCGGAGCGCGCGATGCGCTATGCGGTCGACTCGGCTGTGGGCGAGCCCGATGCCCTGGCCTGGTCGCAAACTCAGCTGGGGAAGCTGTTCTGGTCGAACGGTCGCATCGGCGACGCGGCGCGTGAGTTCCGGGCGGCGCTGCAGGTCCGCTCAACGTATGCGCCGGCCCTCGACGGGCTCGCCCAGGTCGAAGCGGCGAACCGCGACCGCGCCCGCGCTCGCTCCCTGGCCAGACGCGCATCGGAGATTCTGCCGCTCCCGCAGTACGTCGCGACGTACGGCGACCTGCTGCACGGAACTGCGGCGCAGCGTCAATACGAGCTCGTCGCCGCGATCGCCCGGCTCGAGCGAGCGCACGGCGTCAACGTCGACCTCGAGATCGCACTCTTCAACGTCGACCACAGGATCCAGCTCGAGCGCACGGTGACCCTCGCACGAGCCGCCCAGCGCGAGCGGCCCTCGATCGACGGCGACGACGTGCTCGCTTGGGCGCTCGCACGCACGAACCACTGCCGCGAGGCCCTGCGCTACTCGAAGCTCGCGCTGCGGCTCGGCACGCGCGACGCGGCGAAGTTTTTCCACCGCGGCGTGATCGAGCGCTGCCTCGGCGATCCGGGCGCGGCGCATCGCTGGCTCGCGAGGGCCCACGCGACGAACCCGTACTGGAGGCACCCGTGAAGCGCCTGCTCCTCACCTGCGTCGTGCTCACTGTCCTCGTGGCGCCGGCTGCTGCGTCAGCGCATCCACTGGGGAACTTCACGATCAACCGGTTCAGCCGCGTCGAGGTTGCCGGTCCGCGCGTCTATGTGCGCTACGTGCTCGACCTCGCCGAGATCCCGACGTTCCAGGCTGGAAGGATCGACGCGCCGGGCCTCGCGCGTCGAATCGCGCGCGGCGCCCAGCTGACGGTAGATGGGCATCGTGCGCATCTCGTTCCCGTCGAGTGGTCGCTCGCGCATCCCAATGGTGCGGGCGGGCTGAAGACGACGCGATTCGAGGTCATCCTGCACGGCCCGCGCCTGCATGGGCGAGCGGGCGTCACCTATCGCGATCGCAACTACGCCGATCGCATCGGCTGGAAAGAGATCGTCGTCGGCGACGCACCGAGCCGGAGCCACGAGCTGCGCGCGTATCCGAAGGACCTGCTCTCGAGCCCGCTCGAGATCACACATGTTCACACGAGCCTCGTCCCGGGGACTCTCCCTAAGACACGTCCGCATGTGACACGTGGCGCTGGGCTGCGTGCGCCCGACCGCGTCGCGGACTCCGGCTTCGCAGCGCTCGTCGCGCGCGATCACCTCGGCGCCTGGGTTGTGCTGGCGTCACTTGCGGTCGCTTTCTTCTGGGGCGCGGCGCACGCGCTCTCTCCCGGACACGGGAAGACGATCGTCACGGCGTACTTGGTCGGGAGACGCGGGACGCCCCGTCACGCGGCGCTGCTCGGTCTGATCGTCACCGCGACGCACACGATCGGCGTGTTCGCCCTCGGGATCGTCACACTGGTGTTGTCACGCTTCGTCGTGCCGGACCAGCTCTATCCGTGGCTGAACCTCGTGTCAGGCGTCCTCGTCGTCGCGATCGGCGCGTCAGTGCTGCGCGCGCGGTGGCGTCACGCGCGTCATCGCCACCCGCACGAGCACCATCATGAACAGGAGCTGAGCCGCCGCTCACTCATCGCCGTCGGGGTTTCGGGCGGGTTGCTCCCGTGTCCGTCGGCGCTCGTCGTGCTGCTCGCCGCGATCTCGCTGCACCGCCTCGGTTTCGGCCTGTTGTTGATCGTCGCCTTCAGCGCCGGGCTCGCGTTGGCGATCACAGGCATCGGCCTCGTCGCCGTGGTGGCGCGAAGCGCGTTTCGCCGAGTGAGCCTCGACGGGAGGCTCGCATCGTTTCTGCCGGCAGTGAGTGCCGTGGTGATTCTCGCCGCCGGCGTCGTCATGACCATCCACGCGGTCCCGAAAGTGAGGTAGAGAGATGTTCGGGCTCGACGAACGAATCGCTTCGTTCTCGGACGGCACGACGATGGCGGTCGTCGTCGCGGTCGCCATCCTGCTCGGATTGCGGCACGCGAGCG
The DNA here is from genome assembly GCA_005888435.1 of Actinomycetota bacterium. Classification (GTDB taxonomy): domain Bacteria; phylum Actinomycetota; class Thermoleophilia; order Gaiellales; family Gaiellaceae; genus 3-1-20CM-4-69-9. The sequence continues at coordinate 4,138 of VAXO01000010.1, read as the reverse complement.
ACCCCGATCACGTCGCGGCGGTCAGCACGCTGGTCGCATCGGGGAAGGAGCGCGCCACTCGCAGCGCAGCGAAGCTCGGCATTGTCTGGGGCTTGGGTCACGCCACGTCGCTGTTCGTCCTCGGGCTGCCCGTGGTGCTGTACAGCGCCTACTTGCCCGAGCCCGTGCAACAGGGTGCGGAGACGAGCGTGGGCGTCATGATCGTGGTGCTCGCACTGGTCCTCCTCGCGCGCTGGCATCGCGGCGCTTTCCGCGACGTGTCGCACTCGCACCGCGCGCGCGGCCGGCTGCAGGCGTACGGGATCGGCGTCGTTCACGGGGTTGGCGGCACCGCCGGCGTCGGCCTACTCTTGCTCGCGACGATTCCCAGCCATGCGCTAGCGGTCGTCGCGCTTGTGGTGTTCGCGATCTGCACGGCACTCTCGATGGCGCTTCTCTCTACGGGGTGGAGCGTCGCGCTCGGCAGTGCGCCGGTGCGGCGTTGCTTTCACCACGTGGCTCCGGCACTCGGAGTCGTGAGCCTCGCCTTCGGGGTCTGGTACGCGCTCGGTGCGCAGGGCCTCTTGCCGTACATGCTGTAGGTTGCGCGCACAGTGGCGACCGTCGCGCCGTACGGCTCCTGGTCCTCTCCGATCACCCTCGACCTCGTCGCCAACGAGGGCGGTGTTGCCTATGGATACCCGTCGGTCGACGACGAAGGCCTGTACTGGCTGGAGAGCAGGCCGCAGGAGCAAGGGCGGCAGGCGCTCGTCTTCCAGTTGCACGGGGGCTCGCCCGTCGACGTCGTCCCGGCCACGTTCAACGTGCGCACGCGCGTGCACGAATACGGCGGTGGCGCGTGGTTCCGTGACGGCCGCACCGTGTACTGCTCGAACTTCGACGACAGCCGCCTCTACCGGATCGACGAACCCGGCGCCGAGCCGCGGCCGATCACACCCGAGCCTCCGGCTGCACATGCCTGGCGCTATGCGGACGGCCGCGTGTTCGCCGACGGTCGCCTGATCGTCTGCGTCCGCGAGTCGCATGGCGACGGCGAGCCGGTGAACGAGCTCGTCGTCCTGCCGACCGACGGCTCGGAGGAGCCACGAGTAGTCGCGAGCGGCCGCGACTTCTATGCGGCGCCGCGGCCGAGCCCGGACGGGAGTCGCCTCGCGTGGCTCGCGTGGGACCATCCGCACATGCCGTTCGAGGGCACCGATCTCTGCATCGGCGACTTTGCCAACGACGGGTCGTGCTCGAACGCGCGGCGCATTGCAGGCTCCGAAACGGAATCGATCTTCCAGCCGGAGTGGGGGGAGGAGGGCGACCTGTACTTCGTCTCCGATCGCAGCGGCTGGTCGAACCTCTACGTCGAGCGCGAGGGCGAGGTGCACGCGCTCACGAACGTGGAGGCCGAGATCGGCTATCCGCAGTGGGTGTTCGACCTCAGCCGGTTTGCCTTCCTGGACGACGGGCGCATCGCGTGCCTCGTAACGCGTGCAGCAGTCGATTCGCTCGAGGTGCTCGACGGGGGGAAGCTGAAGCCGGTCGATGTGCCGTACACGCATCTGAGCGGGCTCCGGAGCGACGGACGGCGCATCGTCGCTGTCGGTGCCTCGCCGACGGAGCCGAGCTCTCTGCTCCAGATCGACGCCGAGACGGAGAGGTGGGAGGTGGTGCGCCGCTCGAGCGAGCTCACGATCGACGACGCCTCCCTGTCGACGCCCGAGGCGCTCACCTTCGGCGGCGCGCACGGCTTCTACTACGCGCCGAAGAGCTCCGAGTTCTCCGGCCCGGACGACGAGCTGCCGCCGCTGATCGTGTACGTGCACGGCGGGCCGACAGCTCATGTCCCGCCGATCCTGCAGCTCTCGGTGCAGTTCTTCACCAGCCGCGGCATCGGCGTCGTCGACGTCAACTACGGCGGCAGCACCGGCTACGGCCGCGAGTACCGCGACCGGCTGCGCGACGAGTGGGGCGTGGTCGACGTGGAAGACAGCGCTGCGGCGGCGCGGTACCTCGCCGAGCGCGGCGACATCGACCCGGCGCGCGTCGAGATCACGGGCGGCAGTGCCGGCGGCTATACGACGTTGCTCGCGCTCGCGGTGCGCGAGGAGTTCGCGGCGGGCACCTCGCAGTTCGGCGTCGCCGATCTCGTCACGTTCCACGAGGACACGCACAAGTTCGAGTCCCACTACGACGAGTACCTCGTCGGCCCATGGCCCGCGGCGATCGACAAGTACCGCGAACGTTCGCCCATAACTCACGCCGATTCGATCTCGCGGCCGCTCCTCTTGCTGCAAGGCCTAGACGACAAGGTTGTGCCGCCGGCACAGGCGGAGGTGATCGTCGAGGCGCTCGAGCAGCGGGGCATCCCGCATGCGTACATCGCGTTCGCGGGCGAAGGCCACGGTTTCCGCAAGGCGGAAAACCAGAAGCGTGCGCTCGCGGCGCATGCGTCGTTTCTCGCGCAGGTATTCGGTTTCGACCTCGCCGACGACGTCGAGCCGATCGAGATCGAGAATCTCGACCACGTTGTCCACTGACCTCACGCGTCACTCGGTCAACGTCCTGCCGGCAGGCGAGCTCGAGCGCAAGCTGAAGCTCGAGCGCCCGCTGCGCGTGAAGCTCGGAATCGACCCCACTTCTCCGGACATTCACCTCGGCTTCGCGTTCGTGCTCGACCGGCTCGCGGAGTTCCAGAAGGCCGGGCACACGATCGTGCTGATCGTCGGCGACTACACCGCGCGCATCGGCGATCCGTCGGGGCGGTCGGAGGAGAGGCCCGTTCTGCCTGACGATGTGCTCGACGCGAACGCGAAGGAGTTTGCCGAGCAGGCGTTCCGCGTGCTGGACCGCGAACGCACGGAGATTCGCTTCAACGGCGAGTGGCTCGGGAAGCTGTCGTACGCCGAGGTCGTTCGGCTGGCGCGCACGATCACGGTTGCGCGCATCCTCGAGCGCGACGACTTCGCGAAGAGGTTCGCCGCTCACGAGCCAATCTCCATCTCCGAGCTGCTCTACCCATTGATGCAGGCGTACGACTCGGTCGCGATCGAGGCGGACATCGAGATCGGCGGCACCGACCAGCTGTACAACCTGCTCGCCGGCCGCGACGTGATGGCGGACTACGGGCTCGACCCCCAGCTCGTCATGACGTATCCGCTGCTCGTCGGCCTCGACGGCGAGGAGAAGATGTCGAAGTCGCGCGGCAACTACATCGGGATCAACGAGGCACCCGAGGAGATGTTCGGCAAGACGATGTCGATCCCCGACTCGGCGCTGCCGCAGTGGTGGGAGCTGCTCGTCGACGACGGTTCGCATCCCGACGACGCGATGGAGTGGAAGCTCGCGCTCGCACGGCGGATCGTCGGACGCTGGCACGGCGACGACGGTGCGCGGCGGGGGGAGGAGCACTTCACGCGCGTCGTGCGCGAGCACCAGGCGCCCGACGAGGTGCCAGAGGCAGTTCTGCCCGATGACAGAGAGATCCACCTGCCCAAGCTGCTGGTCGACTTCTTCGATTCCGCCTCGACTAGCCAGTCGCGGGCGCTGATCAGCCAAGGGGCGGTCAAGATCAACGGCGAGCCGGTCCTCGAGCTCAATGTCCCCCGCGAGCGCCTCGAGGGCGCCGTCGTCCAGGCCGGGAAACGCCGATTCATGCGGTTCCGCGGTGCTTGACCGCCCCCGCCGGGCTGCTATCATTCTCCGGCTGCCCGATAGGGCGGCGTAGGACAGTCCCTGAACCTCGACACTGGAGCGCCCACAGGACGCAACGGATACGACGCAAGTCTCCGAGCATCCCTGGGCCTCTGGCGCGAGTCGGAGGCTTTTTTACGCCGCCAAGCAGCGCCGGTCTTTGAAAACTCAGCAGCGTGCGTTTACGTCGAGACCTCACCGACCCTTCGGGATCGGCGAGGAAACGAACAACCTGTCACGTCCCTTCGGGGACGGACTTTGAGCACAAGCTCAAAGTGAAAAGACTGCCGGCCGCTTGCGGCTGGCAATCATTCTTCACGGAGAGTTTGATCCTGGCTCAGGACGAACGCTGGCGGCGCGCTTAACACATGCAAGTCGAGCGAGAACCAGACCTTCGGGTCTGGGGACAGCGGCGAACGGGTGAGTAACACGTGGGTAATCAACCCTCGGTACTGGGATA